>JAXJQF010000063.1:0-24961 GCA_036311285.1 Ruminobacter sp. | reverse complement strand
ATTGGATGACAGGACCTAACAATGTTAAAGAAGGCTATGAAGATTGTCGCTTCCACCATATTTCTACTGACGAAGTATACGGAACTTTAGGTGAAACTGGTATGTTTGAAGAAACAACACCATATGCACCAAACAGTCCATACTCAGCTTCAAAGGCTAGTTCAGACTTTATCGTTAGAGCGTACCATCATACATATGGTATGAACGTAACAACATCAAACTGTTCTAACAATTACGGTCCTAAGCAACATGAAGAAAAGTTAATTCCACATATTATTAAGTCAGCTTTAAATGAAGAAAGTTTAACTGTATATGGTACAGGTAAGAACATTCGAGACTGGTTATATGTATTAGACCACTGTAAAGCAATTGATTTAATTTATCATACAGCAAAGTCTGGTGAAACTTATAATGTAGGTGGAAGAAATGAAAGGACTAACATTGTAATCGTTAATAGAGTATGTGAAATCTTAGACCAAGAAAGACCAAGAGCAAATGGTAAGAGCTATAAAGATTTAATTATTTTTGTAGAAGACAGAGCAGGTCATGATTTTAGATACGCAATTGATGCTACTAAACTTGAAAATGAGTTAGGTTGGAAAGCTGACGAAACTTTTGATACAGGGATTGTAAAGACTGTTGAGTGGTACTTGACTAATAGATTTAATGGCTAATAAAAAACAGATTAGTAACAAATAGTAGGTTATTTAAAAATGATTTTAGTAACAGGTGCAAATGGTCAATTAGGAAGATGCTTAACAGAGCTATTACCTTTAGAACATGTAAAGCTAACAGATGTTGTTGCTACAACGGAAGATAATAGAACAACAGATGCATTAGATATAACAGATCTTGAAGCTGTAAAGGCGTATGTAAGTGATAATAATATTGATTGTATTGTAAATTGTGCGGCTTATACCGCAGTTGACAAAGCAGAAGATGAATTAGAACTTGCTCAAAAAATCAATGTTGAGGGACCAAAGAATATTGCATTAAGTGGAGTACAAACGGTTATTCATGTTTCGACAGATTATGTATTTGATGGTACCGCTTATAAACCACTTACCCCAAATGATAAAACAAATCCTATCTCTGTTTACGGAAAAACAAAACTAGAAGGTGAACAACAACTTCTTGCTAGTGCAAAGGGGAATGCTATTATTATTAGAACATCATGGCTATACTCAATCTATGGTAATAATTTTGTAAAAACAATGCAAAGGTTAGGTAAAGAAAGAGCCGAGTTAAATGTTGTAGCAGATCAAGTTGGAACCCCTACACTTGCGAATGATTTAGCGAGAGCTATTGTAACTATTATTAATAAACTACAAGCAAATCAAAAGCAAAACAATACTACCTTCATAAAAGAAGTGTACCACTACTCTAATGAAGGTGTTTGCTCATGGTATGATTTTGCAAAAGCTATAATGAAGCTATCAAATCTCCCATGTAAAGTAAATCCTATTCCAACAGAATCTTATCCTACAAAAGCTACAAGACCTTATTATAGCGTACTAGACAAATCAAAGATAAAGAATGATTTTGAGATTGATGTTCCTCATTGGTTGGATAGTTTGGAGAAGATTATAAAGTAGCTAAAATATAATAGGTAATAGTAATAAGCTAAAGATAATTTAACAGTATTTGAGTTGTTGTATAAGACTAAGGCTATAGTTTTGATTAAAAAAATGACTTTTGTAAAACAATGATTATGGCTTAATTTTAGGATAGTAAAATTTTGTTCAGAGTAGCTATACATTTTCACTTATATTACATGGATTTATTAGACAAGTATTTAGAAAGAATATCCTTGTTAAACAACTCTAAATGTTTTTTTACGATTTATTTAACATCATCTGTTGTTAATAATGAGACTGAACTAGGGAAATCAAATTTAAAATTAGTTCAAACTTCGTTAGATAAATATAACCTTGCTAATAAATGTAAAATCATAACAGTACAAAATATAGGTTATGACATCGGACCATTTGTACATGTTATAAATAGCATAGATTTAGATTCCTATGACTTAGTGTTAAAAATTCATACTAAGAATGAAAAAGGCTCTAATGTGACAGCACTTAATGGTGTTAATTATACTGATAAGGATTGGTCTGAACTTTTAATAGATTCTGTATTAAAAAATAAAAGTACTATATCAAAAATATTTTCTATCTTTAAAAAGAATTTAGATGTAAATATGGTATCAAGTAAATATTGTACAACCTCAGATGAGTTTTATTACAAGAAACACATAAAAAAGGTAAATGAAATTTTAAATAAAATTTCGTTACCTGCAGTTGAATCAATTGAGTTTTGTGCGGGAACAATTTTTTGGGCAAGGACTAGCATATTTAAGCTAATACAAAATAAATATACAATTGAGTCTTTTGTTGATAGTAGAAATAACATGTCAGATATAGACTGTACATTAGCACATACATTTGAGAGATTGTTTGGTGTATTAGCCAATAGCAATAATGGAAAGATAAAAAAAATTGCTTATAGAAATTTAAAGAAAGAAGCAATAGAGATATTAAAGGATTATTCACGATTCTTTTATGAGAATAGAGAAACTGAAAAAAAACATACAATAAAGGTGTTAAGAATAAACATTTATAAACATCTAAAGTGACAGATATTTTTATATTTATAGACAGATAAACGTTTGCCGAAACGATTGTAATAACGTTACGACAGTAAAAGCCAATTGTGTGATTTGATGTAGTCTTTCGTATAAAAGTGAAATGATATTAAGAATTAATTACCAATATGTAAGTTAGTGCCGGACATGTTTCCCGCAATGCTTTTAATATATTCAAGCTTGAAACTGTTATTTGCTTAAAAGCTGATGAAAACTTTGACACTGAAATAGTAAAAACTTTGGAGTGGTATTTGAAATGAAACTAAAATTACTTAAAATAGCTCGTTTTTTTCATTTGATTAGTGAGAGAAGATATAATCGAAAATTTGAAATTGAGATTGTAAAAAGATCTCAATTATTTGATGATAAGTGGTATTTAGAACAATACCCTGATGTTGCTACACATAAAAAGGAAATGAGTGCAGCTAGACACTATGTTAAATATGGATGGAAAGAAGGAAGAAATCCTAGTTTATTATTTAATACAAAAGATTATTTAGATATAAACCAAGATGTGAAGGGGGCGAATGTATGTCCTTTATATCACTATGAAATGTTTGGAAAATATGAAGGTCGACAATTAGTAGCAAAAACAATACCACAAACTAATATTATGTCTATAAAGAAAGAATATAAAAAAATCAAAGAAGGTATAATTGATATTGAGACAATAAAAAAGATAATATCATCGAAAGACGTTAAAGTTATTAGCTTTGATATTTTTGATACATTATTACTTCGTCCTGTAATCGAACCTACGGATATATTTTATTTAGTAGATAAAAAAATTAAAGACCAACATGGTTTGGAATTTTTAAAATATAGAATGACAGCGGAATCTGAACTTAATGTTGTTAATGCAAACATTGATGATATTTATAACTTTATTAAGGAAAAATATAATTTATTAAATGATGAAGTTGAATTAATGAAAAAAGAGGAATTAGAGTGCGAACAACAATTTTTATCTAAGCGTGATGATATTTATACTATTTATCAATATGCTGTTAAATTAAATAAACGCATAATAGCAACATCTGATATGTATTTAAGTAGTGACTTTTTAAAAGAAATACTTGTTCAAAATGGATATGATCATATAGATGAAGTATATGTTTCAAACGAGTATAAAGCACGCAAGGATACCGGAGACTTATATGATGTTATTATTGAAAATGAAAAAACATCAAACATTGTTCATATTGGGGATAATTATAATTCTGATTATATAAAAGCTTTAGAAAAAAACATAACACCAATATACTATCCGTCAATTAAAAACATAGTATTTTCAGACGGTTCAATATACAATGTATTTATTAATAATATTTCTCCAGATCCAATGTGTAGAATTTTGATTGGATTTACTATAAATGAATATTTTAAAGATCTAACAAAAGTTAAAAATCAACCTGCATTTTATGCTGATTTTGCTTCAATGATTAAACTAAGTATTGCTCCTGTTATTTTTCATATAGCAAGTTCAATTGCTACAAATGAAAATATTCAAAATAATTATAATCAAATTTTATTTGCTTCAAGAGATGGTTTTTTACCTAAATTAGGATATGATATAATTGCAAAATATATAAAAGTAAAACCATCAAAATATGTTTATGCTGGAAGACGAGCCTATTATTCATGTCAATACGCATCTTTCTTTGATTATTTACATAATTGTTTAGTATATGAACAACAGAAATATACTATTGAAAATCTTTTAGATGCGTATATCTTTGATAAAGAGTTAAAAGATAAAATTCTTTTATCTCTGTCAGATAATGAAAGACAACTTGACTTTGTAAAAGAGAAACAAAAAATAATTTCTGTTTTATGTAGATATAAGAATGAATTGGATGAATATTATAAAAAACATAGCAATGAAAGTAAAAAATATTATGATAGTATTTGTTCAGGTTCTGATAAGGAAATTATATTTGATTGTGGTTATAGTGGCAGTATTTCTCAATCTTTGAGTAATATCACAGGGAAAATATTTGATAAAATATATTTATGGGAAGAGTGCAAAAATAAACAATTTGATGAGAAAACTGGTTCTAAAACATTTTTATTAATGAATGAAGACAGATCTTTTATTAGTCAACATTTAATTTATGAAGAATTATTTTCTCCACTAGAGGGAGGTTGTTTAGGATTTAAAAACAATATTCCAATTATGGAAGAATCTAAATATTTCTCCCAAATGATTGAAGAATACGAAAGGATAAAAACAGAAACTTCTAAATACATGAATAATATTTGTAAAATGTTCGGTTCATATTTACAATATATGAAAATAACAGATACATGTGCTTTACAAAGTATAATGGTACATAGTGTGCAATATTCTCCTTATAACGAAATTTCATTGTTAGATAATATTAAATTTCCTGACACAGTATTTACGCCGTTTGTAGAAAGTTTAGCTTATAAAGTACAAAAAAATTTAAATTGGGAAAATCCTTTTGTTCAAACCGGTTTTGAAAATCCGAATAATAAAATAAAGGCTCCTGCATATTTAATAAACAATAGTCTTAAGATAGGTATCCATATTCATTTGTATTATGTTGTTTTGGGGTATGAATTTTTAGAATATTTAAAAGATTTCCCTCAAAAATTCGACTTGATCGTTACAATTTGCGATAACCAAAAGTTAAATATAGTAAAAAATATTTTTTCAGAAACTATTCCTAACTTGAATAAACTTATAATTAAAGTAGTTGAAAACAAGGGACGTGATGTTGCTCCTTGGTTAATAGGAACTAAAGAAGAACAAAATAAATATGATTTATTCTGTCATGTTCAAAGTAAAGTTTCTAAACATATTGGTTGTGGAGATGAATGGCGACGTCATTTATTAAATAATTTATTAAATAAAGATGCTGTAATAAATATTTTTAATTTATTTTCTCTTGATGAAAAGTTAGGGTGTGTTTTCCCTAAAGTTTTTCCAAAGCTAAAAGAGTTGTGTATTTCAAATAGAGTGAGCCAAATGGGAGAGTTTGGTGAAGAACATATGATTAATGATTTGATTGAACGTATGGGGTTTGAATATTTAGTTGGAAGAAAAGATTTATTTTTCTCAGAAGGTACAATGATGTGGTATAGACCAAAAGCTTTACAACCTTTATTTGATTTAAACTTAGAATTAGAAGAATTTCCACCTGAACCTATAGGTGTAGGAGGAACTATTGCTCACGCTATAGAAAGATTGCCAGCTTTAGTTTGTAGGTTAAATGCTTATGAAGCAAAGGAATTTACGTATTATGAAAATTGATTCAATAGTTTAGAGAGTTAAAATAATGAAATACTATGATTATATTGTTAGTTTGGGACATTGTTGTCATGTTGCAATTGTTTTAAAAGAGCTTAAATTACAGGGAGAAAGTAATGTATTTGATTGGTCTGGAGGTAATCTTTTTGATAAATGTGGAATAGGTGGTTTTGAAGGAAAAATTAATCTTATATGCAATAATTTTGAAAATTTTTTGAATTTAGAGGATTTTGAAGAATTTCAACAAGCAGAAAATAAACATAGAAATGTAAGAAACAAAAGAACTGGCCTTCAATATTTACATGATTTTCCAAAATCAAAATCCATTAGTGACGTATTTAATGATTTTTCTGTTAAATATAATAGAAGAATTGATCGCTTGTATAAAAAATTAAAAGATAGTGAATCTATTTTATTTTTATTTGTTACAAGAACAGAACTAATTCCTTTAGAAATAATAAAAAAAGCTGAGTACAATATAAATAAATTGTTTGATAATAATAAGTATTTACTTGAAAACCCTGATGTTAAAAAAGCAGGTATTAATCCTTTAGTTCATTATCTAAGATGGGGGGAAAGAGAAGGTAGAAAAACAATAAAGGTTAATTCAGATGAATAATCGTTCTCAGATATATAAAACGAACCTAAACTTGAACAATATAGGAGATCCACGAGTAATAGCTCTTTCCTATATATCTGACAATTGTATAATTCTTGATGTAGGTTGTGCTTGTGGGGATTTTGGAGTTGCTTTAAAAGAGCACAGAAATGCCACAATGTATGGATTAGAATACAATCAAAGTTCTATTGATATTGCTTTAGAAACGGGCGCATATGAAAGTATTCATCAGTTTAATCTAGACGAAATAACTGATAATAGTTTTTCGCAATATAGTGGTAAATTTGACTATATAGTTTGTGGTGATGTTTTAGAACATTTACGTTATCCGATGTATTCGTTAAACATCTTAAAATCTTATTTAAAGGAAGATGGAAGGATTATTGCTTCCATTCCTAACATTGCTCATATGAGTATTAAATCTAATCTTTTAGTGAACGATTTTACTTATACCCCGTTTGGGTTGTTAGATGAAACACATATTCATTTATTTACTCATAAAAGTATATCATCTGGTTTGTCATCTATTGGGTTAAAGGTTGAAGAGTGTAAATTTACTTTTCATAATAAAGTTGCATGGCAACCTAATGATCCTTATTCTCAACTTTCAGATGATATTAAGTATTATTTATTTAAAGATTGGCATTCCTTCGTATGTCAATATGTTATGACTATATCAAAATCAAAGCTTGTTTCAGAAGAGATACTTAAACATAATTACCAAAAACTTATTATAAACGAAACTAATGCTCCAGATTACATAAAAAATTACCGTGATAAAGTTTTGGCTGAATTAACTAATACTACAGGACAAAAGCTAGATAATAATTCTCAACATCTTACATATATAGAAGAAAATATAAAAAACTTATTTGGAGAACTAAATAATACAATTAATATTACTAAACAAAAGTTAGATAATAATTCTAAAAAAATTTCATACTTAGAAGAAAGTATAAAGAGATTTGGCGATATTAAAAGTAATATGAAAATTTTTATGTATAATCTTAATACAATCCAAAATCAAATATCTGATTTAGAAGTAACTCTAGCTGAAAAACAAAAATTTGAGCTAAAAGAAAGAGAGCTTTGCGAAAGAATAAATAAACTTAAAAATCGTCGTAAACTGTATAAAACACTTTTTATTTTATCAGCGCTAATTTTATTTTTATTATCATTTTATACTATAACCCAATTGTAAGGTAAGACCATGAAAATTAAGGTACTGCTAAAAAATCGTTTCATAATTTTTAGTCTCAATCATTATTTTTTGTGCTCTCGATTTCTAACATACTTCTGGGCTTCCAAATGACCTGTATTTCTTCTTGAAACTAATGCATGAATCAAGAAAGATTGCACAAGGACATTTTGATCACACATTTTTTTAGCAAGACCCTTTTAATTTTGTCACTTATAAGATTCTTGAAATTTGATTGTATTGTTTATATAATTCACAAGACGTAACTTTTCTTTGTTTAAGTTGTTTATATCTTGACGGGTATAACTTTAATATATAGAAAGAACAAAAAAATGATTGATTTATGAAGAATGTTAAAATCAATAAAAAAACTTAAACATTTTAATGAGCCTAGACTTGAGTGTCTAGAGATTTTTTATGATTGTTGTTTGATTGAACGACAAATAAGTTCAAGGTAAGTGTATGCTTTTTAATATATAATTTTGTTGTTACACTTACTAATAAAAAGGCTAAGAGATAAATTTGCAATATAAAGTTTAAAGCTAATGTCTTTGGTGTTTACTAGAGTATGGTAGGACTAAAGGCGACCAAAACATAATGTTTTATTTGAGCATTGATAATAAGCATGTAATAAATGATCTCAAATTTTAGTTGGACTAGCTAATCATTATTTTATGGAGCTTAATAGTTACTATAATTCATGATAGAGAAAAGAGGTACTATGGAAGATAAAGAACATTTTTTGTTATTATGTAATAAAGCATTTACAAGGTTTGGAATTGTAATTGGTATTTTATGTATTATTCTTTATATAGGAGTTGTTTTGTCTTTTTCAAGTAATTATCCCTTTTGGGATGATTATGATGCAGTTTTGGGGTATTTGAATAATTTTTGTGAAAGTTCGACAAAAGATAAAATATCATCTTTGTTTTCGCAACACAATGAACACAGATTATTTTTTAATAGAATAATTGAAATAATTCAATATTATGCTTTTGGTAATGTTAATTTTTATTACTTAATATTGATTGGTAATATAGGATGGTTCCTTTCTATTTATTTGTTGGTAAAATACGTTCGTGATAGTGGCTATGCATGGGTATATACTATTCCAATTATTGTGATAATGACATCATTTGCTCATCATGAATGTATGACATGGGCCATGTGTAGTATACAACAATATTTTCAATTATTCTTTGCTTTTCTTACGATTCATTTATTGGTAAAGCATAAGATTTTTGGTACTTTATTTACTCTTGTATTATCAATATATACAGGTGGCGGGGGGCTTGTATTAGTGCCACTTATTTTTCTTTATACAGTATTAAATCGTGATATAAGAAAATTTTTTATATATAATATTTCTTCAATATTTATTTTATTATCATATTTTGTTTCATATACTAGACCTAGTAATGTTCCAGTTTTTGTTCCGTCTCTGAAAACGTGTATAGACTTGTGTGAGTTTGTTTTGTTATTTATAGGAGGAGTATTAAGAAATCATGATTTTTCACTAAGTCTAGGTATTATAGCTGTTCCATTATTTTTCTTTAAAATCAAAACTTTGTATCTAAAGTCTCCTTTTGTTTTTTGGAGTATTATATTTGCAATTGGGATAGCATTTACAACAGCATTGTCAAGAGTTAGTTATGGAGTGGAGCATGCATTATCTTCAAGGTATAGCATATACTCAATTTTATTTTGGTCTCTTATATATGTTAAATTTATAATTGTTTTTGAACCAACGAATAAGAAACAATTAGTGTTAGTATTTGTTGCTTTTTTATGTTCATTAAGTGTTTATGTTAATTGTTTTCGAGAGGGGGTAACATATTTAAACAATAATAAGACTTTAATTTCTACAACTACTGTATATCCAAAAATAGATTTGGCTTTAAATATACTTCAGGTTTCTGAAAAAAAACTTGGATATAATTACTGGAAGAAGAGTATGAAATGGTACGTAGGAGCTATTAATTCTGATGAACTCGTATATAAGAAAGGTTATTTTGGATGTTGGAGTATGAATAAATCTTCAGAGCGATGCGTATTGAATGATAGCCATAATTTTCAGGATGAAAAAGTAAAACAAATAATAATATCTAATAATAGTAGACATATTGCTTTAGGTGGATGGTCTCTAGATCCAATTTCCAAAAATTCTCCTTGTGGGACTATTTTCAAGATAAATAACAATGAATATTATGCGCCTATTTTTAAAAGACCAGATGTAGTTGATTTATTTAGAAATAAAATGGCTTTATATAGTGGCTTTCGCATTAAAATTAATTTGAAAAATTTCCAAAAAGGTAACTATAAGGCTGAACTTATTACAGTTGGGGAAGATTGTAAGACAGGATATAAAGCGGAAGAATATAATGTTATTGTTCAGTAATTATTTATATTAGGAACACACGATGAATAAAATACTTTGTGTTGATCTTGACGGAACTTTTGTAAAGACAGATATGCTATATGAAAGTTTTTTATTTAAGTTTAAGAAAAATCCTTTGGTAATTTTTAGTTGTATATTTTGGCTTTTAATCGGAGGTAAAGTACTTTTAAAGTCAAAATTAGCTGAGAACTTTGATTTTGATGTTTCTGCATTGCCTTACAATGAGGATGTTGTCGTGTTTTGTCATTCTAAGAAAGAACAAGGTTGTGATATTTTCCTAGTTTCTGCTAGTAATGGTAGTATTTGTGAGAAAATTGAACAGAATTTTTCTTTTTTTACTCCTATTTGCAAACCTAATGATATCAATCTTGCAGGCAGTAACAAGGCTGATTTTCTTGTTAAAAAATTTGGCGAAAAAAAGTTTGATTATGTAGGTAATTCTTCTGTTGATTTGGCTATTTGGGAAAAGTCTGAACAGGCTTTTTGTGTTAATTGTTCTAAGAGTTTAGTTGAATGTTGTAAAAAGTTAAATTCAAATACTATAAACCTTGAAAATAAACTTAATAAGAAAAAAAAGAAAGTTAAGTCATTTCTAAAAATGATTAGAGCGCATCAATGGGTAAAGAATCTTTTAGTTTTTACTCCATTATTAGCTTCTCATTCATTACCATTAGTTGAACATGTCTTAGCGGCTTTAGGAGCTTTTGTAGCATTTTCATTACTTGCAAGTTCTGTCTATATAACTAATGATTTGCTTGATTTAGAAAATGATAGAAAGCATAGAACAAAGAAGAATAGACCATTAGCAGCAGGTAATATTCCAATACCTTTTGCTTTTTTTAACATTCCTTTATTTATAGGGGGAAGTTATATAGTTGCTTGCTTAATTGGGGAGAATTTTCTCATTGGTCTTACTGCTTATTTTATTATAACTGTTTTGTATTCATTTATTCTAAAGAAAGTTGCTATTGTAGATTGTTTAACGTTATCTATTCTTTATACAGGAAGAATTATTGCAGGGTGTTTAGCTACAGGCTTACCACACTCTCAATGGTTAATGATTTTTAGTTTGTTTTTTTTCTTGTCTTTAGCTTTTATAAAACGATATGCTGAATTATTTAACGCGAAACGAGATAATAAAAAGAAAGCAGGTGGTAGAGGTTACGTGGTTGAGGATCTTGATTATGTTGGACAAGCTGGATTGGCTTCGGGATTTTTATCTATTTTAATATTTGTTCTTTATATAAAAGATCCTGTAATACAAGCAACTTTTGGTAATATTTACATAACTCTTTGTTCTTTACCAATTCTTATATATTGGATTAGTTATTTGTTTTTGAAATCATTTAGAGGTGAGATGCTTGAGGATCCTGTGGTTTTTTCAATAAAGGATAAAAGAAGTCTTCTTGCAGGTATTTGTTTTGCTATTGTTTTCTTTTTGGGAGGGGTTTTATGATAAATATGTCTGCTTGGGGAATATTGGAAAAATCATATGCTGATGTTACATATGCTTCAACAGGAATTATTCAAAAATTAGTCAAAGATGTAAAATCACCTTACCTTCCTAGAGGAAATGGTAGAAGTTATGCTGATGTATGTACAAACACTGGCAAAGAACTTTTATCATCGTATTTTATTGATAAAATTATAGATTTTAATCCTGAAAAGAAAACTATAACTTGTGAAGCGGGCATGTTACTAAAAAATATTCAGCGTTTTTTGGTAAAGCGTGGTTTTATGCTTCCTGTTACTCCTGGTACGCAATTGGTTACTGTTGGTGGTGCTATTGCTAATGATGTTCATTGCAAAAATCATCATCGTTTTGGTACGTTTGGTAATAATCTGGAAAGTTTTGTTCTTGTGCGTAGTGATGGAGAGATATTAAACTGTAGTCGTACCGAAAACGAAGGTTTATTTAGAGCTACTATTGGCGGTATAGGGCTTACTGGTTTTATCATTCAAGCGACAATGAAACTTAGAGAGGTATCAGGACCTTGGGTTGATGCTGAAAATATTCCTTATGCAAATTTAGATGAATTTTTTGAATTAGCAAATACTTCAGAAGTTGGATATGAACATACTGTATCATGGATAGACTGTATAAGTGGTAATGGTCAACGTGGTATTTTTATGAGAGGGAATAACGCAAAAGACACCGGATACTCTGAGATTAACCGTAATTTAATGGTTCCGTTTATGATGCCTTTTTCATTAGTTAACCAATTGAGTCTTTGGGGTTTTAATAAGATGTATTATTTTGCTCAAACTTTAAAGAAATCAATGAAGGTTCATTACGAAAAGTTTTTTTACCCTTTAGACAATATATTACAATGGAATTATATATACGGTCCAAAAGGGTTTTATCAGTATCAGTTTGTAGTGCCTATGGAAAATGGTTTAGAAGCAGTACGTGAGGTACAAAAGGAAATTGCAAAGTCAAGACAAGGTTCTTTTCTTGGAGTTTTAAAAACATTTGGTGATTATCAATGTGAGGGCATTATGAGTTTTCCGTATAAAGGAATTACCTATGCTCTTGATTTTCCAAATAAAGGTGTAAGTACACTTCAATTATTAGATAGGTTAGATGCTATTGTTCGAAATGCGCATGGAAGACTTTATTTAGCAAAAGATGCTAGACAACCAAAAGACCTTTTTGAAGAGGGATACAAAAATAGCATAGAAGAATTTTTAAAGTACAAAGATCCTAAAATTAGTTCAGATCTTTCTAGAAGATTGTTAGGAGTATAAAGTAATGAAATTTTTTAGTAAAGTAGTAATAATTGGAGCTACATCAGTAATAGCACATAACTGTGCAAGAATACTTGCAGAGAATAACACAAGAGAATTTGTCCTTGTAGGTAGAAATTTAGAAAAACTTGAGAGTATTAAGAAAGATATACAGGTAAGAGGGAGTAAAATCACCTCTATAGAATTAAAAACAATGGATTTTACGAATGTTGAAGAAATTCAAAAATTAGTGGATGAACAAGCTGCAGTAAATCTTCCTGATTTGGTGCTTATTGCTCATGGGTATATGCCTGAACAAAAATTGTGTCAAGAAAATTTAGTTTTAACTAAAGAAGCTTTAGAAGTGAATGGGGTTTCACCTGTTCTTTTTGCAGAAGCTTTTGCTGAAAAACTCCAAAATTGCACAAAATCAACGATTGCTGTAATAGGTTCTGTTGCTGGTGATAGAGGTAGAATGACTAACTATGTGTATGGAGCAGGAAAAGGGCTGATAGAAACATTTATGCAAGGATTAACTCATAGATTTGGTCTTAAAGGTCCTAGAATTTGTTTAATTAAACCTGGCCCAACAAGGAGTGAAATGACCAAAAATATTGAATCTTCTAAACTTGCAGAACCAATAGATGTTGCTAATACTATTGTTAAGGGGATAAGTTCAGGTAAGAGAGTAATTTATGCTCCAACAAAATGGGCTTTGATTATGTTTGTTGTTAGAAATATACCAAGTTTTATTTTTAAATATATAAAATTGTAATTTTAGGTGATTTAATGGATAAGAATTCGAAAATTTTAATTCCTGGTGGAGCGGGATTGGTTGGACAAAATACTGTTGCAGACCTAATAAACCAAGGATATACAAATTTAGTTGTTTTAGATAAGCATAAGAGAAATTCTGAAATATTACGCTCAATGCATCCTAACATAGTTGTTGAGACTGTAGATTTAGCTGATAAAGGCTCATGGGGAGATTTATTTGAAGGTGCTGATGTTGTTTTACAGTTGCAAGCTCAAATAGGAGCCTCATCTTTGGAGCCATTTATTAGAAATAATATTGAGTCAACTAAAAATATAATAGAATTAGTAAAAAAATACAACATTCCATATACAGTTCATTTCAGTTCTTCAGTAGTGAATTCTGTTGCTGACGATTGGTATACAAATACTAAGAAGGAACAAGAAAAGTTGGTTATAGAGAGTGGCATAAAATGTGTTATATTACGTCCGACTTTAATGTTTGGTTGGTTTGATAGAAAACACTTAGGTTGGTTGTCTAGATTTATGAAAAAGACTCCTATTTTCCCTATTCCTGGCAATGGAGAGTTTATGAGGCAGCCTCTGTATGCTGGAGATATGTCAAATATTGTTATCAGTTGTATGCATAAACAAATAGAAGGTGCATATAATATATCAGGTATGGAAAAGATTGATTATATCGACATAATAAGGGAAATTAAAAAGGCAACAAATTCAAAGACTTTAATTACAAAAATTCCATATTCATTATTTTATGCATTATTATCTATTTATGCTGTTTTTGATAAGGACCCTCCTTTTACCACACAGCAGTTAGCAGCATTAGTTGCACATGATGAATTTGAGGTAATTAATTGGCCTGAAATTTTTGATATCAAGGCTACTAAATTTTCAGATGCAATCAACAAAACATTTAATGATCCAAAGTATAGCAAAATTGTTTTAGATTTTTAGTTGTTGCGAATGACTTAGAGAATATTTGAGGTTAATAATGTCTAGTAAAAAAGTTGCCGTAATTGGGGCTGGTACAATGGGGTTAGCAACGGCGTATTTTTTATCAAAGAAAGGATATACTGTTACTGTTTTTGAATCAGAAAAGGATATTGGAGGAATGGCCGTTAGTTTTGATTTTGACGGAATCGATATTGAACGTTTCTACCATTTTCATTGTACATCTGATTATGACTATTTTGAAATGTTGAAGGAACTAGGACTTGAGGATAAATTTCATTGGAGATCAACCTCAATGGGTTTTTGGTTCAATAATGAATTGCAACCTTGGGGTAATCCTATTGCTTTGCTTAAATTCCGAGGGATTAGCTTAATTGCTAAATTCCGTTATGGATTGCATGCTTTTTTCTCCGTAAAGCGAAATAGATATGATGATTTAGATAAAATCGAATCAACATCTTGGATTAAGAAATGGGTTGGAAAAGAAGCTTGGGAAAAATTGTGGAGTAATTTATTTAGTCTTAAATTCTATGAATACAGTGATAAGTTATCAGCTGCTTGGATATGGAGTAGAATTAGACGTATAGGTAGAAGTAGATATAATCTATTCAAGGAAAAATTAGGTTACCTAGAAGGTGGATCAAAACCGTTGATTAAAGGCATGGCAGAAAAAGTAATAAATAATAGAGGGACTATTTTTACAAGTACGCCAGTTAAGTCGGTATTAAAAACTACAGATGGTAAATATACTGTAGTTGTAGATTCTTCAATTGGAACGAATTATATTAGCAATTCAGAAGTATTTGATGCAGTAGTTTCCACTATTCCTTTACCTTATTTACCATCAATTTTTGAATTTATAGATAAAGATGCACGCAATAAGTTTGCTAAGACTATTAATATTGGAGTAGTGTGTATTATTGTAAAATTGGCCAAAGCTCTTAGTGATAATTTTTGGCTTAATACAAATGATCCAGAAATGGATATACCAGGAATAATAGAATATTCTAACCTTAATCCATGTGATGGTCAGCATATTGTATATGTTCCTTATTATATGCCTATATCAACTTCTATTTATAATGATAGTGACAATATATTTAAAGAAAAAATAATAAGATATTTTAAGAAGATAAATCCATCACTAAATGATGAAGATTTTTTGAATATTGTTGTATCTCGTTATAAGTGTGCTCAACCAATATGCGGACCAGAGTATCTAAAAACTATTCCTGAAATTAAAATTATGAATGATAATGTGTTTATAGCTGATACTTCATATTATTATCCTGAAGATCGTGGTGTCTCTGAAGGCATTAAAATAGCAAAAACTATAGCAGGAATGGTAGAAAATGAACTTAAATAAACAGTTTATTTTGTTTGTTGTGGCTGGTGGTATTGCTGCTTTAGGTAATTTTTGTTCTAGAATAGTAATTAATCAGTGGTTAGACTTTAATATTTCAGTAGTCCTAGCATATTGTATAGGGATGTTTATTGCTTATACTTTATCAAGAATTTTTGTCTTTACAGAACGTAAAACATCAGTCTTATCATCAAGTGTTAAATTTGTATTGGTAAATGTGGTAGCAGTTATTCAAACATATTTTATAAGTGTATATTTAAATATGTTTTTACAAGCACACATTGATTGGAGTTATACAGAGGAAATTGCTCATGCAGTAGGTATTGTTGTTCCTGTTATTACGAGCTTTATTGGACATAAGTATTTTAGTTTTAAGTAAAATATGTACTACTGTCTTATGATAGAAAACATTGTCTAATATTTGATTATATTATGAAACGACTTTTGTTATGCTAATAATTTAGTGTTTTGCTATAAGATAGTTGGATAGGTATGATCTTTTTTGTTTTTTTTCGAGTTATGCATCAGTTTTCAAAAGAAGCACATTCTTATGGAATCTCATGACTTTTTCGGTTTTACTAAAAAAGATTATTCACGGAATAGGTGGTAATATAAACATTAAAAAGGATCAAAAGTTCTCTAGTATTTTATGTGTTAAACAAAAAATAGTGAGATACTTTATACCCGTTTTTCAATATCTAAATTTCCAACAATTCTGTGAATAATAGTTTTTTTGTTTATAGACGTTTACAAAATACAAGAAGAGCATTTTTATTCAATATTTAATTAAAAATTTTGATTAAACCAGATTACTTAAAAAAAGTGATAAATTCAAAAAAAATACGACAACATTCATAAGAACATTATGGCTGAACAATTATTAAATTGGGTAACCGAAAACCTAATATCCTTTGGGTATATAAATTACCTATTTGTTTTTTTAATTCTAATTCTATGTGGTTTTGGCGCACCAATTCCAAAAGATCTGATTCTTGTTGCTGCTGGTTTAGTATCAGGATTGAAAGCAACAAATGTTCATATAATGCTAGTTATATGTTTTGCAGGAGTGTTACTTGGTGACGCTACTATGTATATTCTAGGAAGAATTTTTGGATACCGTATCCAAAAGTTCAAACCTATGAGAAAGATTTTGTCTCCTAGACGCTTTGCTCAAGTTCAAAGACAATTTACTAAGCATGGTATTTGGGTACTATTTTTTGCTCGTTTCATGCCTGGTTTACGTTTACCTATTTACTTATCAGCTGGTATGAGTAGACGTATTTCATTATTACACTTTTTATTAATTGATGGTATTGCTTCTTTAATATCTGTACCAATATGGATTTATCTTGCATACTACTTAGCTAGTAATTTAGAAGAATTATTAAAAAAGGTACAACTAGGTCAGAGTATAATGCACATTATTGCAGTTACAATAGTATTATTCGTTGTATTTCTATTTGCAAAGAATTATATTAAAAAGAAAATCAAAGCAAAGCAAGAAGTAGGAAAGAAAGCATAAGAAAACAATAATATCAATACTTACAATATTAGCAAATAATCATCATTTTTTATTCAGAAGAAAGTAATTATTCAGAACTTATAACGTTGAATAGTTATAGTTTTTCTTAATTTGTTTTAAAAGATATTTCTCTATAATGTGTAAATTTTAAATATAGGATTTGTACTTTTGTCTAAAACATATCCTAATCATAAATATTCAAATTTAAATATTTTCTATTAGTCGCAAATCATTTATAATATTTTTAGTTTATGTGTTTTATTAAAATGCATTGAATTATTTATTATTGTTTTATATTCATTTGTTTTACTAGTTATCGTTCTTATGTCAGATTACACAGTATTAGCCAGAAAGTACCGTCCTCAGAAGTTTGAGGATTTAGTAGGTCAAAAGCATGTATTATCAGCTTTGTCTAACGGGATGAAGTCAGGTAGGTTGCATCATGCATATTTACTTACAGGTACTCGTGGGGTTGGTAAGACAACTATTGCTCGTATTTTGGCGAAGTGCTTAAACTGTGAAACAGGTGTTACAGCGGAACCTTGTTGTACATGTGAAACTTGTAAAGCAATTGCGAGTGGTAGCTATTTAGATTTAATTGAAATCGATGCTGCCTCTAGAACAAAAGTAGAAGACACAAAAGAAATCTTAGAGAATGTTCAATATAGACCAGTTAAGGGAAGATACAAGGTTTATATTATTGACGAAGTACATATGCTTTCTACTAGTTCTTTTAATGCTTTATTAAAGACATTAGAAGAACCTCCAGAATATGTTAAGTTTATTTTGGCAACAACAGATCCTCAAAAGCTTCCTATTACTGTTGTATCTCGTTGTTTGCAATTTCAATTAAAGGCATTAACTACTGAAGATATTAAATCTCAATTGAAGCATGTTCTAGAGTTGGAAAATGTTTCATTTGAAGAAGAAAGCATTGATGAGTTAGCAAGGGCTGCTCGTGGTAGTATGCGTGATGCATTAAGCTTAACAGATCAGGCAATTGCATTAGGAAACGGTGCTATAGAGTTAAGTAATGTTACTGACATGTTAGGTACATTAGATAGTACCTATATGAACGATATCTTAAATATCGTGTCATCTAACGATAGTACCAAATTGCCACAACTATTAAGAAATATCTCAAGTATTACGCCTGATTTTGATTCATTACATATTGCATTAGCAAGATTGTTTCATGATCTAGCTTTGTATCAGTTAACTAATTCAGAGAATGATGTTTACTCTGTAAGATTAAACATCATTAAAGAATTTGCAAACAAATTCTCTCCAGAAGAGCTTCAATTGTATTACCAGATCGTACTTGAAGGTCGTAGAGAATTACCATTTGCTCCAGATGGGGTTTCAGCATTTGAGATGACAATGTTGAGATTGTTAGCATTTAACCTAAAAAAAAAAGTGAATTAGTTGTAATTGATTTTCCAGATCTAACAGAATCAACATTTGCGGATTCTATGTTAGCATTTGATCATCTGTTAAAAAAAGAACAGCAAGAGAAACAACAAAAGCTTCAGAAACAACAAAAGCAAATACAACAAAATGTTATTTCAAACAATGTTGGTTTAGTTCAAGTTGGGACTAATGTGGTATCAACTAGTGCCTCAAGTAATACTTCAAATAGTAATTCAATTTCTACTTCAAATACATCTGCTATATCTAGTGCATTAAATATACAAGGTGTTGGAGCAGGAAGAGTAGACGTAACTTCAACAGTTGGTTCAATAACTGTAAATAATGCTTTTAATAATGAGAATAACAATGGTATTAATGCACCATATTCAACAGTAACTGATTCTCAACAAAATCAAATAGTTTCAGCTATACAAGTTAAGTATCAAGACATTGCTTATTATCTGTCATTACTAGAGCATGAAATTGCTCGTCACCAAGAACTTGGAGACAAGCAAAGAGAGGAAGAGAAGTCGATAGCAACTCTAGAAGAAAAGCAAGCTAAGAAAAATCAAGAAAAATTAGATAAGCAATACATTGATGCTAAAAATGAACTAAAAACTGAACGAGAAAAAAATGTTAATCAAGCAGCCACTCGTTTAGCTTCAGCAATGTCTTCTACTCAAAGTGTTGCTCAATCTTTAGAAGACGGTAATAGAGATGTACCTCTTTATACTAGTATTCCTAATTCATCACATAATATAGCAATACAAACAGGACCTGTTGGTCCAGTAGTAGGGCAAAATGGTGAAGTTTTATTAGATACAAGTAATCAAGCAAAAGAGTTGATAAAAAATAATATTTCAAATCAACAAGATAATCAATGGTTAGGTAAAGTTGGTACAGGTGAAGTTGGACACCAAAATGTTAGTATTGATGTTAATGTAAATGCTAATGCAGGTGTTCAAGCAATGACTCAAGGTCAATTTGGTTCTCATGATGTAGCTCCACAGAATGTACAAGTAACAAATCCTACTTCTCCAACTTTACAACCAAATAATCAACAACGTGTAGCTAAGTCTAATGACCACTTTGTAAATCAACAAGGTGTAATGTATCAAAATACTTCTAATCAAGGTGTTCAACAAATAGGTGTAAATAGTGTTGATACTAGAGCTGTTAGGACTAATGGAGCTTACACAAATAATACTAATAACTCAAATAATCAAATTACGGGGAATAGAGGTTATCAGGATACTCAAGGTGGTATTCCATTTGATGATGTCCCATTCCCAATTGAACAGATGGTAAATACTCAAGGAGCTTCTAGACAATTTGCTTCGACTAATGGTTCATCCTTCAATGGTACTTCAAAACAGTACGTAGGAGGCGCGAATACAACAAGTTCGAATGTTGGAGGCTATGAGGAGTATGATAGTGGTTATTCTGATGTAGCTGATATTGCTAGTGGCGGGGGAGATTATATTGCTCCTACTTCATTCTCAGAGGAATCAGATAATGAATCAGATTTGGAAAATAGTTATACCTATACAGATCGAAACATTTCAGCTGAATTAGGGAACTGGGCATTACATAATAATGTAGTTAAACCATCAAACGAAGTTGTGATTAGTAATAAGAGAATATTAGATGAATCAGATTTTATTGGTTTAATTGATGATTCATATTTAAAGGATGTCTTTAAAGCCAATGTTGATAAGTCTTATCATACGATGCTTGTTAAAGGAGAAAGATTAGAAACAAGTGATGAAAATATTTGGAATCTAAGAGTTCCTAATGAATTTAAGTTTTGGATTGATGAAAAGAACATTTGTAAGGTTGAAGAGGCTGTATCTAAGGGCCTTGGTAGAACTATAAAGATTAATATTGATTTTGTTGAAGATAGTAATTTGTCTAGATGTCCTTCTTCTTTAATTTCTTCATACTTCAATCACCGATTGAAGTTGAAGAAACAAGAGCTTCAAAGTAATCAGACTTTTAGTGTGATTGCTAATAAGATGAGAATTAATCTTGATAATAGCTATTATTGTTTTACTGAGGCAAGAGAGTTGAAGAACTAACATTAGGAAGATTATGTGGTAATTTTAGAATAACGAACTAATTAACCAAAGAGCGTAAGCTCTGTCCTAGTTATCGATTTTAAGCTCCGAAGGGAGCTTTTTATTTTTTTTTAATGATTGTTTTTGGTTAGAAAGAGTGAATGAAGACTATTGGATGTAAGATAGAGATATTTCTTGAAATTACTTTATTCTTTCATGATATGTCATTATCAAGTGTTGCTGTTGTTATATTTAATTAAGTAAGTAAAAATTTTATGTATGGATATGAAGTGTAAAATAAAATCATTTTACTGTTAAATTAGTATTTTAGTGATAAAATAGTAATAATAATTATTTGAGTGTTTTTAAGAATATTTTTACACTAAAGAGTCAATAAATGAAAGAAATAGGACAAAGTGCTAGCTTTAAAAATTTTAGCGAAAGAAACAGAATATATGTAGATAAAACTGAACAAATTTACTCTTTATTAAAGTTTGATAGAGTTTTCTTTTCTCGCCCGAGAAGATTTGGTAAGTCTTTGGTCCTTGATACAATTGCGTCCTTATTTGAAGAAGGGGTGGAACCATATTTTAAAGATACATGGATATATGATAAATGGACAGAAGAAAAATACCCCGTGTTAAGACTTAACTTTCTTGGTTTTAGCATTAATAATGTTGAAGAATTTCATAAAGGTTTCTGCAGAAAAATTGAACAGTTTGTAAAAAGAAATAATATAGAATATGAAAAAGCAGATAATGTAGTTTTTGCTTTAGATAATTTATTTGAGTCCTTATCCATAGCCCAAAAAAAAATAGTAATACTTATCGATGAATATGATTGTCAAATGACAGCAAATATCAATAATCCTGATTTGTATCAATCTTTTCTTGAGTGTATTCGTTCTATTTATGCAATTTTAAAGGGAAAAGAAGAAATAAGATTTTTAGCTGTAACTGGAGTTACAAGACTGAAGGATACAGCTATATTTTCTGTTGGTTCTGATATTGTTGATATGTCTAATGCTCATAGTATTGCTACATTGGTTGGTTTTACAAGAGATGAAATTAGAAAATTTTACGATGAGTATTTAGCCGTTACAGCATCTTATGCAAACAATTGTAAAGTAGAAGATGTTAGTGATGAACAGAAAGAGGAAGTTTTAAATAAACTTGCAGAAGAGTATGACGGATATTGTTTCGATGAATATTATAAACATAAAGTATTTTCTACTTGGTCAGTTAATAATTTCTTTAGTTCATTGGTCTCTAAGCAGTTTTTAGAATACGGGGATTATTGGTATGATAATGGTGGAGTGTCGAGTATTCTAGAAAATTATTTAGAAAGTCATAATGTAGACTTGAAAGTTTTATTAGATGGAGAAATCGCTGTTGATACTCATGATTTTAAAAACCCAACTTCATTATTGTCTATAGATCGCAATGTGTTGATGTACCAAACTGGTTACTTAACTTTATGCTCAAAATTTGATGTTTATTCAATACAATTAGGTATTCCTAACAAAGAAGTAAAACGAGCATTAACAACTCTTATGTCTCGAAAAATTTTTGGAAGAAATATTGTTAGAAAAATTGATAATGTTAATTTTTTCAAAACCTCAACAGCAGATAAGATTATTGAGAATCTAGAGATTCTTTTTAAATCCGTTAGTTATGAAAATTATCCTATATGTAATGAAGCTTCGTTAAGACTACCTCTACAAACTTTTTTTACAGCTTTTGCTGATAGAGTTTATGTTGAACAACAAAATTGCTTAGGAAGAGCAGATTTAGTGGTTGAAATACAAAATAGAAGAATAGTATTTGAACTTAAATATGTCACAAGTGAAAAAGATGCACAAATTAAGCTTCAAGAGGCAGTTAATCAAATACAAGAACGTGATTATGGAAATACTTATCCTAATATGGATTTATTACGTATAGCATTAGTATTTAATGGAGATAGCAAAGTTAGAGCATTTACTCATTATCAAGAAGTTTTATAAGTTTTCACTTCATAATGAATTAACATAATGAGAAACATAGTGATATTTATTCTTTAAACAAAATCTTTTATTAAGAGTTTTTTTGGTAATAAAACAAATTTTGTTTTATTACTAGTCGATTTTGAATTCGTTAGAATAACGAACTAATTAACCAAAGAGCGTAAGCTCTGTCTTAGTTATCGATTTAAAGCTCCGAAGGGAGCTTTTTATTTCTATTTGTTAGTTCTAATAAATAGAAATAGAGACATAAAAGTTAGTTGCATTACTTAATGGAATAGGTTTTATATTCTAGTTATTTAGCTTCTTATTATTTAGCTTTATTGTAGTTTTGTATTATTGCTTGTTCAACTATAGTGTTTGGTCTTGTTTTGTCTTGTTTTACGTTCTTTTATTTTATTTTTTATAAATTGTTCTTTATAATGATGTTTGTAATTTTTATTGACCAAATTTAAATATAATTTGTTTAGTTTGTTGTTTTGTAACATTGTACGATTTACAACGTTAATGAACTAGATGTTGGTTGAATTTTATTTTTATTAACTTACATAAGAGGACAACAATATGTTCGGTGGTATGGGAAACATGCTAAAGCAAGCTCAAGTTATGCAAGAACGTATGGCTAAAGCTCAAGAAGACGTAGCAGCATTCGTAGCAACAGGTGAATCAGGTGGTGGTTTAGTTAAGGCTACTATGAATGGTACTCATCATTTAGAAAAGGTTGAAATTTCAGATGCAGCTTTTGAAGATGATAAGGATATGTTAGAAGATTTAGTTGTAGCTGCTGTAAATGATGCAGTACGTCAAATCGAAGAATACTCAGAAAAGAGAATGGCTAAGGTTACTAACGGTATGCAATTACCACCTGGTTTTAAGATGCCGTTTTAAATTTAATTAGAAAACAACAATAAGGTAAATATATATGAAAATAAGTCCTTTATTTGAAGAGTTAGTACGTGACTTACAAGCGATGCCAGGTATTGGTCCTCGCAGCGCTCAAAGAATAGCGTACTATTTTCTGGACTATGGTAGACAGCGTGCTTTAAAGTTAAGTAAAACTTTAGAGAAAGCGATGGCTAATATAGGTTACTGTAAACGTTGCAACATCTATAGTGAAAACGATTATTGTGAGATCTGCTCGAATCCTATAAGAGTTAATAGTAAGGTGTTATGTGTTGTAGAGTATCCTGCTGATGTTGTTGCCATAGAGCAAACTCATGATTTTAATGGTAGTTACTTTGTGCTTCATGGTCATCTATCTCCAATAGATGGTATAGGACCAAAAGAACTTCATTTAGAAAAATTGGAAGCAATTTTTGCAAATGAAAAGATTGAGGAAGTTATCCTCGCTACTGCACCAACTGTTGAAGGTGACGCAACAGCATTTTTCATTAAACGTGTAGCAGAAAAATACAATATCCCTTGTTCTCAACTTGCTAGAGGTATTCCAGTAGGGGGAGATTTAGATTCTCTTGACGGTAATACACTATCAAAGAGTATTGCTGGTAGAAATAAGATATAGTAATTATTAGGAAGGAAGGTAATAACCTTCCTTCGCTTTTAGTTTTCTTCTTTATTCTTTTTTTTTTGTTTACTTTTCCTATTTTTTTTTATCTTTTTTCTTTTACTGTCATTTGCATTTTTATTATAAGTTTATATTGTATGTAAAAATATATTGGTAATATTTTTGTTATTTGTGATTACGTTACTTATATGCTTTAGAATAGAAGTTTATTATTTTTGGTCGATTTATTTTTTTTGTAATAGCACATTTAATTTTTATCAAAAAGAATGATACTGACAGTTGACGATTGAGTAAGGTGTGGGATAATGACTATTATATATAGAGTCTTTCTGTGATTAGCCTTTTTATAAACAGTAGGAAAAAGAAAGACTTATGTTCATGTTAATCTTTAGATTCATTTGGTGGGGTTTAGTATGTTGAAGCCTATAAATGTAGGTGCGGAAATTTTCCACGAATTAATTGAAAGCAACAGTTATTATGTTGATAAAACTAAGTTT
>JAXJQF010000062.1:0-36397 GCA_036311285.1 Ruminobacter sp. | reverse complement strand
TCCTAAATTGGAGCACCCGCCACCATAGTTCAGGTTGCAGGCTTTTTCGTAATATGAATTAGCCTTACTATAGTCCTGTCTTACACCTTTGCCATGAGAGTATAAAAAACCTAAATTGGAGCACCCACCACCATCGTTCAGGTTGCAGGCTTTTTCGAGATATGAATTAGCCTTGCTATAGTCCTGTCTTACCCCTCTGCCTTCAGCGTAAAAAAGACCTAAATTGAAGCACCCGCCACCATTGTTCAGGTTACAGGCTTTTTCGTAATATGAATTAGCCTTACTATAGTTCTGTCTTACACCTTCGCCATTATAGTATGAATGACCTAAATTGAAGCACCCGCCATCATAGTTCAGGTTGCAGGCTTTTTCGAAATATGAATTAGCCTTGCTATAGTCCTGTCTTACACCTCTGCCTTCAGCGTATAAAAGACCTAAATTGTTGCACCCGGCATCATCGTTCAGGTTGCAGGCTTTTTCGAAATATGAATTAGCCTTGCTATAGTCCTGTCTTACACCTTTGCCATTATAGTATAAAAGACCTAAATTGAAGCACCCGCGACCATCGTTCAGGTTACAAGCTTTTCCGTAATATGTATTAGCCTTGCTATAGTCCTGTCCTTCGTAAAAAGAACCTAAAATGAAGCACTTGCCACCATCGTTCAGGTTGCAGCCTTCTTCGTAAAATGAATAAACCTTGTTACTTCCATATGCAATAGTTCCCAACGCTAAAAACCCCAACGCTAAAAATAAAGGAAGGACGGATTTAATGAATTTCATGTGTTTTTCCTCCGGTTTTCAAAAACATCAATTACTTTAAATTCATTTGTTGTAAATATCAACATGAGTTTGTAAAAAAAAGAGCATCAACCTCGTATAGGAATTGGATTTAAGTTAAATTTTCAAGTGGGAAACTTGAGTTAATTATTTCCTTTTGGTGTTTTCATCTCAATCCCACAATTTTTTAGCAATCCCCATAATTTCTTTAAAATTATCTATTTTTGTCATATTGAAAAAATAAATTTAAACTATTACATTTATTTGTTTTAAGGTAAAAAAGCAAGTATAATTCACATAATTTTATTTTTGATTTATGAATGACTTAATGTCTTCTAATTTATTTGCATTTAATAGAAAAGTTAATGTTTTTATGACATTTTAGTGATGTAAATACAATTGAATAAGTTGAGCTTTTATTCAATTGTATTTATGCATCGTATTAAGCAAATATGATTATGAAGCAAAATGAGGAATATATGGAAAATTTAGCAGAAGTTGTGCAAAAGGCGCTAGCTCAAGTAGCTCAAATTACTGATGAAACAGCATTAGAAAATATGCGTGTAGAATATCTAGGAAAGAAGGGGTATTTTACTGAGTTAATGAAAGGTTTAGGTAAGTTAAGTGCAGAAGAAAGACCTAAGCAAGGTGCTATTATCAACGAAGCTAAAACAAAAGTTTTAGATGCTTTAAATGCTAAGCGTGACGCTATGCAACAAGCAGCTTTAAAAGCTAGATTAGAAGCTGAAGCTGTAGATGTAACTTTACCAGGTCGTAAGATTGAAGAAGGTTCTTTACACCCTTGTACAAGAACGATTAAGAGAATTGAAGAAATCTTTGGTGCTTTAGGATTTAGCGTTGCTCAAGGTCCAGAAATTGAAGATTGTTTCCATAATTTTGATGCTTTATGTATTGAACCGGATCATCCTGCTCGTTCAGAACATGATACATTTTACTTTAACAGTAATTTATTATTAAGAACTCAAACATCTGGTGTTCAAATCAGAGCTATGGAGACTCAAAAGCCTCCTTTAAGAATTATCGTTCCAGGTAGAGTTTATCGTCCAGATTATGATATGACTCATACTCCTATGTTCCATCAGGTTGAAGGTTTATTAATTGATGAACATAGTTCATTTACTGAATTAAAGGGCATTTTACATAATTTCTTAACTAACTTCTTTGAAGAAGAATTGCAGGTACGTTTCCGTCCATCATTCTTCCCGTTTACAGAACCTTCTGCAGAAGTTGACGTAATGGGTAAGAACGGTAAATGGTTAGAAGTATTAGGCTGTGGTATGGTTAACCCTAAGGTTTTAGAAAACGTAGGTGTTGATCCAACTAAGTACCGTGGTTTTGCATTCGGCTTAGGTGTTGAAAGACTTACAATGCTTCGTTATGGTGTAAACGATTTAAGAGCATTCTTTGAAAATGATCTTAGATTTTTAAAGCAATTTGGTAAGTAAGGAGATAGTTAGATGAGATTTAATAAATTATGGTTAGATGAATTAGTATCTAACAATATGACAGCAGACGAAGTGTCAGATATTATTACAATGGCAGGTTTAGAAGTTGATTCCGTTGATCCTGTTTGTGGTAGTTTTTCCAAGGTAGTGGTGGGTGAAGTATTAACATGTGTTGACCATCCAGATTCTGACCATTTACATGTAACAACTGTAAAGGTTGGCGATGATGAAGTTTTAGATATCGTTTGTGGTGCTCCAAATTGTCGTCAAGGCTTAAAGGTAGCTTGTGCAACTGTTGGTGCTGTATTACCAGGTGATTTTAAGATCAAACCATGTAAGTTAAGAGGTGTTCCTTCAAATGGTATGCTTTGTTCATTTAAAGAATTAGGTTTATGTGAAGAAAGCAATGGCATCATTGAATTACCAGCTGATGCTCCTGTTGGAATGGACCTTCATGATTATTTAAGTTTAAATGATAACGCTATTGAAGTGGATTTAACTGCAAACAGAGCTGATTGTTTAAGTATCAGAGGTTTAGCAAGAGAATTTGGGGTGTTAACTAAGACTGATGTTGCTTACCCTGTAATAGATGCTGTTGACGCTTCTATTGAAGATAAGATTGAAGTAGTAGTTGAGGCTCCTAAGGCTTGTCCAAGATATATATCAAGAGTAATAAAGAATTTAGATATTACTAAAAAGAGTCCTATTTGGATGCAGGAAAAGCTTCGTCGTGCAGGTATTCGTTCAATCGATGCAATTGTTGACGTAACTAATTATGTAATGCTTGAGTTGGGTCAACCAATGCATGCTTTTGATAAGGATTGTTTAGCTGAGAAGATTATCGTTAGACTTGCTAAGAAAGATGAAAAGCTTGTTTTATTAAGCGGAGAAGAAGTTACATTAACAGAAGATACTTTAGTAATTGCAGACGCAAATGGTGCAGTTGCTTTAGCTGGTATCTTTGGTGGAAAGAACTCAGGTGTTAATGAAAATACTAAGAATATTGTATTAGAATCCGCATTCTTCTCTCCATCAGCAATTAAGAATAGAGCTCGTAGCTATGGTTTATCAACAGATGCTTCTCATCGTTTTGAAAGAGGTGTTGATTATACTATTGCTCGTGATGCTATTGAAAGAGCTACAAAGTTTATTTTAGATATTTGTGGTGGTGAAGCAGGTCCTTTAAATGAAGTTGTATCAGAGGCTGATTTACCTTCAAGAAACGAAATTGATTTTGATTTAGGTTTAGTTAAAGAAGTAATTGGTATCGAAATCGAAAAAGATATAGTTATCGATATTTTAGAGCGCTTAGGTTTAAATCCTCAAGTTATTAACGATTCTCTAATTAAGGTTACTAGTCCATCTTGGAGATATGATATTGCAATTCCAGTTGATATCTGTGAAGAAATTGCTCGTATTTATGGTTATAACAATATACCTAACTCAGACCCTGTTGCTCCGTTAAGAATGGTTAAGCAAGAAGAAGCAAAGGTTTCAACATATGCATTAAAGACAATTTTAGCTAACCATGGTTATCATGAAGTTGTTACATATAGCTTTGTTGATCCAAAGAACTTAAATGTTATTAATCCTAATGTAAAGGCTATAGAGTTACCATCTCCAATTTCAGCTGATATGTCTACAATGAGAACTACATTATGGACAGGTTTAATCAATGCTGTTGTTTATAACGTTAATAGACAAGTAACAAGCTTAAAGTTATTTGAATCAGGTTTAGTATTCATTCCTGATGAAAATGCTGAAAATGGTATTCTTCAACAAGAAATGATTGGTGGTGTGATTTACGGTTTTGATTCTGAATCAAAGTGGTATGGAAAGGCTAGAGCATATGATTTCTATGACCTGAAGGGGGATGTAGAAGCATTACTTGCTGCTACTGATAATTTAGAATCTTTCACATTTGAAAGATGTGATATACCAGCTTTACATCCTGGAATTAGTGCTCAAATAAAGAAGGATGGTGAAGTAGTTGGTTATGCTGGATTAATCCATCCATCAATTGAGAAGAAGTTAGGCTTAAAGCGCAGTGCTTTCTTGTTTGAATTAAAGTTAAGTGCATTACAAACTAAAGTTATTCCATCATATGCAGAGGTTT
Source organism: Ruminobacter sp. (assembly GCA_036311285.1). GTDB lineage: Bacteria > Pseudomonadota > Gammaproteobacteria > Enterobacterales > Succinivibrionaceae > JAXJQF01. Next base: position 32,038 of record JAXJQF010000062.1, on the reverse strand, counting down.
CAAAGTATCCATCAATCAAGAGAGATTTCGCTATTGTTGTGGATAACAATGTTCAATCTTCTGATATTATTTCAGCTGTTAAGAAGCATGGCGGTCAATTAGTAGTTGATGCAAATGTATTTGATGTATTCGTAGGTGCTGATTTAGGCGAAGGAAAGAAGAGCTTAGCATTTAGTATTATCCTACAAACTACTGAAAGAACACTAGAAGATACAGATATAACAAATGTTTCTAATAGTATTATTGAAGGTTTAAAGAATGACTTCAATGCATTATTAAGAGAATAATAGGTAATTATTAAGATTGAAATACAGATAGTATTTTTAATACTATCTGTATTTTTAACAATAGGAGAAATTTATGATAAATAACGAAGAATTATTTGAAGACACAGATTTAAAAGGATTTGCAGAACTTGATATACCTTTTGATGATTCAGTTCTAAGCACAATTAGTGTTGAAGATTACGCAAATGATAATGATTGCTGCGTTGATGAAACAACATTAGCAGAGTTTAATGCTCAAAGTTTACAAATGTCTACATATCAAAATGAAGAATTTAGTACATTAGATAACAATTTTGAAGCTCAAAACCAATTTAATAGTAGCAACTTCAATGAAACATCAAATAGTTTTTCTAATCAAAACTCTAATAAGAGCTATAATAATTTTAAACCAGTAAATCCAGATGAAGTAACATATTTAAATGTTCCTTTCTCTCAAAAAGATGAAGCTAAAGTATTAGGTGCTAGATGGGATGGAAATAAGAAAAAATGGTACGTTCCACAAGGTGTTGCTTTAGAAGATTTCTCACGTTGGTTATAACTTAAATGACTGAAGAATTGTCTAAAAAAGAAATATATAACACGAATAAAATCGTTAAACGTTTAAGACATATGGCAGGCAAGGCTATTGCAGACTTCAATATGATTGAAGATGGCGATAGAATAATGGTGTGTATGTCTGGCGGTAAGGATAGCTATGTATTATTAGAAATTCTTCAAAGTCTACAAAGGAGTGCCCCAGTAAACTTTACTTTAATTCCTGTTCATGTAAATGGAAACCTTCCAAATTATGTGGACAATATTGTTGAAGATTATTTAAAGTCAACCGGGTTAGAATACCACGTTATAAAAGAAGATATATATAGTGTTATCAAACGTAATATGGAAGAGGGGAAGAGTATTTGTCCAATATGCTCTAGACTTAGACGTGGTATTATTTATAGTAAAGCAAAGCAATTTAATGCAAATAAAATTGCTCTAGGACATCATGCAGATGATATTCTAGAGACATTTTTCTTAAATTTATTCTTTGGAGGAAAGCTAAAGTCCATGCCTCCAAAGTTATTTTCAGATGATGGTGAAAACATTGTTATAAGACCTTTAGCGTATTGTCGTGAGAAGGATATTATAAAGTTAAGCAATATTAGAAATTATCCGTTACTTCCAAAATCTATGTGTGCATTAGTTGAAAATAAGATGCGATCAGAGGTTAAGGATATGATAAATGCTTGGGATAAACAGTTTAAAGGACGCTCAGAGATAATGTTGAAAGCTTTAAAGGATGTTTGCTTAAGTCATTTATTAGATACATCTAGATATGACTTTGAAAAAAATCGTCCTAAATAGATTAGAACGATATAAAAATATAAGATAATTTGTTGTGATTTATAGGGATAGCTTGATTTTGTTTTGAAAACTTCAAGTCCTCTAATTTAAATGGAATATTCTTTAGCTTGATTTAACAACTAATAAATCACAATTCATTTTATCTAAAATTTTTTCACATGTGTTTCCGATTATTGCAGCAGAAATTCCATTTCTAGCATAATTTCCAATAAGCACAGCACATGCATCGATTTCATAAGCAAGTTCAGGTAAAATCTCATCTATTTGCCCAATCGCAACATGACATTGTTCTTTTGGTATTTTATGGTTTTGAGCAAATTCCATAAGTAGATTCTTGTTATGAGCTAATAACTTATCGTTATATAAGTCATTAGAGAAATCGGGAAGGTTTAATATTAAACTAGGAACAATCGGGATTGTAGCATTAACTAGGTGTATTTTGCCATTTATAAGCTTTGCAAGTTGTTGCGCTTTTCTAAACAATAAAACGTTAAGCATCTTTTGAGTTTTAGAGTCTTTATTTTCAAAGGATAAACCTATAAGTATATTAGCTTTTTCTGGCCATGAGTGATCTTTTGGAAATAATAATGGAATATTAGTTGTTCTCAATAAACGCCAATCAATTGGAGTGAAGATAAAAGATTCGATAAAGTTGTGTTTTTCAGGTGATTTTAGGATCAAATCGTATTTATTTGTACTAAGCTCTTTTAAAATAGCTTCTTCTGTATTTCTTTGCCATATTACCTTACGTTCAATATATGGATATTCATTTTGAATATCCTCGAGTTGTTTATCAATCCATTCCTGTTCAGCATTTACAATAGTGTTCTTAATTTCGTTTTGTTCGTTAATTGAAAGTATTTGTGTTAAGTCATATGAAAAATCGTATACCACAATAAATGCAGTAACCTTGGTTGTTGGCGAGAAGTTTAAGATTTCCTTTGCTCTTTGTAGTGCTATTTGACCTTCTACATGAGGTTCTAAAATAACTAATATATTGTTGTATGTAGCCATGGTGTAACTCTTTTATAGTGTAGCAGTGTAATTATAGTTATCTGATATCTAATTTAGAGTTTATCTTAATAATTTGTATTAAATTTGAAATAAATCTATATATGAATAAAACGTAAATAAAGATTTTAAAAATGATAACTAGGTATAAGTTGAGTAGTGATGCAGTGCAAATTTAGAAAAAATAATAGGTCAAAGCTTAATTTGGCTTATATCACAAGTAGTAAATTATTTTGCAAAATGCAAAATAAAAGTATAATTGACGGCGTGAAATTTAAATAATAATGTACTTATAACAGAATCTTTTCTAAAGAATTAGGGTTTAATATAGTTATATATTTACCACTAACCTCTATGATATTATTTTCTTGAAACTTTGTAAGTATTCTACTGATAGTTTCTACAGTTAGTGATATATAGTTCCCTATCTCGTATCTAGTCATTGTTAGTTTTATTTGTTCTTGAGATAGCTTTCTTTGCTTAAGGTTGTTGATTAAATGAAGAAGAAACGAAGCAAGACGCTGTTCAGCTGTTTGCTTTGAAATCATCATCATTAGATTTTTCTTAGTTGAGATTTCCTGGCTGATTAACTTTAGTAGACGCAGGTTGAGAGCTGGGTAGTTTTTGTTAAGTTCCTGGAAATCAAAAAATGGAATTTCACAAATAGAGGTTGATTCTAAGGCTTGTGCAAATGAAAGATGTTCATTGTCCGCAATAGCATCGAATCCAATTACATCACCAGACATATGGAATGAAGTAATTTGTTCATCACCTTGTTCGTTGATTGAATAAATCTTTACAGAACCTATTCTGATAGCATATAGGTTTTTAAATTCATCACCTGCTTTGTAGATAATATCGCCTTTGTGATAATTTTTCTTACTGTAAATTAGTTTATCTAAAGCTTGTTCTTCATCATTAGAGATATTAGAGTCGCACATACATAGGTGTTTAACAAGACAATGAGAACATTTTGCACTGATATTGGTTCTTCTTTGAATATCTAGACCTTTGTGATTCTTATTCATTATGTTAACCTAAAGTTATTTTAACTAATTTACATTACAAGATATTATAACATATGGTTCTTTAGTAAGAAGAGTAAAAGAAGTTATATTATTGATCAAGTTATAAAAGACTTTCATAGAATTAAAAGTCTAAATCCAAAGAATAATGGTGTATATTCTTTGGTTTTACTTAAATAAAGATGTAAAATTGTGTAGAATAGTTTGATAGGTTGAAGTGCAGAGTTTAGTAATATTTATTTTTTTTGTATTACATTATTGAATCTTATGCATAATTCATATTATTGGCTTTTTAGACTGAATAACAAATGAGTAAAATAGAAAATTTTTTTACAAACATATGGTATAACAATAGCGTTTTTAGCTATTTGTTTTTACCTTTATCTTTTATTTATGCTTTGATCACCTATGTCAGAAGGAATTTGTTTAAGGTTGGAGTATTAAAAAGCTATAAATGTATAAAACCTATTGTAGTTGTTGGGAACATTTCTGTTGGGGGAAATGGAAAGACTCCAGTTGTTATAGCAATAGTGAAATATTTACAGTCTAAAAACTTAAAGGTTGGAGTTGTGAGTCGAGGGTATAAAGCTACTCCACCATGTCTTCCTTATGAAGTGTCAAATAACTCAACGTCAAATCTATGTGGTGATGAGCCATTATTAATATTCAAGAAGACTAATGCCTATGTAGTAGTAGATCCTATAAGAAGTCGTGCATGTAAATACCTTGAAGATAAGGTAGATGTGATAATAACAGACGATGGATTGCAACATTATGCGTTAAATAGAGATATTGAAATTGTTGTTGTTGATGGGAAGAGACGCTATGGTAATGGTTTTTACATGCCTGCAGGTCCTTTAAGAGAAGGGCAGTCTAGATTAAAGAATGTTGATTTTATCATTAACAATGGAGGTCCTGCTGCGGGCAACGAGTTTCTAATGATGCTAGAACCTAGTGAGCCTTATACTTTAACTAAAACTAATGATATTACATTAAATAAAGGTTGTAGTGTTTGTGCGATGGCAGGGATTGGAGATCCAAGCAGATTTTATAATACTGTAGAATCTTTAGGTTATAAGGTTGATTCAGTTATATCAATAGGAGATCATGGATTGACTTCTATTGAAGACGTTAAGGATAAAAGTAATAAACAACCTTTGTTTATTACTGAAAAGGATATGGTTAAGTATGATTTTTCAGATTGTAGAAATGTTTATGCTGTAGGTATTGAAGCAAACATTTCGGGAGAATTTTTAGAAAAATTATATAATAGTGTAATGGATTTACAGTAAAGTAAATAGCAAACTAAATTTAAAGGATTGGTATGAAATATACAGTAGTTATTCCAGCACGTTATTCTTCTTCTCGTTTACCAGGTAAGCCAATAATGGATATTTGTGGTAAGCCAATGATTGTAAGAGTAGCAGAGCAAGCTTTAAAGTCAGGTGCAACTAGAGTAGTTGTTGCAACAGATGATGAACGTATAGAAAAAGTATGTAAGGAATTAAATTTAGAAGTGTGTATGACTTCTAATGAGCACAATTCAGGAACAGAAAGAATTGCAGAAGTTGTTACAAAATTAAATTTAGCTGATGATGAAATAGTGGTTAACGTTCAAGGTGATGAACCTTTGATTCCACCAGCTAATATTGAACAAACAGCAAAATTATTAGAAGAAACTAACGCCCCGATGTCTACACTTTGTGTACCAATTGAAGGGGAAGAAGTTTTTGATTTAAATTGTGTAAAAGTAATTATGAATGCTTATAAGGAAGCTATTTACTTTAGTAGAGCTCCTATTCCATTTGAAAGAAACAATTTTAGAAATGGTGATAAGAGTGCAAAACTAGGCCATGCAAGACATATTGGTATCTATGGTTATAGAGCAAAATTCATAAAGGAATATATCAATATGGAGCCTTGTGCCTTAGAAGATATCGAATGCTTAGAGCAATTACGTGTTCTTTACTACGGAAAGAAAATAGCAGTAGATTTCGCGATTGAAGATCCTTTAGTAGGAGTTGATACAGCTGAGGATTTAGAAAAAGTGCGTGAAATTTTTTCAAGAAAAGATTAAATAAAAGTTTAATTGTTTGTTATTTGTTATGTTATAATCGAGTTGTAGTATAAATTTTAATAAAGGGATATAAAAAATGAAATTTAGTTCAACTAATCCGATGCTTAGTGAAAATTCAATTGTTTCACACAGTGATTCAGTTGCAATGAGTAAAGGTCAAATAATGACTCTTGAAGGAACTGCAAAGAAATCAGCAATGTTAATTCTTTTATGTTTAATTACTGGTTTTGTAATGTACGGTAATTTACTTGAAAGTATTATTGAAAATTACCAAAGAAGCGGTTCAGTTTCAATTGCAGGTAGTGGCGTTTACATTGGTGTTGCTTCTATTGTTGGTCTTATAGCTTACTTTGTAGGTTTATTTGTTCCAAAGATTGCTAAGATTTGTGCTCCAGTTTACGCTATCGCTGAAGGTATTGTTCTAGGTGCGTTTTCTGTAATTGCTGAAGTTAAATTCCCTGGTGTTGCTTTACAAGCTTTAATTTCTACTTTTGCGATTGCTGGAGTAATGTTTGTAGGTTTCTCTTATGGCTTCTTTAAGGTAACGCAGAAGTTGAAATCATTTGTTATCGCTTGTGCTATTGGATATATTGTTTTCTTATTAGCGAACATGATCTTATCATTGTTTGGTAATGGTATTGCTGTATTAAATGTAGAAAACCAATCAGTAATAAGCTATGGTATTTCTATTTTTGCTGTTTGCTTAGGTGCATTATTCTTATTATTAGATTTTGACAACATTGCACAGCTACATGGTAGAGCAAGCAAAGATATGGAATGGGTTTGTGGTATGGGCTTATTAGCAACTTTAGTTTGGTTGTATATTGAATTATTAAAGTTGTTTATGAAGCTACAATCTAGAGAATAATTTATAATTATTATAGGAAAGGCTACCTCGTGTAGCCTTTTTTATTTTATACGTAATTTAATTAGAATTATTTAAAATAAAGAATAAAGATTTATTGTTTGAAGTCGTTAAGAATATACAACCAAGTTAAAATGATATGATTATTAGAACAAGGTTGTCTATAGTCAATACGACTTCAAGTATATATACTAATGTGTAATATATTGAACGTATTTTAACTTAAAGCGTTAAGCTAAATTTAGGTTGAAGTATAGAGAAACGTTCACAGAGAGAAAATGTGGATGTTGAATGTATTGTTTAGTATCCACAAATAAATAAGCTCAAATATTATATTTGAGCTTATTTTGTATTCCGATAGTTTGTCTTGGAATTTAACTAATTAAAAATGAAAGTTGTGTTGTCGTGTTGTTCTATGTATTAGTATTTATTAGTTAAATTCCCATGTATTAGTTGTTTGTTACTTAATGATTTCTGGACAAGCTTCAAGTAATTTATGGTGTAATTGCTTGATAGTTTGTTCTGCTTGGTCTTCATTCACTAAGAAACATAAGTTGTGTGAACTTGCACCGTAGCAAATCATTCTAATGTTAACATCACAAATTGATGAGAACACTGCTGCACCAGTACCACTTACTTGGCTCATGCCGTTACCGATTAAAGCAATTAGAGCTAAACCTTCGTCGATACGAACCTTACAGAATGCTTTTAATTCTTCTAATAACTTTTCGTTTAATACTGATTGACCGTTTGATTGGCTACCAGTGTAATCGATAGTTAATGATACACTAACTTCTGATGTTGTGATTAAGTCAACAGAGATACCGTACTTAGCGAAGATACTGAAGATATTAGCTAAGAAACCACAAGCACCGATCATGTTAGGGCTTTGTAATGTTAATAAAATTTGGTTACGACGTAACGCAACAGCTCTAAATGTTGGTCTAGAATTAGTCTTAGAACGTACCCATGTACCACCTAATTCAGGTTGTTTTGAAGAACCTACGAATACAGGGATGTCTCTACGCACTGCAGGGAAAATTGTAGCAGGGTGAAGAACTTTAGCACCAAATGTAGCCATTTCCGCAGCTTCTGAGAATGAAATTTCTGGGATAGCGTGTGCTTCTGGTACTAATCTTGGGTCTGTAGTGTAGATACCTGGAACGTCTGTCCAAATTTGGATAGCTGCACAGTTAGGTAATGCTTCACCTAACAAAGCAGCAGAATAGTCTGAACCACCTCTACCTAATGTTGTTGTTTGTCCCATTGCGTTAGAACCAATGAAACCTTGAGTTACAACAATGCTTTCTTGTACAAGTGGAGCTAATTTTTCTTTTGCAGAAGAACTTAATACTTCTAAGATTGGAGTAGCTTTACCAAAACGGCTGTCTGTACGCATTACTGAACGTACGTCAAACCATTGAGACTTGTGACCTAATTTCTTTAAAACTTCTGTAAATAGCTTTGTAGACATGATTTCACCGTATGAAACGATACGGTCAGTTAAAGCATCATCATGTTCAATTAAAGCGTGATTTGCTAAATCTCTAATTTCATGTAATAACTTTTCAATTTCAGCTGTGATTTCAGCTGGACGACCTAAGTCGTTTAAGATTGAAAATTGAATATCACATAATTTGCCCATTCTTTCTTCGATAGTTGCTTTATCTAAGTTTCCTGAAGCTAATTCAACTAATAAATTTGTTACGCCTGCACTAGCACTTAAAACTACTAACTTTGTGTTAGGATTGCTAGTAACTACTTTTGCACAATTGCACATTGCTTGGTAATTAGCTACGCTAGTACCACCGAACTTGGCAACGCAAACTTGGGTCATTTTGAACTCCTAAAATAACTATAAATTGGTTTGAGTTACCTAAGGAAAAGAGAATAAAGGCGGGGGATCTAAAACAGATAGATATATTTTTCCGCCAGAAGCACTTCACCTTAAGTGTGACAGCCTGAAGGATTCAGCCTTCATAGCCGACAGAAGAACTTAATGCTATCGTTGTTCTGCCTCGGCTCTTCACTCCTTCTTTGTAAAGTATATTAAGCATGTAACTTTTACAAATATCTAAGAAGAGCGCCTCTTCTGGTTCTTTGATATAAAAGAATTGTGACAAAAATACATTTTTTTATTTTGAATGTCAAATTATTTTTTATAAAAAATTTAAATTTTCAAATAGATATGAATTCTTTTAGATTGTTGAAAATGATTACAATTTTGATAAGTCTTTATGTTTCTTGCAACGAAGACTTTTTTTGGATTTATTAAGCATTTTTTAGGATGCACAGAATGTTTTGTTTTAACTTTAAAAATTAAAATAATAGGGAGGGAATAAACTGTACGCCTCCCGTACAATGTTGTGCATCCATTTCACTATAAAAGTGACATCCTATCTTAAATCGTAGGTTAAACACTTTATTTTAAAGAATTTAATATTCTTATATTTATTTTTGTAAAAACTTCATGTTTTTGTGCTAACGGTTGTGCAAATTAATATAAAAATACGAATATTTAAATAATGATTGTTAAAAAGTTAGATTAAAATCACGTATGTTTATAAAAGTAGCTACAAATTGTGAAAAGAATGTGTTTTTTTTACTAATGTTTGATTTTGTTTTTTTTCTAAAGATGGAGTGGGAATTTCAATTCTGAAATCCCCACATAAAATGCTCATCCTGAGCTAATTGGAACGAACCTCATGTTCAGAAGACTGTAAATCTCATCCTGAGATTTTTAGACATCTTGTCTGTACAAGTCATATTATAAAGATACCTTTTTAGTTGGCTAATAACAATAATCGTTTTTTTTAACTTTTTAAGAATGCTTACATTTTGTTATATTTTAAATGCTTTGAAAAACAAGGAGTTTAAAAGAAATTTTCTAAAAAACGGTATTTAAAAATACTGTAAATGTATTATGTTTATATGGCAATTGTCTTACAAAATGTAAGTAATATTCTTATGACTAATCTATATTAAGAAAGTTTTATGCAATAAAATTTACCAAAGCAACTAATGTAAAAGAGAGTTATAAAATCAAAATATTGATATAAGGATATAAAATCATGCTATAATAAATAATATTTTAAAGTTTATTCGTAAAAAGTAGAGAGCTATCAAATATGAGTTTTGAATCAGATAAGCCATTTAATGATTTTGTTCATTTTCACCGTGGCATTCGTAGAAGTGGTCGTTTTTCAATTAAAGAAGCTACTTTATTAGAAGAAGCTGGCACAGCAATGACAGAGCTTTATAACGAAAAGCGTCAACCAAAGGACGATGTAGAAAAAGAATTCGTTGAACAAGTTTATGGAAAAGGTATTCCTACATCTATCTACGCTAAGGTTTATAGAAAGTATTTATTAGAAATAACTCCTAAGAAGACTCATAATCTTACAACTACTGGTGAAGATGAAGATAGTTCATATGATTCATCAGATGACAGTATCGATTAATTTTTATTAAAAAGTTTCTATATAGAATTATGTAAAGTATAGATGCTTAATATTATTATATTGTGTGCTCGGAGTATACAATAAAGACTGACAAAAACTCTCCTCAAGGAGAGTTTTTTAATTTCTTAGGAGTTATTACTTATAAAAATATCTTACATATCTAAAATATTGTTGTATTATACGCTTATTCTTATTTCTAATTATTTTGGTGAATGTAATTTATGAACAGAATTAGCGATTCAGCCTTAATTGAAGCTTTTAGACATTGTGGTCCTTATTTAAAACATCACAGAGGATCTACATTTGTAATCATGTTGAATGGTTCAACCGTTGAAAGTCCGTACCTTAACGATATCATTGGTGATATTGCTTTATTACAAAGCTTAGGTATTAAGTTAGTTTTAGTATTTGGAGCTAGAGAGCAAATCGATAGAGAGTTAAGTAATCGACATTTGGAAGCTAAGTTTCATAATAGAATAAGAATTGCTGACAGAAGTACATATTCTGTTATTAAGGAAGTGTGTGGTCATATTTTAGTTGACTTAACAGCTAAGCTTTCAATGGGCTTAGTAAACACTCCAATGCAAGGTAGTAGATTGAATATAGTTTCGGGAAATTTCGTAACAGCAAGACCTCTTGGTGTATATGACGGTATTGATTATATGCATAGTGGTGTAGTACGTCGTGTTGATGCCGAAAATATAAGAAGAAATATTGAAAACAACTCAATTGTGTTGATTTCACCTATAGGATACTCTGTGAGTGGTGAGTCATTTATCATAAACAGTGAAGAAGTTGCAGCAGAAGTTGCTATTGCTATAAAAGCTGATAAGTTAATAACTTATTGTCCTGATGAAGAAATGATTGTAGATGATAAAGGTGAAGTTGTCCCTGAGCTGTTTCCTGAAGATGCTGCAAGATATTTACAAAATATTGATAGTGATGTTCATAATGGCAGGTATCGTTACTTAAAGGCTGCTATTGCTTGTTGTAAGGCAGGTATTGAAAGATGTCACCTTGTATCTCATGAACAAAGTGGTTCAATTATTCAAGAATTATTTACCCGTGATGGTATTGGTACTCAGATAGTACAGCAAAGTGCTGAACAGGTAAGTTGTGCAACTATTAATGATATTGCTTCGTTAATGAAACTAATCAGACCATTAGAAGAAGCAGGTATTCTTGTTCATAGACCTCGTGAAGTTTTGGAAATGGATATTCAAAACTATGTAGTAATTAAGAGAGACGGCATGGTTATAGCTTGTGCTGCATTATATCCATATCCAAATGAAAAGGTGGCTGAATTAGCATGTGTTGCAATTCATCCTAATTATCGCGGTTCTAATAGAGGTAATAAACTTATTAGCAAGATCGAAGAAATTGCTAAATCAAAAGGAATTGAAAAGCTTTTTGTATTAACAACTAAATCTGCTCACTTTTTCTTGGAGAAGGGATTTGTTCCAAGTGAAATAGAAGATCTTCCAAAAGAAAAAAGAGAGCATTACAACTATCAACGTATGTCTAAAATTTTATTTAGAACTATTAAATAGAAAATAGTTATTAGAAATAATACCGCTAAATAGGTTTTATCTTCTGTAAGTATTCTTACAAAGGTAAAACCTATTTTCATTTAGTTATTACAATTTAGATTTTACTTGTTGTATTTATGATAAGTCTTACAAAAATTGTATAAATATCTTTATGTTTTAAGTGTTTATAGGATTTTATAGTTTTTAAAACTGTGATTTATGTCAGAGTTATTAACTAAAAATTAAGTGAAATATAATCTATAATTTTGTGAACTTGATCAAGAATAGGTTGATTGTTTTTTAAAACACGTAAAAATAGTTATTTTGTACATTTTTTATTTATTATTTTTACAAAAAACTGTAGTAAAAACCTTACAGCTTGTAAGACATTTGCTATATGTTTGTAAGCTTATAGTTAAAGTTTTTTCCTACAAAATTGAGACAATAAAGTTTAAGAACTTAGTTTACAAGGGGTTTATTAAAATTTTTCAAAAATATTTGTAAGACTAAAAATTAAGCTTAAATATGTGTATTGTATATGTGATCTTTATTGTTTAGAATACAAAACATAGACAAAGAAGAAACAAGGATGTTTCGAATTGCTCTTAGATGAAAGAATTTAAATTGTTTCATGATGAGACTAGTCAAGTTTTTCTTTCACCGTCCTTTAGTCCGATTGCTCCTATTGTGTGTATGTGTATCTAAGGTTAGGTTGCAATTGCGGTGTAAAGACACCGGAGTTTTGTGAGCTCTTACTTAATAAGTAGGAGCTTTTTTTATTTTATCTACAAATTCTTAACAAATTGTAGGAAATTATCTATATCGAAGTCTTACATTAACTAAAATTATTTTTTGAGTTTTAGGAACTTGTGTAGTACATTGCTTTTAAAACCTTTGTTTTTCAACGGATTAATTAAATAATTAGTGATTATTTAATTGTAGGTAAAAAAATATATGTGATTTTTAAGATGTTATTTTTTTAATTTAAATTGATAAACTTATAATAAAAATAAACTTAAAAAAGGATTTTTCTTTAAAGCAAAAGGATGTTGCGAGTTTATTTTCTCTGATAGGATGTCAAAATAGGAGCAAGGATGCTCCTTTTTTGTTTTATATTTTTTAGTCTTTTCCGCTATCTTCGCCTTTCTTAATTTATAATTTTTACCATATATATGATAAAATTTGCTACTGAGTTTAATGTTTTTGAACTTATCTAAGGTTTGTTTTTTACAGCGTTTAAGTGATTGTTATGAATTTACAAAAGTTTGAAGATATAAGAGATTATCCTAAGTTTTGGGCGCAAGATTTAGTGCCAGCTAAGTTTCTTCCAATGTCTAGAGAAGAGATGGATGAACTAGGATGGGATAGCTGTGACATTATTATTGTTACAGGAGATGCGTATGTTGATCATCCAAGCTTTTGTACAGCAATAGTTGGAAGGTATCTTGAATCTTTTGGATATAGAGTAGGGGTGATATCCCAACCAGATTGGCGTTCTAAGGATGATTTTATGAAACTTGGACGTCCGAATTTATTCTTTGGCGTAAATGCTGGAAATATGGATTCAATGATAAATCACTATACTGCAGACAGAAAGATAAGAACAGATGATGCTTACACTCCTAATAATGTTGCAGGGAAAAGACCTGATAGAGCTGTTACAGTGTACTCTCAAAGAATAAGAGAAGCTTTTAAGGACATTCCTGTAGTTATTGGTGGTATTGAAGCTTCATTAAGACGTATGGCTCACTATGATTATTGGTCGGACACTGTTAAAAACTCTGTATTAGTAGATTCAAAGGCCGATATATTAGTATATGGAAATGGTGAGCGTCCTTTAGCGGAAATTGCTTACCGTTTATCAATGGGCGAGAGTGTTAAGAATATTAAGGATATCAGAGGAACAGCTGTCATGGTGCATGACGCTTTACCTAATTGGGTCGGAATCGATAGTAGAAGTTTTTCTAAAGCTTCGTTAATCGAACCTTATGCAAATCCATATAATCCTCAATGTCAAAAGGTTAAAAATATAGATTCAAAAGAAAACGAGTTTATTCAAAATGATTTAGAAACTGATAACGATAACAATGTTATTAAATTTAAATTACTTGATGAAAGAATAAATTACACTGCTTCTTGTAAACCTAAAGTAAAAACTCATGAGCTTGAATATATACTTTTACCAAATGCTGACAAGGTAAAGCAAGATAAAAAGCTTTATGCACATGCTCACAATATCTTTATAAATGAAACTAATCCTGAATGTGCAAGAGCTTTAATGCAAAAGCACGGGGAACGCTATGTATGGATAAATCCTCCATCTTTTGTGCTAACAACAGATGAATTAGATTATGTTTATGCTTTACCTTTTACAAGAATTCCACATCCAAGTTACGAAGGGATGGAAATTCCTGCATATGAAATGATCAAAACATCAGTATCTATTATGAGGGGATGTTTTGGAGGTTGTAGTTTCTGTTCTATAGTTGCTCATGAAGGGAAACGTATTCAAAGTAGGTCTGAAGAGTCTATCTTAAATGAGTTAGAAGAAATTAAAGAAAAGACAGACGGTTTTACGGGAGTGATTTCAGATCTTGGAGGTCCTTCAGCCAATATGTATAAACTACAGTGTAATAATGAAAAAGCAAGAAAGGTATGTCGTAAACCTTCTTGTTTATACCCTGAGCCTTGTCAACATCTAGAAACAGATCATAGTCCTTTAATTGCACTATATAGAAAAGCAAGAGAGTTACCTTTTATTAAAAAAATATTAGTAGCCTCAGGTGTTAGAATTGATTTAGCACTATTAGATAAACGATACATAAAAGAGTTAGTTATGCATCATGTTGGGGGTTATTTAAAAATAGCACCAGAACATACAGAGAAGGAAGTGTTATCTTTAATGCTGAAGCCTTCTACGGATGTTTACTATAGATTTAAAGAACTATTTGATAGCTATAGTTCTACCGCTAAGAAGGTTCAATACTTAATACCTTATTTTATGTCATCACATCCAGGTTCGGATTATAACTCAATGATAAAGCTTGCACAGTGGTTGAAGCGCAATGATTTTAAGCTAGATCAGGTTCAAAACTTTTATCCTACTCCATTGGCTGGAGCAAGTACAATGTATCACACAGGTTTTAACCCTTATGAATATATTGATAATAAGTCTGAGCCAACTGTCTATGCTGCTAAAGGTGAAATAGCAAGAAGAACTCAAAAGTCTATTTTACGCTATCATGATAAGGTAAATCATAAGGTTATAAGAGAAGTGTTAACAGAACTTGGTTTAACAGAACTTATTGGTATGCGTAAAGAGTGCTTAGTTCCTCCATCTGTAGATTCTAGGTATAGTTTTGGTCAAAGAAGTTCATTATCTAAAACAAGTAACAATGCTACTTGCAAGAATAATAGCTGTAGTAGCAAAGATAATAAAAATAAGAATAATAATAAAACCACTAATAATGCAAAAGGCAAAGCGAACTTAAATGGTAAAAGAAAAGAACGAAATAACACTAAAGGTATAAGAAGATAACTAAAATAATTGAAGATATCGGTGTATAAAAAATGAGAAAACGAGACATAGGTGGAAGTGTAAGGGCAATAATTGCATCAGTTTGCTATGCAACTAATCCATTATTCGCATTGCCTTTATATGCTTTAGGATTAACAGCAAATTCTGTTTTATTTTATAGATATTTATTTTCAGTAATTATCTATTCTGTTATTGTACTTTGCTTTAAGAAGGTGTCACTTGCAATATCATTAAAGCAAGGTGGAGTACTGCTGTTCTTAGGTGTTATTTTTTCAATGACATGTTTATTGATGTACGAGTCGTTTAATTACATCGATTCTGGAATGGCTTGTACAATGTTGTTTGTTTACCCAATTATGGTTGCAGTCATTATGGCTGTATTTTTTAAAGAGAAATTTACGTTTACGACCTTAGTATCATTGCTATTAAGTTTTAGTGGTATTTGTTTGTTATGTGAAACATCTGATAAAGTTATAGATTTCAGAGGTGTGTGGTTGGTGGTTTTATCAGCATTATGTTATGCATTATATATTGTTGCTGTTAAGAAGATACCAATGGTTAAGACAATTAAGCTTGAGAAACTAAACTTTTATATTATGCTTGTAACCTTAGGAGTTTTTTATGTGAACTCCAGCTTTGGTTTAGAACTTCAAATTCTATCAAGTGCTAAGGAATTGTTCTTAGTTTGTATGCTCGCAATAGTGCCGACAATATTTTCAATAGAAACAATGAATGTAGCTATTAAACTAATAGGTTCAACTAGAACCTCTATTATCGGTGCCTTAGAACCAATAACAGCCGTTGTTATTGGGGCGTTGGTTTTTGGAGAAGTTGTTACATATAAAACGGGTCTTGGTATATTTTTGGTGATTACAGGTGTTCTTGTAATTGTGATGAAAGGATTCAAGACAGATAAGAAAAAATTAAAGAAACAAAAAGTGTGAAAAACTAAAAAAGAACAAAATAAAGTATAATGTTGTTTACTTGTGGTTGAATGACAATCATTCGTATTATAAACATAGAAAAATAATGAAAAACAAAAAATAGGAGTTTGATTAGTAAATGAGTATTTGTAATAAAGTAATAATATCTTTATTAGCAGGTTTGGTATCATTGTCTTTAATGGGCTGTGGTGAACCTAAAGAGGTTTCTAAGTGGGACATGACTTTACGTGGAATTGATGATGATAATGATGGTATTAGAGATGATATCACCGAAAAGATGAAGAAGGAATTTGCTAATCAATTAACTGAAGATGAAGAAAAGGTAATGATTCAGCATGCTCAGATATTTCAGAGAATCTTAGACATGGACTTAACAGATCCTAAAAACAAGAGTGCTATTTTATTAACAAGACAGCATCTTGATGATGCCATGAATTGTGCTATATATATATTTGGGGACGATTTAAGATACCATAACTATAGCATAATGCTAACTCAATTAAAACAATGGTACTTTAATACTCAAATAAGAAAAGATCATCGTAAAGAGTTCTCTATCAGAAGTGTTGAATACCACTATAAGGCAATACCTCTAGAAGGTGTTTATACCTGTGATTTTGAAATTAGCGAACAAACAAAGAAGCTAATTGCTATAAGAGAAGAATTAAAAAAACAACAAAATTCAAATGAGAATAAATAATAAAAAACTAACATGAGCAAAAAATTAAACAAGAACTCAAAGTAATTAATTTTTTTTGTTTTCTAGTTTATTACAAATATATTACGAGTTATTTGTTTATAAAGTTTTGTAAGTTTTTGATTTTATTGAATATAATTTTGTTTAAAGTGTGAACAATACGTTATATTTTTTGATAAATAGTGATCATTTGTAAATAATTTTTAATTGTTTTTACTTAAAATTTATAAAATACGAATTAATATAATTTTAACAATAAGAGTTCTAAATTATGGAAAAGTTAAAACAGTTATTTGCAAATTTTAGCTTGCGAAAGATATCCTTAATTGTAAGAATTTACATATCTTTTGCTATAGTTATAGCGTTCTTTTTAGCGTCTGGATCTTTGAATACTATTTTACAATCATCTATTGATCGTTCTTATAGTGCAGTAGAAAAAGAAGCTCAACCATTAGTGAAAAGAGCTTCTGATATAGAGTCTAAATTGATGTTAGCCCATCAGAGTTTGTTAAGTATTTTAAGCTTAAGAACTTCTGATGAAATTAATTTAGCACTGCCTGAATTTAATAAGACAAGAAAGAATGTGTTAGAAGAAGTTAAAAATTTAAAGACATTCTACAAAGGGTTAGTTGCTTTAAATGAAAATCCAAAACAAGCAGCTGAAATTAGTCAAAAGATTGATGTTTTAGATAAGAAAGTAAATGAATACTTACAGAGTACTAATAACCTTCCATCTATTTTAACTCATTTTTATAATGACATGATAAAGGTGCGTGAATTGCAAGATGGTATCATGTTGAAGTTAAATATGATGACAATGGAAATGTACAATGCTAAGGCTGTTGCGGCAGATGGCTATATTGATCGTTTAGTTAATTTGTTCCTTGCTGAAAAGTTAAAGGTTGAAACTACTTTAACAGCTGCATTTAAACAAGAAAAGAGTGTTGAAATTTTAAATTCATTCTTTGCTAATCAATTAAACATAAAGGCATTACGTACAAGATTTGAAGATTTATTCTATGAAATTCCTTCATTAGAATTTAATGTTGAAACAATGTATTTAAATCCGATTTATAAAGAATGTGAAGAAAAAACTGGTGCTTTTTATAGAAGTTATGAATTAGCTTTAGAAAAAGAAGAAGTATTTAGGGTTTCAGATAGAGGAAATGATTTAATTAAGCAAGCGCAAGTTGCATTGACTGGTATGCAAAAGGTTGCTCAAGAGTTCTCGGATGAAGCTTCTGATTCTGTACATGAAAGTATTAGCAGTGCATTAAAGATTACTGTTATTAGTTTAATTATTGTTATCTCAATTGTTGTATTTGTTTGTTTATCATTAGGTGCAAGTATAAAAGGTCCTATGCAATACTTAATGAATATCATGGATAAAGCAGCTAGTGGTGATTTAACAAAGACATATGTTGATAATGCATCTGATGAGTTTTCTAAGATCGGAACTTCTTTAAATACAATGATTGGTCAAACTAAAGAGGTTGTATCTAAGTTAATCGATCAAGTTGAATTATTAAAGAAGACTGCAGAAGCTAATGCAAACATCGTTGATGCTTCTAATGAAGCTGTAGATGTTCAAAGAAAAGAAGCTTTCATGGTTGCAACATCTACTGCAGAATTAGAACAAACTCTTGCTCAGGTTGTTGAATCTTCTCAAAGAACTTCAGATGAAGTTACAAATGTTGGTAAGTTATCTGAAGAAAGTAGACGTATTATGAGTGATAATATCACTACAACTCACGTACTTGATTCTAAGCTTAAGGAGACATCTCAAGCTATTACTCAAGTTAATCAAATGGGTGAAAACATCGGTTCTGTTGTTACAACAATTAGAGGCATTGCAGACCAAACTAACTTACTAGCATTAAATGCTGCAATTGAAGCGGCTCGTGCTGGAGAACATGGTAGAGGTTTTGCGGTGGTTGCTGATGAAGTTAGAACACTAGCTAACAGAACAAGTGAGGCTACTACTGAAATCGTAGATGTTATTGAACAATTAAGAACAACTATTACTAAGGCTGTTGAGGTTATTGAATCATGTAACCATGAAATGGCTGCTTCATTAGAACAAAGTTCACGTGCTAATAGCTCTATTGAAGAAATAATGGGTAATATTGCGGCTATTGATACAATGACAGCTCAAATTGTTGAATCAGCTCATGAACAAGAAATTGCTACACGAGAAATTAATAAGAATATTACTCGTATCAGTGAATTATCTGAAGAAAATTGTGAATCGATGAATAGAATTAAGGATTCTAGTTCACAACTTGATCAGATCGCATTTGAACAGTCAGAAATTGTAAATAGATTTAAGGTATAGAACTCCTATAACATTAGCCCATTAACAAATTTTTGTTAGTGGGCTTTTTTTTTGTTAAAATACAACGAATTTAAGAAGTTGTAACGTTAATAGGTTGTCTAATTTATAAGATAGGTAAGATTTTTATGGAACAGTTAAAGTTAGAGAAAAAGAATATTGCTCAAGGTGTAATAAATTTACCAGGTTCTAAGAGCTTATCTAATCGTATTTTGTTATTAGCGTCAATCGCAAAAGGTCAGACCAAAATTTTAAATTTATTGAAGAGCGACGACACTTCAAGAATGCTTGAAGCTTTAAAAGCTTTAGGAATATCATATGAGTTAAGTGAAGACGGTTCACAGTGTGTTATTACGGGGAATAATGGCGTATTCTCATCAGATAAGGCTTTATCTATATTCTTAGGTAATGCAGGAACAGCAATGAGACCATTAACAGCTGTATTAGCTTGTTCTAATGGTATCTTTGAGTTAACAGGTGAACCAAGAATGGAAGAACGCCCAATTAAGCATTTAATTGATGCTTTAAGACAAATTGATGCAGACGTTACTTATCTTAAGAACGATGGTTATCCACCATTAAAAATAAATGGTAAGAACTTAAAAGGTGGTGTCGTAGAAATAGATGGAACAGTTTCAAGTCAATTTTTAACAGCGTTCTTAATGGCTTCTCCTTTATTTGATGGTGATACCACTATCAATATCAAGGGGGATTTAGTATCAAAACCATATATTTATATAACAATCAGTTTAATGAAGATGTTTGGTGTTGATGTTGAAAATGTTGGTAATGAATATAAGCAATTTATTGTTAAAGGTAATCAACAATATGTGGCACCACAGAGCGGTTGTATATTGGTTGAAGGGGATGCGTCAGGTGCTTCTTATTTCTTAGCTGCAGGTGCAATTGCGGGGAAGGTAAAGGTAACAGGTGTAGGTAAGGATTGTCTACAAGGTGATGTAAAATTCACAGAAGTGTTAGAGCAAATGGGGGCTAATGTTGAAATTGGTGACGATTATATTGAATGCTCTAAATCTCAATTAAAAGGGGTTGATGTTGATTTGAATCATATCCCTGATGCGGCAATGACAGTTGTTCCTCTCGCTATTTTTGCTGAAGGAAAAACAGTTATCAGAAATATTGCAAATTGGCGTGTAAAGGAAACTGATAGATTGTCAGCAATGGCTACAGAGTTAAAGAAGTTAGGCGTTGAATGTGTGGAAGGTGAGGATTATTTAGAAATTATTCCTCCAAAGAAAATAAATAAGAATGTAGCTATTGATACCTATAACGATCATCGAATGGCAATGTGCTTTAGTTTAGTATCGTTTATGGAGGATATAATCATTAATGACCCTAAGTGTTGTTCAAAGACATTCCCTGATTATTTTGATAAGTTCTTTGAGGTTGTTAAGTAATATAGAGCTTAATGGTAAACAAAAATGTGCGATTACTACAATGGTCGCACATTTTGTTTATAGATATTTAATTTAACTTCTTATTCTATTTTAAAGAGTTTTATTTCGTTTCAAGCTTTTTCTTAGAAAGAAGCGTTTTCCATCTTAGCCGTAATATTCATTGGCTTTACGATTGCTGTACCTTGTTTAAATACGCCTTCTGTCCAATAAGGATCTTCGCTTGCCCATTTTTGAGCCTCTTCTAAATTGTCAAAGCTTGCAATGATAGTAGAACCTGACATGCCTTTAACATTGTTTTCAGCATCAAACAATGGATGAGGACCGGCTAATAATAAACGTCTTTCATTCTTTAATTGTTCTAAACGAGCTAAGTGAGCAGGACGAGCTTTTGCTCTTAATTCATTTGAATTTTCGATATCTTCTGCGTAGATAAAAAACCACATAGGAATACTCCATCAGTTGTTGATAATTTAACAAATTGTTTTTCTGTTAAGTATTATAATCTTTTTGTGAAAGGGTGTATACATCATAAAAACTAACATTAGTTCCTTGTATTTATAAAGTAGGCATAGTTATTGCTAAATTGTTACTATAATCTGCATTTATAGTCTGTATTTTGACTTAAAAGGATCTAATTATGAACAATGTTACACTAAATATTTCATCAAACATGAACACTCAAAGTGTTATATTACAAGACGTTAAGAACGTTTCACGTACTAAATCTGATTTTAATAGAACTTTTGAAAAATATAACACTCAAAATGACAAAACTAGAACATTTGAAGCTCAAGATGGCAAAAAAATGCCAGAAAAGGAGATAAATGTTGCTAGTAAAAGAGTAAATGACAGAAATAATAGTGTTTGTAATAAAGATTCATTAAAAGAAGATAAGGTAAAAGTTGCTGATAAACAAGAACCTAAGTCTTTAGATGAAAAGATTAAAGCAAGTGCAGATGAAAATGTAAAAATTTTTGACGATATATATGAGTTGTCAGATGATCCTTCTATGTCTTTAGCAAATGTTCAATTAGATGAAGCAGATCTACAATTATGTGAAGAAAAGTTTACTGAAACTATTACTGCAGAGTTAGATTGTTTTATTGCTGAAACAGGCTTAGATGAAGTTTTAAGTGACACTGAAATAACAGTTCTTAAGAATGTTGTTTCAGCATGTAATAATGCTATTTTATCAGATGATGCCATAACTACAGATGATTTAATTTTAGATTTAAATAGTCAAGGTATCGATTTAACTCGTATTGCTAAAGCCATTAAGGACTTTGTAAATAATATGAAGTCTAATGAAAATGGTATTATCATTGGTGAAAATAATTTAGTTGATACAACAAAAGATAGTTTAATTAAAATTGCAGACATTATTGCTACAACAGCAAATGATGTGAGCAATAGTCAAGATATTGATGTCTTAAATTTAAAGAATGGTATTGATACTGTATTAGCTAAATTAAATAAGACTGCAGATATAAAGTCTTATATGAAACCTGATGCTTCTTTAATTGTAGATAAAACATTAGTACAAAATGATCTTCCAAAGGAAATTTATATTGATAAGTCTTTTGTTGCATTAAAAGATGACAAGGAGTTGTCTGCTAGTATATTAAATTCAACAAAATCAGAACTTAGTTATGTGATAAGTGAAGATGAAATTGAGGGAGCAATAAAGGGAACTAAATTAACAGATAAAAGTTCAAGTTTAAAGCGTGTTTTTAACCACGATGTAAGTGGTAATAAAATCGTGGAAGATACAAAATTAACTGATAATAAATCAAGTTCAAAAAATGTGTCTATAGGTGCTCAGTCAGTTGATTTATTAAAGACAATAAAAGATTCTGAAAGTGTAAGTAATACTTTGGTGTCAAACAAGAATAATGTGATATCAAATACTTTAACTTCTAATCTGACAGCTGCTCAAAACTCATTAAATGATAAAAATGTAGTTTTTGATAATTCAAATTTATTAAAATCAGATGCTTCGAGTTTTAATAACTCTAGTCATTTATTAGGTGATAAAGCTGAGTCATTGATTCAAGCTGATACAAAGGGGGCACCTCTTGCTAATAATTTAAATTCTTTAGCTTCAAAGAATAGTGGGGTAACAGTTTCTTTAACAGATACAGCAACTAGTTCTAAGGCAGCGATTAAAACGGAAGCAGTGATGTTGAAGAATTTAGTTAGTAACAATGAAGTTAGTAGCATTAGTGTTAAGTCATTAGATGTAAAGCCACATGTAAATACTAACACTAATTTTAGTCTAGATGATTTAGCTTTAGAAAACAATATTTCGATTAATACTTTTACAACTATTGGTAGAACAAAGGTTGTGGAACAAAGTGCTAACTCAATGTCAGAGGTTGTAAATGTTGCTCGTTCTATAATTAATCAAAAGAATGAAAATATCGCGCCTCAAAATACTACTTTAGGCTTAGTTGCAAATAAAGCTAATACAATTTCAGAAACAAATAATATTATGGCTAATGCTAGTCATATAGGTGCTGTTTTTACAAATGTAGTTAAATCAAATGCTATGAAGACTAATGTTAGTAATGATACTAAAGGTATAGATCTTGGTAGTGTAGATGTTAGTTCTACTACAGAAAGAACTGCAATTTTAAATGCAACAAATACAACAACAGCATCAAGTATTACTAGTCGTTTAAACAATACTATTAGCGGTTTATTCTCTTTCTTTGATAATAAACTTCCATTATCAACTAATAATCAAAGTCAAAATGCTCAAAATATTACTAACAAAGTTTTAGAAATGGCAGCTAGAAATCTTCAACAAGTTGAATTGGAATTAAATCCTCAAAATTTAGGTAAGATGAAGATAAAGATTGATATAAATGATGCAAAAAATGCTTCAGTATCATTTATGGTAAACAATGCTACAACTAAGGAGTTGTTAAGTGGTAGCTTTGATAAGCTAAAAACTGCTTTAGAAGATGCTGGTTATCAATTAGTTGAACAAAATGTAACTCACCATAATACAGAGGATGCTGGTACAAATTCTAATAGAGAATTTAATAATAGTGAATGGAGAAAGGAAGTTTTAGCAACCTCTAAGAGTATGCATAATAGTAAAGAATGGATGAATGCATTTGCTCAAGAAGTGAAAGTTTAACTCAAAATTATATGTTAATGCTTGTATAAGATTAGAGAATGGTGTTAATTCTTAAATAAAATTCTCTTAATCTTATAATAAATAAGACATAGATTAGTATTTTAAAGGTTTATAATTTATAAAATTGTAGCTATTTGATAAAATTTAAAATTGTTTAAGAATGATTTAATCATTTTAGAAAAGAAAAGGTTTTAATATGGCAGTTGAACAGGAATTAAAATTAGATGGAGAAGGTAGTGGTAATAAAAAACTAATTATTATCATTATAGTTCTGGCTTCTCTATTAGTTTTAGGTGGTGGCGTAACTGTTGCTTTATTACTTGGAGGTGGAGAACAAGAAAATGTTGCTCATACACCTTTAAATGTTCCAGGTATACCAGGGCCAAGTGCTGCAGAAGTACATTATTTAGCCTTCGAAACACCTTTTGTAATTCAAGTTAATATTAAAACAAGAACAAGGATGATGCAGGTTCATATGGCATTGTCTACAAAAACTATCGATGATGCAGAATTAGCGAAACAGCATATTTTATATATAGCAAGTATTATTGATGATCAGTTATTAAAAGCCGATTCAGATTTATATCTTAACCAAGAAGGTAGAGAAATTATAAAACAAAAATGTTTAGATGCTATTCGTGATGCATTAAAAGAAGAAACAGGTAATCCTGTAGTTGACCAGTTATATTATATTAATTTTGTAATGCAGTAATAGTTAGAAGCATTATTTAGAGGTTATTAGAAAGTGACAGATATCTTAAGTCAGGACGAAATTGATGCCCTGTTGCATGGTGTTGATGATGTAGAGCAGGACGAACCCGTTAAAGAATCGGGGGAGAATGGTGTTGCTCGTTTTGACTTTGCCGCACAAGACAGAATTGTTCGTGGGCGTATGCCTACATTGGAATTGGTAAATGAACGTTTTGCACGTCATTTACGTATCAGTATGTTTAATATGATGCGTAGAACAGCGGAAGTATCAATTAATGGTGTGCAAATGCTTAAATTTGGTGAATATGTTCATACCTTGTTCGTACCAACAAGTTTGAACATGGTTAGATTTAAGCCGTTAAAGGGTACTGCCTTAATTACCATGGAAGCTAGATTAGTTTTCATATTAGTAGAAAACTTTTTTGGTGGAGATGGAAAGTATCATGCGAAGATCGAAGGTCGTGAATTTACACCAACAGAACGTAGAATTATTCAGATGTTATTAAAGATAATATTTGAAGATTATACAGAAGCTTGGGCTCCTGTAATGGATGTTGAATTTGAATATTTGGATAGTGAAGTTAACCCTGCGATGGCTAATATCGTTAGCCCGACTGAAGTTGTGGTTATAAACTCATTCCATATTGAATTAGATGGCGGTGGCGGTGATTTCCACGTTGCATTCCCTTACTCAATGGTTGAACCTATTAGAGAATTATTGGACGCAGGTGTTCAAAGTGATAAAGGAGATGCAGACGTTAGATGGAGTAAGGCTTTAAAAGAAGAAATAATGGATGTTGATGTAGAGATGAGTGTCCGTTTATTAGAAACACAACTTTCATTAAAAGATATTGCTGAGCTAAAGGAAGGCACAATTATTCCAGTTGAAATGCCTGATGAAGCGTTAGTTTATGTAGAAGAGTTACCAACATTTCATGCAAAACTTGGTAGAACTAAAGACAAGTATGCAATTAAGGTAACCGAAAAGCTAAAACGTCCAGAGTCGATGAAGACCGATTTAGTATTAATGAGTCGTGGTAGACGTATTGATAAATCAGCAGATGATTTTTAAAGATTAGAAGTAAAGATATATAGGAGTTAATTATGGGTGATATGGAAGATGTTTGGAGTGCTGCTGAAAATGGTGCTTCAGTGGATTTAGACGGTACTCCTAAAAATGCTGAATTAGAAGAATTTGAGCCAACACAAGAGCCTCCATTAGATGAAGAAAAGGCTAAACTTGATACAATCATGGATATCCCGGTAACGATTACCATGGAGGTTGGCCGTTCACAAATTAGTATACGTAACCTATTACAATTAAACCAAGGTTCTGTTGTTGAATTAGAAAGAGTTGCAGGTGAACCGTTAGACGTATTAGTAAATGGTACTCTAATTGCTCATGGTGAAGTAGTGGTTGTAAATGATAAGTTTGGTATCCGTTTAACAGACGTAATAAGCCAGATTGAAAGAATTAAGAAACTTAAGTAGTTTTTTCTATTTAAGAATAAAACCTTATGAAAAAAATTTATTGTTTAATTATGTTATTTATAAATTCTGCATATGCTGCTGATGAATTGGCAGCAAATAGTATGCAGAATTTTTCGTCTAGTGTCTCAACTACTAATATATCAAATTCTGTTGGAGCAGCTTCATCAAGTTTAAGTTGGATGATTATTTGTACTATCGGTATTGTGGCACTTATCTATGCGCTATCATATCTTTTAAAAAAATTTAAACTTGTACCAAGTTTAACACAAGCAGATAAATTTAGAGTTTTATCAACAGTTGCTGTTGGCACAAAAGAGAAGATTGTTTTATTAAAAGCTGGTGATGATGAGATATTAGTTGGTGTAACACCAAATAATATTTCATATCTATATACTTTAAATAAAAATGGAGCTAGCTCTATTTCTATTGATAAAGGTAGTTCAGAAAAAGCAACAGATGATAAATCATCTTCAGACTCTAATAAAAATGATTTTCAGAATGTGCTTAACAAAGTAAAAGAAAATACTTCGAGTAATAAGTCTTGCGAAAGTAAGGAGGATAATTAGTTATGAGTAATGTGCTAAGACGTCTTATCTCTGTTTTAGGAATTTCGTTACTGTTTGTATTGATACCAACTTTTGCAAATGCTGAAGAATTGTCTTTAAATGCATTTAAGGCTGTACCTAATTCAGATGGTTCAACTGACTACTCTGTGACATTACAAATCTTAATTGTAATGACAGCATTAAGCTTTTTACCTGCAATTATTATTATGATGACAAGCTTCACCAGAATAGTTGTAGTGCTTGCAATATTGCGTCAAGCGATCGGTTTACAAACTACACCTTCAAATCAAATTATTATTGGTTTAGCGTTGTTCTTGTCTTTCTTTATTATGAGTCCTGTTTTAAATGAGATAAATGATACAGCTTTACAACCATATTTAGATAATAAAATTACAGCTAAAGAAGGATTTGAGTTAGCTCAAAAGCCTTTGCATAAGTTTATGCTGTCTCAAACAAGAAAGAGTGATATTGCTGCTTTTGCTGAATTTGCTAATGAGAAGTATGATAAGGAAGAGAATGTATCAATGAAGGTGTTGATTCCTTCTTTTATTGTTAGTGAATTAAAGACTGCATTCCAAATGGGATTTATGCTATTTTTACCATTCTTAATTATTGATCTTGTAGTTGCTAGTATATTAATGGCTATGGGTATGATGATGCTTTCTCCAATGATTGTATCTATGCCATTTAAGATAATGTTGTTTGTACTTGTCGATGGTTGGGCATTGATTATGGGTAGTTTAGTCAATAGCTTTGGTATTGGAGTTGGCTAATGGAAGCTGAAGTTTTTGTTGATATTGTTAGAGAAGCTTTGGAGCTTGTTGCAATATTAGTAGCAGCTTCAATTTTGCCATCGTTGTTCATCGGTTTAGTAGTAGCTGTATTTCAGGCGGCAACTAGTATCAATGAACAGACCTTAAGCTTTTTACCAAGATTACTAATAACAGTGGCAGCATTGGCGCTAGGAGCTCATTGGGGCTTAGAAAAACTGATGAGTTTTTTTACTCATTTAATAGACTTAATGCCTCAAGTAATTGGGTAATATAATGATATTTAGTGAAGCATTACTCTTAAGTATTATTGCTAATTATTCTTTACCATTTGTGCGTATATCTGCATGTATAATGTCGATGATGGCATTTGGTTCAGGTAGTGTCCCTCCTGTTGTAAAATTAGGATTAGCTATTGCTGTAACAATAGTAATGGTTCCTACAATTCCACCATTGTCTCAGGATATATATTTATTATCACCTACTTATTTTGTTCTAGTTGGCTATCAAATGTTAATAGGGATAATGCTCGGATTTATAACTCAGTTTATATCTCAAATTTTTGTAATAGCAGGTCAGGTTATTGCTATGCAAACAGGTCTGGGTTTTGCTTCATTAGTTGATCCAGTTTCTGGTTCGAATACCCCAGTTGTAGGTCAATTTTTTACTGTACTTACTATGTTGATGTTTTTTCAGGTGGACGGACATATAGCAGTGTTTTATCTAATACATATGAGTTTTACGGCTTTACCAATCGGAATGAATGGATTATTTGATATTCCATTCGTAGAGATTGCTAAATTTGGGAGTGTTATGTTTTATATTGCACTTTCATTATCAATAAGCTCTATATGTGCAATGTTGCTTGTTAACTTTACTTTTGGTGTTTTAACTAGAGCTGCTCCTCAGTTAAACATCTTTAGTATGGGGTTTGCAGTGAGCTTAGTATGTGGGATCATTGTATTAAAGCTTGTTATGTCAGGCTTTAGTATTCATTTTGTAAATAGTATGAACAAGGTTTTTGAACTAGGATGTAGAGTTGTTGGCGAATCTTGTCCTAATGTGTTCTATTAATTTATTTTGTCTTTGGCAATTTGAAAAAATGATTGTATTGTTTTTGTGCACTATTTCTTTGTATAATTTACGAAACTATTAGATATACAAAATCATACTGCTATAAAAATAAAATTTAAAAACACGGAATAACAAAATGGTACAACTTAATAATAACGGTTCTGACAAAAACAATTCTAACATTGCTTTTATTTTAATTCCTGTTCTATTTATATTAGTAATCTTAGGTGGTTTAGGACTCGGTATTTATTTAATAATTACCTCATTTACTTCTTTAGAAAATAAAAATACAGATGCAAACGAAATTACTACTCAAAGTGTTACAGTAGTTACTGATTCAAACACGAAAGAGTCTTCATTAGAAAAAACATCATTAAAGTCTGAAATTACAAAAGATTTTAACGATACAGATAAGACTAATGATAAAAAAGAAGTAAAGGAAATAATTCAACCAAGTAAAATTGAATCTAATGAAGTTGTTGCAAATGAAACAGAAGCTAAAGAAGTTGTTGCAAATGAAACAGAAGCTAAAGAAATTGTAGTAAATGAAACAGAAGCTAATGAAGTAGTTGCAAATGAAACTGAAACTAATGAAGTTGCTGTAAACGAAACAGAAGTTAAAGAAGTTGTTGCAAATGAAACTGAAACTAATGAAGTTGTTGTAAATGAAACAGAAGCTAAAGAAGTTGTTACAAACGAAACAGAGTTTAATGATAATGCATTAGTTCAAGAGAATGTAGATAACAACTTTTCAGAACCAAATGAGGAGCTTAAAGATTCTAAAATTGAACCTTCTATAGAAGAGAAAAATAGTTCTCCTAAGATTGTAGAAGAAGAGGTATTAGTTCAAAGTGAAGAACAATTAGCTACTGCTAAAGATAATGAACAATTAAAGCCAACTATAACTATTGATACAAATATTGAAACTGATGTTAGGTTTGATGTTGGTGCGATAGCTAGAGCTAGAAATGTGGAAGAATATAAACAACAGAGAAGCGTGAGCCAAAAATTTGAAGAAAAAAGAAAAATAATGGAAGAACGAAGAAAAAAAATTGAAGAACAAAGAAATAAGTTTGAAGAAAAAAGAAGACAATATCAAAGTAAGAATAATAGATTATTTACATATAAAGAACTTAACCAAATGGTTGATTTATTAAAAAGTGTATCAGCTAATAAAAAATATAATGACGATATTATTATTTTGGATGTTAGAAAAGATGCAGGTATTTCATATGTCTATACATATTTAGTGCAAGGGAGAACATTAAATGAATTTTTGAGATACGAAAGAAAACAAAGAGAAGCATTGATTACGAAAAAGACTTGTGAGCGTATAAAACAGGATTTAGGAGTTTCTCAGAAACTTAAAAGGTTAAGTTATATGGCGCATGAGTTTATTGATCCACACCAGCGTACAATTGCTTATGTGGTAGTTTCAAAGAAATCGTGTAATCTTGATTAAAATTAAGTAACAAGAGTCATGAATCGTTATGGCTCTTGTTTATAGTTAATTATAGTCAGAGATGTATTTGTATTCCTTAGTAGCTTTTAGAAGTTTAATCACATCTTTGTATTCATCTGAATTTTCAAGAAGAATGGTTGCAGCTCTTTTAAGTTTTAATACATCTTTTTTAGGAATAAAGAATGATGTTGAAATGTTTAAAACTTCATCTCTTAACGTTTGGTCCTTTAAGTCTTTCAAAGCAATACTTACAAACTTAAATTCAATTTTGTCTTCCTTGTCTTTTGAAAATTCTTCCCATTCGTCAACAAACTGCCTAAATCTTTTAATAGAGTTAGCACTATAAATATCAATTGGAACATTGATAACTGCATTTATAGCTTCAAAGGAATCAGGGATGTTGGCTGTTGAATCTATATTGGATTTAATTTTGTTTTGAGCATTAACGTTAATTATAATGATATTTTTAAATCCTTCAGTTCTTGCTTTTTCGTACATAGAATCGAAATTACTAATGTCATATGGGTCTAATAAGGTTGATAATCCAAGATTATCTGTTAAACCTCCGTCAACAAGATGGATATATGGCCTGGCTTTACTGTCTTGGTATAGATTAAAGATTTCTCTTGCGTCATTTATGTTTTTAGACTTTAGGCTATTAGTATTAAGAGTTTTATTTGAAAGTTTTCTGCTCATTAGATTATCAAAAGAGAAACCACAGTTTCCTGCATTGTTGTTATATGTTATTGGTGCGAAGATTAGTGGTACTGAACTAGATGAAGCAACGGCTCTTGCTATTTCTGTTTCTCCTAGATCTATACAAAGCATATCAAAGAAATCCTGGGTAAAAAGAATTTTTTGACCTATAGACATGTCGGTTGCAGATATTATTGCATATGGTCCTTTTCGGTTATATTCGAGATCGTGAAACGTTGCATGGTGGAATAACGTGTTGTTTAATTCTTCTTGTAATAAATCACCTCTACCATATTGGTCACTCATAAGTTTTGGCCAATTGCCAATTGATAAAAATTTATCTATTAGTTGATTTTGAAAATCACGTTGTAAAAAATTTTTATCAAAATTAGGTACTGTTTCAGAACCATGTAGAGAAAAGTATGCTGCTAATATTGAACCTCCTGAAACTCCAAATACTAAGTCAATGTTATCAGCGATGCTCTTCTTTTGAGAGTTAACCGTTATATATGTGTTAGATAATTCTTCTAATACTCCATACCCTAATGCAGCTGCTCTACTTCCTCCACCAGAGAACATTAAAACAATTAAGTTGTTATTATCGTCTCCTTTTTTTATTGACGTTTTAGGTCTATAACCTTTATTGATATCAATAGAGGTTATTGTTTTTTCATTTTTATATGGGGCAACAGTACTACAAGCACTCAGTAGAACTACATAGAAAAATGAAGTAAAAAAGGACGATAAAAATTTTTTCATACGATTTGTTAAGGAGTAATTAGTGTTTGGTTATATACAATTTAAATTATTGAATGTTTTATAGAAATAATAATTTTAATTTTATCAAAAAAATTAACATTACAGCTTATTATTGCAATCTAATTGAGCATAAAAATGTAAAACGTTAAGAACAATAGTGTATATTGAAACAATGACATTTTAAAATGATAAATATTGGAGATTCTTTATGAAAATAGTGGCTTTAGATATTGAGACTTTATTTGAGGATTGTGATGATGAAAACTGTATTGAAAATAACCGTCACTATTTAAAAAGTCTTTATGATGAGAGTGATGAAGTTATTTTTTGCAGAAATCTTAACTTAAAAAATTATAGTTCTGAAGAGAAAATATCAAATGTTGTAAGAGAACAAATAAAGGATGCCGATATTGTTATTACAAACAAAGTTAAATTAAATAAGTCAAATCTAAACTCCAATATTAGTTTAATTTTAGTATCAGCCACAGGAACTAATAATATTTGTCATGAGGATGCTGAAAACTTGGGTATTAGAGTACAGAATTGTGTTGCTTATGGAATTAACTCTGTTGTGCAGCATACGTTATCTTTAATGTTAGCTTTAACAAATAAGATTTCAAAATCTGATAGAGATGTTCGTAATGGTGATTGGGGAAGGTCTAGTAGCTTTTGTTTATGTAATAATTTTCCAACAGTCGAGTTGTCTTCTGCAACAGTTGGAATTATAGGATATGGCGCTATTGGGAAAAAGATTGCTGAGGTTGTAAAAGCTTTAGGAGCAAAAGTTCTTATATCTGAAAGAAAAGGTGTGGACGAGATAAGAACAGGAAGAACTT
>JAXJQF010000061.1:0-39520 GCA_036311285.1 Ruminobacter sp. | reverse complement strand
GGAGAAATATATCTATTATTACAACAATGATAGAATACAGAAAAAATTAAAAGGCCGAACTCCTTGTGAAGTAAGAAATTCAGCCTTAGAATAAGCATAAGTTTTATTTGTTCAACTTATGGGGGTCACTCCATTTGTGGGGATTTTTTTAGCTGTTATTTAATAAATCAAAGATTGCATCTAACATTTCTTTTTTATGCTTTTCTTCTTCCTCTTCATCTCTTTTTACAATAGATGAATTAACCCAATCCAAATCCTCTTTAGGAAGTTCAAACAAGAACCTACTTGGTTCGATTGTATTTTTCTTTTTATCCTTTTTATTTCTTTCAGCACAGTAAGTAAGAACAAGTTCACTTTTTGCTCTAGTAATACCAACGTAAGCTAATCTTCGTTCTTCTTCTATATCTCCAATATCAATACTATTTTGATGTGGTAGAATACCTTCCTCCACACCAATTATATAAACATATGGAAATTCAAGCCCTTTTGATGAATGAAGAGTAAGTAGTTGAACTTCTTCTAATTCAAAATCTTGTTCATTTCTATCTAGCATTTCTCTTGTTGATAATTTTCTAACAGCTTCTTCAAATGTAATAGGATCTAAATCTTTTGTTCCCATTACACTATTTACAATCCATCCTAGTAATGTATTAACGTTTTCTTGCCTCATAAAAGCGTTTTTTTCGCTTGCAGAAGTCTCTACAATCCAATTATCATACCCAATCTTATGTGATAGATTTTTAATGTATTCTTCTAATTTTTCAGAGGTCCTTAATTTTAATTCGTCTCGAATAGTTTGAATTAAATTAGAGAACTCAAGTAATGTATTAATTTCTCTTGATTTAAATTTATCGGAATAGCAACAACTTAAACTAGCTTGAAATAAAGATTCATTTCTTAATATTGCATATTCTTGTAATTTCTGGATAGTTTTAGCACCTACTGAACGTCTCGGTATATTAACAATTCTTAAAAATGCTTTATCATCCTCATCATTTGAAATTATTCTTAAATAACTCATCATGTCTTTAATCTCTGATTGACTAAAGAAACTAATATCACCTATAACTTTAAAAGGAATATTACTTTCTAATAAAGCTTTTTGAATTTCTTTTGATTGGTGATTGCTTCGATAGAGAATGGCATAGTCGTTATATGATGTTGAATGAATATAATGATGAGCCATAAGGTCTGCAACAACCTTTTTACCTTCTTGAACAGAAGTAGGTATTTCAATTACCTTAATTTTTTTTCCATAATCCATTTGAGAAAACAAATTCTTTTGGAATATATGATTATTGTTTTCAATCAATTTATTTGCACAATTTAATATTCTTCCTTTTGAACGGTAATTTTGCTCAAGCATAATTACTCTTAATGAAGGAAAATCTGTTTGAAGTAATCCTATATTTTCTGGACATGCTCCACGCCAAGCATAAATAGATTGATCATCATCGCCTACAACAGTAAATTTTCCATGTTTTGCTACAATTTGTTTTATCAACAAGTACTGACTTGTATTTGTGTCTTGATACTCGTCCACAAGTAAATATTTTATCCTATCTCTCCATTTAGATAGAATATCTCTGTTAACCTTAAACAAGTGACACACAAATAATATTAAATCATCAAAATCAAGTGAATTATACGATCTTAATAAAATCTCATATTCTGAGTATATATTCTTAAGTAACCAATCATCATCAACAACTATTTCAATATCTTCTGCAAACTTTTGTTTATTTTTACAATTACTAATTAAGTTTAACCAATACTTAGCTTTATCTTTTAACTCATCTCTTTCTAGATTCTTATCTTTATATAACTTCTCTAAAACCTCAATCATTATATTAATTTGGTCATGCTCATCTATAAGTGTAAAATTTCTTTTTAAATTAAGAGCAATATATTCCTCTTTCAGAATATCTAAGCACAATGAATGAAAAGTAGAAATAT
Source organism: Ruminobacter sp. (assembly GCA_036311285.1). GTDB lineage: Bacteria > Pseudomonadota > Gammaproteobacteria > Enterobacterales > Succinivibrionaceae > JAXJQF01. The sequence goes on along the minus strand of JAXJQF010000061.1, from coordinate 37,564 downwards.
GTAAGTATCGAGAATATTCTGGAGATAGAGACAAAGATGCTCGTTCCTTCATCTCTTTCGCAGCTTTATTAGTAAATGTCAAAGCGTATATATTTTTAGAGTTGTATCCACAGTTCTTTATTAGATGAACAATTTTTTCTGTGATTACTCTTGTTTTACCTGATCCCGCTCCAGCTATAACAAGACAAGGACCATCAATATATTCTACAGCTTCTTTTTGTTTGTTATTTAAGATCATAATAAAATAAAAATAGATAATTATATAATTCAAACATATAACTATCTATTATAAACAAAAACAAAGTAAATATTAAATTTTAACAAAAATAACTTTTATGTATTTTTATTATAATTTTCTTTACAGAACATGAACAATTACCTTTACATAAAGGTTTATGTAATTGATTTTCTGAAAGTACACAAATATCACCTAGATTTGACTGGAAATACTCTTGTTTAAGTACACAACCTTTCTTTATAAAACCTAAGTCAGATTCTTCATTATATGAATGTATAAACTGAGAATAGCTATCAGCTAAACTTGATGTATACCCAATATCTTCACATCCATCTATAGTAATATGAATATCCCAAAAATTCTTATGATATTCAAACATACGGGATTCTTTATCTTCTGTTTCATTTTGAGAAATAGTCATAAATACATTTTCATCTAATAGCGAAACATTAGAAACAATAGCCCCACCTGTTTGTTCATAATAATCTAAAGCTCTAGTCACTATAGAAACTAATGAATTTCTTATAAAAAAATCATCATTTTTATAGTCTTTAATATTACTTATATACATTATTGCTTTTCTTCACTATCAAAACATTTATTCAAATTAGTTAATGTGTAAAATTCATTATTTACAGAAACTCTTTCACATTCTTTCTTTAATTCTAAAGCTTTTCCATTAAAACTAGGTCTTACTAGAATTTCATTTTCTTTGTTTTTATATAAATCAAATACTAATATACTGTTTTGAGGAATAATTAATTTAAAATCAAATTTGCCTCTGATCGGATCAAACTTTTTATTTTCAGATGCTACAACATCCTTTATTGTATCTCCCATCAAGAAACTTAAATATGTTAACAAAGCTCTAGAATCTGCGAAAGATAACTTCATAGGATATTCATATATATCATCTTCATGATTACTTATAGTTTCAACGAAATCTTTATAGAAGTTCTTTCCTTGTTGTGATGTTATCTGATTTGTATCAAAACTAGGACCGTAACTATAATATAACTCTACATTATTTAACTTAGAAAAATAATCTCTTTCTGATGGTCTAATAACATCATCCATTACCTTATTAAAATCTGCAAGATTTCTTGGATTTTCACTTGGTAAAAATTTGTAAATTTCATATAAACATTTAACAAATACATTCTTTTCCATTTTTACCAAGTTTCGTTTTATAACAAACATTCCGTTATGATTCATTTCGTCGAAATATTTTTTCTTAAATATTCTCTTTAAAATAGAATCAATATTATTCTTAGTTTGCTCTGCTACTTCTAGTTTCCCAACCATTTTTACTAAGTCAGAATAACTGTTTAAAAACCTTCTATAATCCGATGTATTAAAAAAAGCTAATAATTTATTATTATCATTTTCTTCAAAGCTAATTTCTAGGTTTTCTGAAACACTTCTAGACATTCCTTGCACAAACTTCTCACCTGTATCAAGACTTATTGAATCTCCTGCATATTCAAATTCAATATTGATTTTATTATCTCTGTCTTGAGCTGTAAGCAATGATTGTAATCTTGGTTTTACAAAAACATTACCTAAAGAAGAAACAACATTTGCCCCGTATGAAGTCAAAGTAGTTGATGATTTTTTCCCTATCAATTTTTTAACTTGAACAAGACTTTCATATAATTTAATCCCGTCATTTGTTAAATTTTCGCTCTTTCTAGCCTCACTCATAATCATCATCAAGTGATTAAATGATGATTGATTTGTTAAACCATGTGGTCCATTAGATACAAAAACATTAGAATAGAAATATTCATATCCATCCGTATTACTTGCTAATGGTATTTCCTTTACATTATTTAATGTTCTTAATCCTAAATCATCAGAAGCAAAAGCCAATGGACTTAAAACAAAAAGTCCTGACATAAATAATGAGATTTTTTTTATAGATAAATTCATAAGCTTATTCCTAATTTTTTCTTATTATACAAGAAATATTATTATGACTTAGTGACAGAGTTAAACATTATAAAAAAGACGGTAGATACCGTCTTCTTTATAAATTTTTAGATAATTAAACTTCTATTTCTGCTAAATGAGAATTTTCAGCTATAAACACCTTTCTTGGATCTACTTCTTCACCCATAAGTTCAATAAACATTCTATTTGCTTCTAAAGCATCATCAATATTTACCTTTAAGAAAGTTCTTGTATTTGGATCCATTGTTGTTTCATATAACTGTTCAGCGTTCATTTCACCAAGACCTTTATAACGTTGTACCTTAACATTATTTAAACCTTGCTTAATTAACGTAGAATGTAACTCACCAAATGTAGAAACATCATATTTCTTTTCACCTACAGTAACAAAAGAACCTGGAACTACTAATCCTTCAATTTCTCTACCTACAGATGAAATCTTCTGATAATCTCTTCCCACAAAAAATTCATATGATAAGTTGTATTCCTTATTAACACCAAAATGTAACATATTAACAATAGGAAAAAAAAGATTCTTTTCTGAATTAAAACCAACCTTTACTTTATATGAAATTCCCATAAATTCTGAATCATTAAGCGTCTTTTCAAAATTTGATGACCAATCTTTTACAATTTGTTCATTCACCATATCATCAGCTGACAGATTATCAACAAACACCAAGTTTTTGGTAATTGACTCAGGAATTTTAACATCTAATCTCTTATAAATAGAGAACAAATTAGAGAACTTTAAGAATATCTTTTCTAAAGGTTCACCAAAGATAGGAGGAGTTGAATCATTTGTATATAATTTTGCATTATGTAAAGCCAAACTCATTTCGTGCTGATTTTTCTCTGCGATATCTAAGATATATTTGTTATCTTTACCTTTTGAATACTTGTATAAAGGAGGTTGTGCAATATATACATATCCTTTTTCAATAATCTCTGGCATTTGTCTGAAGAAGAATGTTAATAATAAAATACGAATATGAGCACCATCCACGTCAGCATCTGTCATGATTACAACATTATGATATCTAATATTATCAATAGAAAAATCTTCTTGTATACCACATCCTAAAGCTGTAATTAATGTACCCAATGTATCTGATGAAATTATCTTATCAAACCTAGCTTTTTCTACATTTAAAATTTTACCTCTTAGCGGAAGAATAGCTTGATATTCAGCATTTCTACCAGTCTTTGCTGACCCACCTGCAGAGTCCCCTTCGACTATATATAATTCACATAATGACGGGTCTTTACAAACACAGTTAACTAATTTACCAGTAATTGTATTTAATGTCTTCTTACTAAAGTTTTCACGTATACTTCTAGACTTAACTCTTATTTCTGCTTCATCTTGAATCTTTTCAACTAAATCTTTCGCTTCTGCTGGGTTTTCATTTAGGTACTCTATTAACTTTTCAGTAACAACAGCATTAACTACACTAGAAACTTCAGAAGAAACTAATTTATCTTTTGTTTGAGAAGAGAATTTAGGATCTGGCACTTTTACAGATATTACAGCTGTAATCCCCTTTAAACAGTCTTCCGTTAAAATATCAAACTTACTATCTTTCTTTGAATTTGATTTTTTATTATTTTTTAAATTTTCTTCTATATAATTCTTTATAGCTTTAGTTAAGCCTCTTCTAAAACCTTCTCTATGCGTTCCACCATCCTTTTGGATAATATTATTTGTGAAGCAATATTCTGTGTCTGAATAAGCATCGGTATACTGAAGAGATACTTCTACGTTAATTCCACTTTCTTCGTTATATTGAGAACAATAAAAAATCTTTTTATTAATTACTGTTTTACCTTTATTTAAATATTCAGTAAATGAATTAATACCACCTTGATAGTGGAATAATTCTTTCTTTCCATCTCTTTCATCTTCTAAGTTAATAGAAACACCTGAATTTAAGAAAGAAAGTTCTCTTAATCTCTTTTCTAATATTTCGTATTTAAATTCTGTGATCGTAAAAATACTAGGACTTGGCCAAAATCTAATTTCTGTGCCAGTTTCAGATGTTTCACCTATAGCCTTAAGCGGAGCACTTGGTTTACCACCATCTAAATAAATTTGTTGCCAAACCTTTCCTTGACGTTTAATTGTTAACTGTAATTTATCTGATAACGCGTTAACAACGGAAACCCCAACTCCATGTAAACCACCTGAAACCTTATATGAGTTTGCATCAAATTTACCACCAGCATGCAACACTGTCATTACCACTTCTGCAGCTGAAACATTTTCTTCAGGATGAATATCTACAGGAATACCTCTACCATCATCTGAAACAGAAACTGAGCCGTCTGTATGAATTTTTACATTTACATTTTTACAAAAACCAGCTAACGCCTCATCTATAGAATTATCAACTACTTCGAATACCATATGATGTAAACCAGAACCATCATCAGTATCACCAATATACATACCTGGACGTTTTCTTACAGCATCCAAACCTTTTAAAACTTTTATAGAATCGCCGTTATAGTCATTATTTGTCATTGTAAAATATTCTCTTTTTAAATTTCTAAACTCATATATTATATAATTTTTATCAATTTTTTTCTATCCCGAATAGTATTTTAAATCACATTTTTGCACTTATATAAAGTTTCACGTGAAACATTATTTAAATACAAAAACATTTTATATATACCATATTATCTCTTCCACTATTTCATAAATCTCACTAAAAAAAATTAGTTCCAAAATTTAAATAAAATACTTAAAAAAATAATTTTAAGGAATTTAATAAATAATATTTGTTTGTTTTTTTTAATTACATATACAAATCTTTATTACCCTATTTATTATTAAATTATGATTTCTCTTATTTATATAAACAAAAATTTTATAGCTATACTTTTCTAATTATAAAATTTTAACATCATGAATTTTTACTTTTAAGAAAACGCTAAAAATATAGAAAACACTTATTCTTATTAATTGGAAAAAATGTTCTTCATAACAAAAGATAATTAGGATACTTTTATTCTAATTTATATTGTTTATACCATTAGCAGTGTGAGTAATTTGGTTATTTCTCTTTGTTATTTAAAAATAACTAATTACGATGTATTCTTTATTTTATACCTATCATTACTATAAAACACATTATAAAATGTTCTAAATAGATATCATAAATTTTATCAATTTTACTTTTGTTAAATTCCAAATAAATAAAATTACAACACTATAATAATTTTATTTACATAATTTTAAACTTTTAATAGATGACAACTTTAAATTTTAACTGGAAACAATACGACTTTTCTTCATTAATTTTTCTGATAATCCCCCTTTCTGATATAGTGTTAAAAGTAATCTAATTTTTAGAATTTAAAACTTATTTATTTGTTACAACTAACTTCAATCCTCGATAAATATCTTTACATCATTACTCCAAATCCATCTGTCTCTTACACACTAAACAATATATAATATTATGCAAATAATAAACTTAATTACATCTATACACATTTTTATTGCAACAAATTTTACTTCACTTATTTTAAAATCAATCGTAAATTATTTCACAACACTTTATGTTTCTACTTTCAGTAACCTTTGCTTTACTACTATCTCAGAATATAATTTTAGTAGAAAATAATTTATAGAATTAAAATATTATCTGCAGTTAAAAATTTAATTTTAAATCTATACAAATATGTAATGATTATATTTACACCCTCTATTAGTTTTACATAACTTTAAAATTGAATTAATCACACAATAAAATATTCAAGCTCAAGAATTACTAATTTAAGCATAACTATTCATTTTGCATTTTATAAAATCATTTTTTAAAATGAACACACAATCATCTACATCTATAAATATTGAATTTAACAAAGCTACTAACAAACATAAAAAATGTCTTTTTCTTTTGATGTAAAGTAATCTAAATCTAAACAACATCATACTTTACGTATGGATACTGATAAAATATTTTATAATTTCAAGATATTGATTTTTTATTTACTAGAATATACGAAATTTTTATTTTCATCTATATAACTTTTTTTAGTTTCACGTGAAACACAATAATCTATCAATATTATATAATTTATAATTTTAAAAAATTTAGATACTTTTTAATAGTAGGTAAATAGTGAACATCTAGAACTATAAATTTAATTTATTATAAAAAATAATTATAGTATTTTATGATAATGGATAATATTAAAATTGATAAAATCAATTTTAATAAATTAAGTATTTATTGGATATTAAATTTAATATATAAAAAAGATAATACTTATGTTTCACGTGAAACTTCTTCTACCCCTCCCCTATCAATTTTAAATACTTCTAAATTACAAGAATCTTTAATATTAATTTTATCCAATATATTTTCATCAATCATAGATATAAAAAACTGTATTTTCGATGTTTCACGTGAAACAAAGTTTAATATTTTATTTAGATTAATAAAATCTAATTCAGATGCAATATCATCCATTAAAAGTATAATTTTTCTATTAGTATATTTATAACACAATAAAGCCTGACTGATTTTTAGAGCACAAACCAATAACTTTATCTGACCTCTAGATAAAAATTCAATTATATTTTTGTTGTCAATTTTAAGGGAAAAATCTGCACGATGAGCTCCAGCTTGCGAACATCCTAATGCAAATTCTTTATCTGAAATTCTATCAATATAATCTGATAAATTATAGTCTGAGTTATGTCCAAATTTTAATTCAAATTGAATATTTTGTTTTGGAAAAAAAACATCTAATAAAGAAAATATTTCTGTATTTAAAATTTGAACATACTCTTTTCTAAAACTATTAATCTGTTCAGACAATTCAATAAAATAATTATTCCAATAAATATATTCATAATCAAAACGATTTTTACTTTTATCACGTAAAATTTTATTTCTTTGACGTAGAACTTTTATAAATTTAGAATAAATCACCCTAAATTTTGGATAATGATAATAACATCCCCAATCTAAGAACTTTCTGCGTGCTGTGGGGCCTGAAGACAAAATATCAAGAACTTGTGGATCTATAATTATTACACTTTGAATTAAAGCTAGTTCACTTAATGTGTTTAGCTTATTTCCATCATAGTGAACACTTATTTCTGATTTTGAATCTCTTGACATACCTAAAATATGTTCAATACCGTTCTCATCTTCTAATAATGAACTTAAGAAACATTGTGTACATTGATTATTAATTATATTATGAGATATATTTGTTCTAAATGATTTAGCTAAAAATAGATAATAAATAGCTTCTATTAAATTCGTTTTTCCAGCTCCATTATTTCCTATTATAAAATTTATTTCTGGAGAGAATAGAACCTTCTGTTCATTCAAATTTCTAAAATTTTTTGTATATAGAGATTTAATGTACATACTATTATTTATAAGCTATTTTATATTAAGAGAATCATATAATATCAAATTATAAGAACGCCCTACCCTACTCCAATTTTTATAAACAAAACGATAATTTTTTTAAGTAAGGTAGGACAGAATAATTACATCTTAACTCTATTTACTAAATATCTAGCATAACTAACTTCTTCATCTTTATTAGGTAAAGGTTCAATTAAAGCACAACTAGACATATCTGATAAAGAAATCTTCAATTTCTCTGTTGTCATATTATCGCAAGCATCAATAATATAATGTGGATTAAAAGCTAATTCAATATCATCACCTTCATAAGAACATAAATCTATCAATTCTTTAGCTTCTTCATGATGATTATTCTTACACTTTATTGTTAATAAACCATTCTTTATTACAAATTTAACCGCAGGGAAATGGTGATTACTTAAGATTATTACTCTCTTTAAACATGATTTTAAGTAAGTACGCTTCAATACCATTATCTTATTACATACTTGTGGTATAAAACTAAAGAAATCAGGATAAACATCAGCTTTTATCAACTTACAAACAATACAAATACCATTAATAACAGTATTTAATGAATTATCTGAAACAGATAATACTATTTCTTCATCAGGATTATTTTTATCTATTGATAATAATTTTATTATTTCTGTTACTCCTTTTTTAGGAATAATGAAACCTCCTGTTATATAATCTTCTGGAACAATACAAGGTTCATTTAATATTCCTTTTTGAATACTTACCCTATGAGCGTCAGAAGTAAATATATTAACCTCCATAGGATTATTCTTATCAAAAGAGAATCTCATTCCTTTTAAATAATACCTATAATTTTCCTGAAGAATAGCTGATTGAGTTGTTTCCATAATAGTTAAAAGTTCTTTTCTTCTAATCTTCATATCGAAACACGTATCAGATGTATCTATTCTAGGAAAACCATTAGCTGGAACAGCACAGATATTAAAATCATTAGAATTAGTCTTTATATAAACTCTATTATCACTTTCATCATATTTAATAGTAATAAATGTTTCATCTTCAAAAGATTTTATAATGTCTAATAATGATTTAACTTTGACAGTAATACCACCTTCAACCACTTCATCTGAATAAATACCAATAATAGATTTCATTTCAATATCATTATCTGTGCATACAAGCTCTAATACATATTGTGAATCTATATTAGGATAAAGATTATTATTTTTTATTACATTTAATAAAACATTACCATTAATAGAATCTTGTCCTGCTCCTTGTGCTGGACCAGAAATATAATCTAACGGCTTATAAAAATTTTGTTTACTTATCGAAAAATACATTATTTGTCTCCTTTATGAAAACAGTGAATTCAACACTTCATAATCATCAGCAATACTTGGTTCTTTTTCTATTAACTCAGCAATTTTCTTGCAAGCATTCATAACAGTGGTATGGTCTTTTCCTCCAAATTTCTTACCAATACTTGGTAAACTTTCACCTGTTTTATCTCTTGCTAACTTCATTGCCATCATACGAGCTCTAACAAGCGGTTTTACCCTGCTTTTTGATTCTAAATCCTTAACACTAAAATGATAATGCTCAGCAACCTTTTCTTTAATGTTATCTACTGTAAGAATTACACTTCTTGCAACTAATTTAGATTTCAATGCTTCTTTTACAATATTAATAGTAATATCCTTTGTTTTACGAGATTTAGCATATATACGGATCGTCTTAATGTGACCTTCTATAATTCTAATATTAGTTTGAAAAGTCTCTGCTATAAAATCAATCACTTTCTTCTCTGGATTTAACGACTGTTCTGTCATTTTAAGCTTTACAATTCTTTTTCTTGCCTCTAAATCAGGCGGTTGAACTTTTATTTCAACACCTTCCTGCAATCTACTCTTTAATCTTGCTTCTAAATTATTTATATTATCAACATAAACACTTGAAGCAAAAACTAATTGAGTCTTTTTATCAGCACTATTGCTTAAATCATTTAAAAGTTGAAGAAACTCATCATGAAACCCACCTTTAAATCTATGAAGCTCTTGGATATCATCAATAAGAAGAACATCTAAATTTCTATAACAACTTTTAAAATCGCTAAGAATATTTTGCTTACTATTTCTGTCATATTTAGAAGAAGAATAAGACTCAACTGCTTCTTGATATTGAGCAAACATTAAATTTATATCTATATACATTACTGTTAAATCAGGATGCTCTTTCAAAATACCATTACCAATAGCATAAAGCATATGCGTCTTGCCTAGACCTGTTTCCCCATAAATAAAAAAAGGATTTATTTCATATCTACCTGGTAAACAAACAACTTCTTTTGCTGAATGACATAATTGTTGATTTGACGCACTTTCAACAAAGTTATCAAAATTTTTATCAGATTGAATTGTATTACTACGATAAAAATGATTTTTAGTAATATCATATTTTCTGTAAGTTTCATTAGCTACAGATGTTGAATTTACTTTATTTTGTGTACCTGCTTTTGTTTTTTTATCATCTTCAAAATTAGAATTTGAATTATAACCACTTATATTAGAAGTAATATTTTCATTAGAATCTGTATTACGAGCTTTTAATAAACTCATCATTCCTTCAATACTACTGTTATCATCAGTATTATTTTCTTCTGTATTGACATTGGAATATTCTAATTCTTTCTTTTCTTGTACATCGTTTTTTACATTTATTTTCTCTTCTTTTACGCCTAAAGAAAAATTAGAAGAAATCTCAATCTTAATCTCATAATCAGAATTAGGAAATGCATCATAAATAACTTTATTTAATATGTTAATCTTACTATTTAATTGTGATGCAACTAAACCATTTGCCACTAAAATATAGATAATATTATTAACAGCAATAAGTTTTGCAGACTTTAAAAATATTCTTAAAATACGGTTATCACTTGCTTTTAAAGGATACTGGCTTATTTTCTCTTTTATTAATTCTATATCAATCATTTCTTATACTTAAATCATATGTAAGTAAACTTCTATAACAATAAAATTCATCGTACGGAATTATAAAACATGCACAATTAGTTATCCACAATATAATTAATTAAATACTTTTTTTCTACACTTATTCACAGTTCTACTTGACTATAATTGCATGAATATATATAATTCACACACTTTAAATTGTTTGTTTTTATTTATACATATATTTTGGAGTTTAATAATGAAGCGTACTTTTCAACCTTCTGTATTAAAACGTAAACGTACTCATGGCTTCCGTAGCCGTATGAAGACAGCTGACGGTCGTAAGGTATTATCACGTCGTCGTGCTAAAGGTCGTGCACGTTTAACAACAGTTAATGACTAAAGAAAAATTTTCTCGGGAGTTAAGACTTTTAACTCCCGATAATTTTAATAAAGTTTTTGAAACTCCTATAAGAGCTAGTTCTCCTTGTTTTACATTATTAGCAAATAATCAAGAGCAAAAGAGTTCTAGGTTAGGTTTAATCGTTCCGAAAAAAGCAGTAAAAAAAGCAGTTTCAAGAAACAGAATTAAAAGAATTATCAGAGAAAATTTTAGAAAAAATCAAATTAAATATCCTCCATTAGACATAATTTTTATTGCTAAATCAGACATTACTACTCTTAATAATAAACAAATAAGCGAACTTTTTTTTAAATTATGGAAAATAATTTGTCACCGCTACAAAAAATCGGTTGCTTCTTAATACGTATATATCAAAAAGTATTAAGTCCTTACATTGGAAATCAATGTCGATATTACCCTACTTGTTCTGAATATACTAAACAAGCAATAATTAAATATGGATTTTTTAAAGGATGTTATCTTGGGTTTTTAAGAATTCTTAGGTGTTCCCCTTTACACAAAGGCGGGATTGATTATTTAAAATAAATATTAACGAGTATAAGATATGCATGCGCAACGTTCTACATCTTTATTTTTGTTTATAATTATCACATGTATAGTAGCCTATACATACTTTTCAGATCAAAATACAAAGAAATTCGCAGACCAACCTTCTACTTCAATTATTACATCAAACGAAGTATCTAATACAGAGGTATCCACTAGCGAACAAATAATATCTATTGACACAGATTTATATCTATTAAAAGTAGATTTAAAAGGTGGTGATATTATAAGTGCTGAATTGAAAGATCAAAAACAAGACCTTGAATCTGATGCTTATTTTAAATTATTAAAAAAGCAAGATAACTTTAAGTACTATACAACAAATAATCTTGTTATTACTGAATCTAACTCAAATGATAACATTGAAAATACAAAATATACATTAAACCCTTTATACTCAAGTGAAAAAACACATTACACTTTCAGTCCTAATAAATCAGATGACCAAGCCGATAAATTCAAAATTGACTTAGTACATGTGGATAAGTCTGGTATAAAATTCACAAAATCATATACTTTTACAGAAAACTCACATGTTATAAATGTAGAACATACTTTAGAAAATATAAACAAAGAAATTAACGTATCGATCAACTCATCTATCATTCAATCAAAAACACCTGAACAAGAAACAAATGGAATGTTTGGTACAGCAGCATACAGAGGTGCGGCCTTCTCAACTTCTGATACAAAATACTCAAAAGAATCATTTGAAGATATTGCTGATTTAAAATCTAAAGAAATTAAATCATCTTCTCAAGGTGGTTGGATAAGTATGATTCAACATTATTTTGTTACCGCATGGATTGGTTTATCAAATACAAGTAACGAAATAATCTTAGAATCTTTAGATAACAACCAATACGCAAAAATATCAATACTAAGTTCACCTATAACTTTGCAAAAAGGAACTCAAAAGGCTACAATTTCAAACAAATTATGGATTGGTCCTAAAAACTTAACTGAAATGGAAAGTACCGCCCCGAACTTTGAATTAACGGTTGATTATGGTTGGTTGTCTTTCTTATCAATATTCTTATTTAAACTTTTGGATTTCATCAATTCATTTACTAACAACTGGGGGGTATCAATCATTATTATCACTCTAATAGTTAGAGGATGTATGTATACACTAACCAAGAAACAATACACCTCTATGGCTAAGATGAGATTATTGACTCCAAAATTAAATGAAATAAAAAACAAGTACAAAGATGATAAGCAAAAATTAAGTCAAGCAATGATGACTTTATACTCAAAAGAAGGCGTTAATCCATTAGGTGGCTGTTTACCAATTTTAATTCAAATGCCTATATTTATTGCTTTATATTGGACATTAATGGAATCAACAGAATTAAGACACTCTCCTTTCTTTTTCTGGATAAAAGACTTATCAACATATGATCCATACTTTGTTTTCCCTATTTTAATGGGCGTTACAATGTTTATTATCCAAAAGATGTCACCAACCCCTGTAACAGATCCAATGCAGAAGAAAATATTTACAGTTATGCCTGTAATTTTTACATTAATGTTCTGTACATTCCCTGCTGGTTTAACATTGTATTGGTTAGTATCTAACATTGTTACAATTATTCAACAAACCATTATTTTCAGACATTTAGAAAAAACTGGGTTACATGTAAAAAATAAATAAACAAATAAGTGTTTTAGGAGTTTTTATGAATTCTATAGTTGCTATAGCTACTGCTAGTGGAAAAGGAGGTATCGGTATCATTCGTGTTTCTGGTGAACATTGTGATATCGTTGCACAAAAACTACTTCATAAAACTCCTAGAGTTAGATATGCCGAATACTTAAATATTTACAATACAAATAACACTATATTAGATAAAGGTATTATTTTATCTTTTAAAGCTCCATTTAGCTTTACTGGTGAAGATATTCTAGAATTTCAATGCCATGGTGGTCCAATTATATTAGACCTTATAATGAACGAAATCTTAAAAATTCCAGGAGTTAGAATAGCTAATCCTGGAGAATTTACAGAACGTGCATTTTTAAACAACAAAATAGATTTAACACAAGCTGAAGCTATATGTGACCTTATAAACGCAACAAGTACTCAAGCAGCAATATCAGCAACAAACTCTTTACAAGGTGAATTTAGCAACCTAATAAAATCAATTAACTCTAATCTAATTAAATTAAGAACTTATGTTGAAGCTACAATTGATTTTCCTGAGGAAGCTATCGATTTTATAGAAGAAGGTAAAGTACATAGTGAACTAATGATTATAGAATCTCAAATAGAAAATGTACTTAAAAATGCAACACAAGGTGCATTGCTACAAGAAGGCATTAAACTTGTTATTGCAGGTATACCTAACGCCGGCAAGTCTTCATTATTAAATGCTTTATGTCAAAAAGAAGCTGCAATAGTAACAGATATAGAAGGAACAACAAGAGATGTTTTAAAAGAAAATATAAACATTGATGGTTTACCTATCCACATTGTTGACACGGCAGGATTAAGAAATCATACTTCTGACATAATTGAGAAAATAGGTATAGATAAAGCATGGAATGAAATTCAACAAGCAAATAGAATTCTATTTGTCTATGACACAACAAAATCAGACAATAATGAACAAGAAATATTATTCCAAAATATTTTAAATAAAACTAACAATCAGCTTCCATTCACTATTGTTTGTAACAAAATTGATATAGAATCTAATTACACATTACCTGCAGTATTTAATGATTATGAAAAAATTTTTATTTCTACCAAAAGTACTAAAGGACTAGATTCATTAAAAGAACACATCAAAACAAGTGTTGGATACAACTCTACTTCAGAAAACACTTTTATAGCTAGACGTAGACATTTAAATGCATTAGAAAATTCTATCGTATGCATAAAACAAAGCATTGAATATATAGCTTCATACAATGATATAGAATTAGCAGCAGAAGAAATGCGTAAATGCCAAAATCATTTAAATGAAATCTTAGGAAACTTTACTGCAGACAATCTTCTTTCAGAAATATTTAATACATTCTGTATTGGTAAGTAATAGTGAAAACAAATACAATAGATATATTCTGCAATATTATTGATAATTTTGGTGACATAGGTGTTTCGTATAGATTAGCCAAAGAAATAGCTTCTAATAAATATATTGTCCATTTATATGTAGATGATTTATACATTTTTTCAAAAATAGAAAATAAAATAAATATTCACAAAAAATTTCAAAAATTATCTAAATACTTATTTATACACAAATGGGATAATAATCTAAAACATAATTACATACCCTCATATACAATAATAGAAACTTTTGGATGTAACTTACCTCAATATATTAGTAACAAAATTACAGATAAAAATTTGTGGATAAACTTAGAATATCTATCTGCTGAAAATTGGATTGAAGACTGTCATCTTAAAATATCTCCTCAATCAAATGGCTTAAAAAAATACTTTTTCTTTCCGGGTTTTACCCCAAACACTGGTGGTTTAAACTTTAACAAATTAGTTACAAAAATAAATAAGATAAAGTTTTTACAAAAATTTTCTCATCATATAAGCAATCGTAAACTTAAAATAAAAGAAATTCCTAATTTATGTAAAAACTACTCTTTTAACCTAATATTTACTTATGATAATCCACAAGTAAAAAACATAACGATATCTAAACTAAAGCAAAATCCTAACAGCGTATTCTTTATAGCAGAAGGCAAAAGCTCAACAATTTTTAATAACAATACTATTAAAGAAATTAAAGATAAATTTCCTAAAGCCAAACTTTTTAAATTCAAAATGATAAACCAATCTAACTTCAATAAACTTATAAACATATGCGATTTAGTCATAGTTAGAGGTGAAGATTCTATAGTACAAGCAATTATCCAAGAGAAATTATTTTTGTGGGATATTTATAAGCAGGAAGAAAACGCACATTTAGATAAAATAAAACACTTTATCTACAAATATATACCTCAAAATAATAAAAATTATAACGATATATATGAAAGTCTTATCAATCTAAATACAAGTAATATATATTCAAATTTTGATAGTTTTATGTTAAAATCTGAAGAAATTATTTCACACAATAAATTATGGGCTAGGGAACTTAAACAAAATGATTCTCTTTGCTCAAACCTACTTAATTTTATTAAGCAAATAAATAGGAATTAAAGATGAAAACTGCACAAGAAATCCGTGCTGGTAACGTAATCATGATGGGTAAAGACCCTATGGTTGTTATCAAAACAGAATTTAATAAATCAGGTCGTAACGCAGCTGTTGTTAAAATGAAATTAAAAAACCTTTTAAGCGAAGGTGGTACAGAAACAGTATTTAAGGCTGATGACAAATTAGACGACGTAATTCTTGAACATAAAACATGCACATTCTCATACTATGCAGATCCAATGTATGTTTTCATGGATGAAGAATATAACCAATACGAAATCGAAAAAGAAAACTTAGGTGACGTGGTTAACTATATCGTTGATGGTATGGAAGATGAATGTACTGTTACTTTTTACAATGAAAAAGCAATTAGCGTTGAATTACCAACAATCATTGTAAGAGAAGTAGAATACACTGAACCATCAGTAAGAGGCGATACATCTGGTAAAGTTACTAAACCAGCAACTCTAAAAGGTACAGGTTTCACAATCACTGTTGCAGACTTTGTTAAAACAGGCGACAAGATTGAAATCGATACACGTACAAATGAATTCAGAAAACGTGTTTAATAATCTTTAATATAAGAAAAGCTCCTTTGTTGGAGCTTTTTTCATATATAACCACAAAACTTAATTTCTAACATACATTTCATTGTTAAAACAAATCTTTTATTACAATCCTTTACTCTAATTAAAACATAAATTTTATTACTGTGACTTTTTTAAATAAAAATTTTAAGATTTCATATAATTGTGTATAATATAAAAAAAATTTTTCACACTTTAAAACACTGTTTTACAACAAACATAAAAAGTTATCAACATTTAATACCAATATTTTAACAAATAAATATACATGAAAATAATTTTGTGGATAACTTATTACTAATTTGTTAGATTTCATAAAAAGTTGTGAATAATTTTTCATAACTAAAATTTTTACACATTTATTAACATATATATTTTCATTTTATTTTCACTTTTACTAACAGCTTAAACACTTACAAAATAAGGCTTATAGCGAAAATTAACATTTTTTTATCTTTATAAAAAAAATATAAAATTAATTAATATATATAAATAAAAAAATAAGGCAAAATGATGAGTCAATATAATTTTGATGTAATAGTAGTTGGTGGTGGTCATGCAGGTATTGAAGCAGCAACAGCTAGTGCTAGACTTAATTTAAAAACACTATTATTAACTGATAATTTAGATACTTTAGGACAAATGTCTTGCAACCCTGCATTTGGTGGTATAGGAAAAGGTCATCTTATAAAAGAAATAGATGCTTTAGGTGGTATCACTGCACAAGCAATAGATAAATCAGGTATTCAATTTAGAACATTAAACTCATCTAAAGGATATGCAGTTAGAGCAACTAGAGCTCAAACAGATAGAATTCTATATAAAATAGAAATCAGAAAAATATTAGATAACTACAAAAACTTACATTTATTTCAACAAACATGTACTGATTTAATAATTGAAAATAATACTGTTAAAGGTGTAATAACAAAGGCTAATATTAAATTCTATGCAAAAAGCGTAGTTTTATGTAACGGAACATTTTTAAATGGTTTAATTCACATAGGTTTAGATAACTACAATGGTGGTAGAGCCGGCGATGAAGCATCATGTGATTTAGCAAGAAAACTTCATGAACTACCAATTAGAATGGGTAGACTAAAAACAGGAACTCCATGTCGTATAGATAAACGCACTGTAGATTTTTCTAAATTAACAAAACAAGAACCTGATAAAGAACTTCCAGTATTTTCTTTCTTAGGTAGTGTCGATGATCATCCAAAACAAGTATGCTGTCATATAGCACATACTAACGAAAGAACACACGAAATAATATTAAATAATCTTGATAGAAGTCCTTTATATTCAGGTGTTATTCATAGTATAGGACCGAGATACTGCCCTTCTATTGAAGATAAAATAAAAAGATATCCTGATAAAAATTCACATCAAATCTTTATTGAACCTGAAAGTTTATATACAAATGAATTATATCCTAATGGAGTTTCTACTAGTTTACCATTTGATGTACAAGTCGATTTTATCCATTCAATGGAAGGTTTAGAAAATGCTATTATTACTAAACCTGCATACGCAATTGAATATGATTTCTTTGATCCTAAAGACTTAAAACAAAACATGGAAAATAAATTTATTAATAATCTATTTTTCGCAGGTCAAATAAACGGTACTACTGGATATGAAGAAGCAGCTGCTCAAGGTATTTTAGCAGGTATTAACGCTGGTTTAAGAGCTATGGATAAAGAATCATGGTCTCCTAACAGAAACGAAGCATATATTGGGGTATTAATGGATGATTTATGTACTTTAGGTACTAATGAACCTTATAGAATGTTTACATCTCGAGCAGAATATAGATTACTTTTAAGAGAAGATAATGCCGATATACGTTTAACCCCTAAAGGTCGTGAACTTGGTTTAATTTCAGATGAAAGATGGGCTTTCTTTAATAATAAAATAGAACAAATAGAAAAAGAAAAAGAAAGATTACGTAATACTTGGATAGGACCAGGTAATGTTATAGCTAATAAACTTAATTCTATTTTAAAATCTCCTATTTCTAAAGAACAAAATCTTGAAGAAATAATGAGAAGACCTGAAATTAATTTTAATAATCTTTTTGAAATTTCAGAACTTGAACCAATTGCTAAATTAGAACAAGCCCAAAAACAAGTTGAAATTCAAATTAAATATGATGGTTATATAAATCATCAAAATGATGAAATTAATAAACATCAAAAAAATGAAAACACATATCTTCCTTTAAACTTTGATTATAATAATATTCCTGGTTTATCAAAGGAAGTTGTTATGAAACTAAACGATTTTAAACCTGAAACTATAGGTAAAGCTTCTAGAATATCTGGTATAACACCAGCTTCTATCTCTATCTTATTAGTACACTTAAAACGCTTAGGCTTATTAGGTATACCAAATGAATAATAATTTATTTGATAACTTAAATGATTTTCTTATTACTGAACTTAATAAATTAAACATTAAGTTTAATAATGAAATTATAACTAAACTAATTTATTTCACTTATTTATTACATAAATGGAACAAAACATATAATTTAACATCAATTACTGATCCTAAAGATATGATAATTAAACATATTATTGATTCAGTTATTGGTTATAAATATTATAATGGTAACAACATTCTTGATGTAGGTACAGGACCTGGTTTACCAGGTATTCCTTTAGCTATTATCTTTAATGACAAAAAGTTTTACTTACTTGATAGCAGATTAAAAAGAATTAATTTTATAAAACACGCTATACGTGAACTAAAATTAAGTAATGTAATTCCAATTTTAAGTCGATGTGAAGAATATAATCCATCTATAAATATAGATTGTATCACTAGCAGAGCATTTGCTTCACTAAAAGATATGATTCTTTTAACAAAACATATCACAAAAAATAATAATTGTTATTATTTAGCTCTTAAAGGTGATATAAAAGCAGATGAAATTTTAGACATCCCTGATGATTTTAAAATTGTTGATAATATCAAATTAAATACACCACTTAATTTAGGAAATAGATGTTTAATAAAAATTACAAAGGTATAGAAAAAAATGAATAAAATTATATCAATTGCTAACCAAAAAGGAGGAGTTGGTAAAACAACAACTTGTATTAATTTAGCAGCTTCACTTGCTTTACAAAAAAAAATTCTTGTTATAGATTTAGATCCACAAGGTAATGCCACTATGTCTAGTGGTATTTCTAAATTTGAACTCCAAAAAAGTGCTTTTGATTTATTAGTTAATAATACTAATATTAACGATGTAATCATTAAAGATACAACTGGTGGATACGATATAATTCCTAGCAACTCAGATTTAACTATTGCTGAAGTTGATTTATTAAAAAAAATCGGTCGTGAAAATATTTTAAAAAGAGCTTTAGATCAAATTAAAGATCAATATGACTATATATTAATTGATTGTCCACCTTCTCTTAACTTATTAACTATCAACGCTTTAAGTGCTTCTAATTCTATTATTGTTCCTATGCAATGTGAATATTTTGCTTTAGAAGGTTTAACTGATTTAATGGATACAATTAGTCAAATTAAAAATAATATTAATCCACAATTAGAGATTGAAGGTCTTTTGAGAACAATGTTTGATCATAGAGCTAATTTATCAAGAGAAGTGTCAGATGAACTTAAAAAAGGTGGATTTAATATATATAAGACAATTATACCTAGAAACATTAAATTAGCTGAAGCTCCAAGTTTTGGTAAACCTGCTTTACATTACGACAAATCTTCACTTGGTGCTAGAGCTTATCTTGCTTTAGCTGGTGAAATATTAAAAAATGAAAAGATGAAAAAAGACATTTAGGAGTTAGTATGTGTGCATTAGGAACTACAATGAGTGATTTGAATAAAAGAAAATCACTACAAGTTTTTTTATCAAATAATTCCTTAAGTGAAACTGACAGAATAATTGAAGAAATTTCTATTGAAAATCTATGTAGAAGTCCTTTTCAACCAAGAAAAGATTTTGATAATGATTCTTTAAATGAATTAGCACTGTCTATAAAGAAACAAGGCATTATTCAGCCTATTATTGTTAGAAAAAACAAAGAAAACTCTTATGAAATAATTGCCGGTGAAAGAAGATGGCAAGCAGCAAAAATAGCGAATTTAAAAACTGTTCCTTGTATTGTTAATAATTTTTCCGATAACGATTGCTTAAAAATTGCTATCATAGAAAATTTGCAACGTGAAGATTTAAATATTATTGAAGAGGCGGAAGCTTTACTTAGATTATGCAATGATCTTGATTTAAAACAAGATGAAGTTGGAGAATTAATTGGTAAATCTCGTTCTGCTGTATCTAATATTATCAGATTAAACAATTTACATGACGATGTTAAAGAATTTTTACGTCGTAATGAGTTAGAAATGGGACATGCGAGAACATTATTAACTTTATCGTTAGAAGACCAGGTTATTGTTGCAAAAATTATCATTCAAAATGATTTATCTGTACGTGCTACAGAAAATTATGTTAAGAAATATAAAAACGGTAATCCTAATTTAGATAATAAAACTTACACTAAATTACCAAATTTAAATGATTTATGCTCATCGTTTTCAAATAAATTAAATGGATGTAAAGTAAAAATTACCCAATCAGGAGAGAATAAAGGTAAAGTAATTTTAAACTTTTCTAATGAGACAGAATTAGAATGTATAAAAAAATTTTTTTCTAATGAATTAAATGAATAGCATTATAAAGATTTCTTTCATATTTACTTTAAATTTAGTTTTTTTTATATCAAATATATTCATATATATATTTAATGATGATAATTCTTTATATTATAGTGTTGATTTAATTTTAGGTAGCATTGCATTTTATGTTACCTTTATTTTTCAATATTATGTACTAAAGTTACACTTTTTGAGATTTTCTTATTTCTTTTTTCTTGTTTTAGGTGTATTTTGTAAATACATTGTATTTATTGGATTGTTATTTTTATACTTAAAAATATTAAAAGTAAGTTATTGGTGTTTTATAGCATTTTTGCTTTCTTACTTAGTCCATAATTTATTATTGCTAATAAATAAAAAAGGTATATATGATGAGTGAAGAAATACAAGAAAGAAAATCAGATTTTGATGCACAAGAATACATTCTTCATCACCTTAATTTTTTACAAGTTGATCTTAAAACTGGAAATATTATAAACAGTAAAAAAGTTTCTAATATACATGCTTATAATGATTGTTTGAAAACAACTGATGAAAAAGTATGTTTAGATAAATTTAATTCTCAACCTTGTCATTATTCTGATTTATTTACTAGTTCATGTGTTCCTGTCTTTCATAAAGAACTCCGACATGAAAGCAAAATCTTTGAACCTTATACACTTAATATAGATTCAACATTTTTATCTTTATTTTTAGGTTTTCTGTTTTTATTTTTATTCGGTCTTGCAACTAAATTTTTTTCTAAATCAAAAAATGGTGTGCCTTCAAAATTTATCTGCGCTATAGAAATAGTTGTTAATTTCATCAATAATACAGTTAATTCAATATTTAAAGTTAAAAACAAGTTAATAGCACCTTTGTCTTTAACTGTATTTTGTTGGATATTTTTTATGAATTTATTGGATTTAGTGCCTGTTGATTTAGCTCCAAAGATTTTAGAAGAATTAGGTGTTCCATATGTTCGTTTAGTGCCTTCTGCTGATGTTAATATAACTTTGTCTATGGGTTTTTTAATATTTATACTTACAATAGGTTTTTCTATCAAATATAAAGGAATAAAAGGTTTTATCCAAGAGTATACGATGCATCCTTTTAATACTATTTGGCTCAGCCCAATAAATTTATTTTTAGAAGGGGTATCAGCATTATCTAGACCAATTTCTTTAGGATTGCGTTTGTTCGGTAATATGTATGCAGGTGAGATGGTATTTATTTTGATTACTGTACTATTCTCATATGTTTATATACCACCTACTTTTTTGGATTCTTCATCTTTTAATGTTGTATTACCTATAGGAGCTATCTTAGGTACTATTATTGATATTGTATGGGCTCTTTTCCATATTCTTATAATATTTTTACAAGCTTTTATTTTTATGGTTTTAACGATTGTTTATTTAGCTTTAGCTAGTGAACATGAAGATTAATTAGGAGTATTTTATGATTATTTTAGCAGCTGGAATAATGATGGGACTTGCAGCAATTGGTGCGGCTATTGGTATTGGTTTATTAGGTGGTAAATTACTAGAAGGCGTTGCTAGACAGCCTGATTTAGTAGGTATAATTAGATCTAATTTCTTTATTGTTATGGCTTTAGTTGATGCTATTCCTATGATCGTTGTTGGTTTAGGTATGTATATTTTATTTGCTTTAGCATAAATTATAATTTACTTAATATAAGGAAATAAATTGTGAGTTTCAATATGACTTTTTTGGTACAAATTATTGCATTCACTTTATTTGTACTTATATGCATGAAATGGATTTGGCCACCTATTATTAATGCTTTAAATGAAAGACAAAAGAACGTTCTTGATAGCTATGAAAAAATTAAAGAAGCAGATCAAAAATTAGAGTTAGCTAATAATGAAGCTGCTCAGATTAAGAATGAAGCTTTAGTTAAAGCTCAAGAAACTATTTCTTCTGCTTTAAAGCAAAAAAGTATCATTATGGAGCAAGCAACAGAAGAAGCTAAATCTACAAAACAAAAAATTATCGATAGTGCGAAAGCGGAAATAGAATCTGAAAAGATTAAAGCTAAGGAAGCTTTAAAGAAAGATATAGCATCACTAGTTCTTTTAACTTCAGAGAAGTTTATTAGCAACAATGTTAATACTCAGAAGAATAAAAATTTAGTAGATGAAATGCTTGATGATATGAAGTAGAGGATAGTATGGTTGAGTACAGTTTACTTGCAAAACCTTATTCTAGAGCTATTTTTGATTTTGCTAAATCAAAGAAAAATTTAAAAGAATGGAAAATTTATTTAGAGTTATTATCTTATGTAATTAATAATTCTGAAATAAAAAATAGAATAGGAATTTCATCAAAATTAGATTTATTCAATTTCATATCTAATGTTTTAAAAGGACAAGTAGATAAATACTTTTTAAATTTTGTAAACATTTTGATTCAAAATGAAAGATTGGTTGTAGTTGATTCAATTATTTCTCAATTTGATACTTTGTTGAATAATGAAAATAAAATAAAAGAAGTAACTGTATATAGCGTGGAATACTTGTCTAATAAAGAAAAAGATGATTTAGTTAAAAAATTAGAATCTAAGTATTCGTGTACTATTCAATTGGAAAATATTATCGATAAAGAGTTGATTGCAGGTATTGTTATTAAAATTGATGATACTGTTTATGATAATAGTTTGAAAAATAGATTAAGTATTTTAACTGCTTCATTGCAATCTTAAGGATTATATTATGCAAATAAATTCAACAGAAATAGCAGAATTAATAAAGAAAAGAATAGCTGAATTTGATACTCATGTAGAAATAAGAGATGAAGGTACTATAGTATCAGTTTCTGACGGTATTATACGCATACATGGCTTGAATAAAGTAATGCAAGGAGAAATGATTGCACTACCTGAAAATCAGTATGCTTTAGCCTTAAATCTTGAAAAAGATTGTGTTGGTGCTATTGTTTTAGGTAATTATACAAACCTAAAGGAAGGTCAAAAAGTTAAATGCACTGGTAAAATTTTACAAGTTCCTGTAGGTGATAAGCTACTAGGAAGAGTTATTAATACATTAGGTGAACCTATTGATGGAAAAGGGCAAGTAGAATTTGAAAAAACTTCACCAATTGAAGTTATAGCACCAGGTGTTATCGCAAGAAAATCGGTATCAGAACCTATTCAAACTGGTTACAAATCTGTAGACTCAATGATTCCAATTGGAAGAGGACAAAGAGAATTAATTATAGGCGATAGACAGGTTGGTAAAACAGCTTTAGCAATTGATACTATCATCAATCAAAAGAAATACGGCGTTAAATGTATTTATGTAGCAATTGGACAAAAAGCTTCAACTATTGCAAACGTTGTTAGAAAATTAGATGAACATGGAGCTTTGGAAAATACTATCGTTGTAGTAGCCTCTGCTTCAGAATCAGCTGCTTTACAATATTTAGCTCCTTACTCTGGTTGTACAATGGGAGAATACTTTAGAGATAAAGGTGAAGATGCTTTAATTATATACGATGACTTATCTAAGCATGCTGTTGCATACAGACAGATTTCATTATTATTAAAGAGACCACCTGGACGTGAAGCTTTCCCTGGTGATGTTTTTTATCTACATTCTAGATTATTAGAAAGAGCTGCTCGAGTTAATGAAGAATATGTAGAGTTAATGACTAACGGTAAAGTAAAAGGTAAGTCCGGTTCTTTAACTGCATTGCCTATTATTGAAACACAAGCTGGCGACGTTTCAGCATTTGTTCCTACTAATGTAATTTCGATTACAGATGGTCAAATATTCTTAACAACTCAATCTTTTAACGCAGGTATAAGACCAGCTGTTGATCCTGGTATTTCTGTATCAAGAGTAGGTGGTGCAGCACAAACTAAGCTAATTAAAAAGTTATCTGGTGGTATAAGAACAGCTTTAGCTCAATATAGAGAATTAGCTGCGTTCTCTCAATTTTCTAGTGATTTAGATGAGGCTACAAGAAAACAGTTAGAGCATGGAGAAAAAGTTACTGAATTGATGAAACAAAAGCAATTCTCTCCATTAGATGTTGCTCAGCAAGCATTGTTATTATTTGCAGCAGAAAGAGGTTACTTAAGTAACGTTGAATTAGAAAAGATTCAAGCTTTTGAAGAAAGTATCTTAACTTATGCAGTGAACAATCACAAGGATGTATTAGATAATATTAATAATGATCCTGTTTATAATGATGAAAATATAAATAAATTGGAAAATATCATTAAATCATTTTTTGATACATGTAGTATTTAGTTAGGAAGGTAATGATATGGCTAGTACTAAAGAAATTAGAACAAAGATTTCGAGTGTTAAAAATACTCAAAAGATTACTAGTGCTATGCAAATGGTTGCAGCTTCTAAAATGAGAAAAGCGCAAGAAAGAATGGAGGCTAGTAGACCTTATACTAAAGCTATGAGAACTCTTATTGGACATATGGCTTTAGGACACTTGGAATACAAGCATCCATATACCATTGAAAGACCTGTTAAGAATGTAGGTTATATTATAGTTTCAACAGATAGAGGTTTGTGTGGGGGCTTAAATATAAACCTATTTAAAAAAGTACTTCATAAGATTGAGGAAGATAGTAATAATGGTATAAAGAGCAGTGTTTCTTTATTAGGTAGTAGAGCTTGTGCTTTCTTTGGAAGAATAAAATTAGATGTTTTGTCTCTAAATTCAGGGATGGGAGATAATCCTAGAGTGGACGATTTAGTTGGTTCTGTAAAAGTAATGTTAAATGCTTTTGATAACAACAAAGTTGACCAAATCTTTCTAGTTTATAATAAGTTTGTTAATACAATGATTCAAACTCCTGTTATTGAACAAATATTACCAATTCCAAAGAAAATTGAAAATACAACAGTAGAACGTAATCATTGGGATTATATTTATGAACCTGATGCTAAAATGATTTTAGATAAAGTTTTAGCTCGATATATTGAATCAGTTGTATATCAAGCAGTTGTTGAAAATCTAGCTTCTGAACAAGCAGCAAGAATGGTAGCAATGAAAGCAGCAACAGATAACGCTGAAAATTTAGTAGACGATTTACAATTAGTTTTTAATAAAGTAAGACAAGCAAGTATAACTCAGGAGCTAACAGAAATAGTTTCTGGAGCTGGGGCTGTATAGTAAAGATAGAGGTATTAAATGAATTCAGATGTAAATGTAGGCGTAGTAGTTCAAGTAATTGGAGCTATTGTTGACGTTGAATTTCCTATAGAAAAAGTTCCTAATATATACAATGCCCTAGTTGTTTCAGGTGAAAGCCCTGTTAAAGGGCTTGTTTTAGAAGTTCAACAACAAATTGGTGGTGGAGTTGTTAGATGTATTGCTATGGGAACTTCTGATGGTTTATCAAGAGGAACAGAAGTTACAGATACAATGGATGCCATAAAGGTTCCTGTAGGTAAGGAAACTTTAGGAAGAATTATGAATGTTCTGGGTGAACCTGTTGATGAACAAGGTCCTATTAATGAAAAAGAACAATGGGTAATTCATAGAGCTGCTCCAAGCTACGAAGAACAATCAAATACAACTGAAATTTTAGAAACAGGTATTAAAGTTATTGACTTAGTATGTCCGTTTGCTAAAGGTGGTAAAGTAGGTTTATTTGGAGGAGCTGGTGTTGGTAAGACTGTTAATATGATGGAACTTATCAACAATATTGCTAAGGCTCACTCAGGTTTATCTGTATTTACAGGCGTTGGTGAAAGAACAAGAGAAGGTAATGACTTTTATTATGAAATGAAAGAATCTAACGTTTTAGATAAAGTTTCAATGATTTATGGTCAAATGAATGAACCTCCTGGAAACAGATTAAGAGTAGCTTTAACAGGTTTAACTGTTGCAGAAAAGTTTAGAGATGAAGGTAAAGATGTATTGTTATTTATTGATAACATTTATCGTTATACGTTAGCTGGTACAGAAGTGTCTGCTTTATTAGGTAGAATGCCATCAGCTGTAGGTTATCAACCTACGTTAGCTGAAGAAATGGGGGCTTTACAAGAAAGAATAACTTCTACAAAGCATGGTTCTATTACATCTGTTCAAGCTGTGTATGTGCCTGCGGATGACTTAACAGACCCAAGTCCTGCTACTACATTTGCTCACTTAGATGCTACAGTTGTATTATCAAGACAGATTGCTGCATTAGGTATTTACCCAGCTGTAGATCCTTTAGATTCAACTTCTAGACAGTTAGATCCTCTTGTAGTTGGGAAAGAACACTATGAAACAGCTAGAGGTGTTCAAAGTGTATTACAACGCTATAAAGAGTTAAAGGATATTATTGCTATCTTAGGTATGGATGAATTATCTGAAAATGATAAGTTAATAGTTGCAAGAGCCAGAAAAATTGAAAGATTTTTATCTCAACCATTCAGTGTTGCTGAAATATTTACAGGTATTGAAGGTAAATATGTTCCATTAAAGGAAAATATTAGAGGCTTTAAGGGAATTATTGAAGGTGAATATGATGCAATACCTGAACAGGCTTTCTACATGGTTGGTTCTATTGACGAAGTTATTGAAAAAGCTAAGAGTTTATAAAATATTAGATTAGTAGGGGTACTTATGACTAATAACGTATCAGATGCTTCTAGCGAGGTTAAAAAATTACACTTACGTATAGTTAGTGCTGAAAAAAAAATTTTTTCAGATGATGTTTTAGAAGTTATAGTTAATGGTATTGATGGTGGTTTAGGTATTAGGCCTGGTCATAGTCCCCTTTTGACTTTAATAGCTTCAAGTAACTTAGTTTATGTTGATTTAAATGGTAATAAAAATATAGTGAATTTGTATGGTGGAGTTCTTGAAATTCAACCTCATAGTGTAACTATATTAGTTGATACAGCTTTAAGAGCTGAAGATATTGACGAATCAAAGGCTTTAGAAGCTAAAGAATTAGCTGAAAAGAAATTGGTTAATGCTGCAAAGGATAGAGATTATTCTACGGCTTTATCAGAATTATCACGTGCATTATCGCAAATTAAAGCAGTTGATTTAGTAAAGAACAGAAGATAATAATAAAGATAAATACAGGATATAAAATATGAATTTAGAAGTAGTAATTTTAGCTGCTGGTAAAGGTACAAGAATGTGTAGCAACATTCCTAAAGTTCTTCATAAGGTAGGAAATAAGGAGCTGTTGAATCACATGATAGAAAAGGCTGAAAATTTATTTGCTGATAAAATTCATATTGTTTATGGGTATAAAGGTGAATTAATTAAAGAAACTATTAAAGGTGATTATGATTGGTGTTATCAAGAACAACAATTAGGAACAGCAGATGCTGTTAAAGTCGCTTTACCTAATTGTTCTAAGAATAGTAAAATTTTAATTTTAGTTTCTGATATACCTTTAATAGAAGAACAAACTTTAAAAGATTTAATTTATTCTTTTGATAATAAAGGGGTAGGTGTTTTAACATCTAAAGTTTCAAATCCTTTTGGATTAGGTCGAATTATTAGAAATGAAAATAATGAGATTGTATCTATTGTTGAAGAAAAGGATTGTACTGATGAACAAAAGAGAATTACTGAAATTAATACAGGTGTAATTGTTTCTGATTATGAATCTCTTTCTTTATTATTATCTAAAGTTGAAAATAACAATTCTCAAAAAGAATATTATTTAACAGATATTATTAAGCTTGCGAATGAATATAATATTAATGTTTATTCTTCAGAAGCTTTAAATTTTAAAGAATGCGAAGGTATTAATAATAATTATCAATTAGCAGTTGCTGAAAGACTTTATCAAGAAAAAATTGCTAAAACTTATATGATGAATGGTTTAACTTTATTAGACTATACAAGATTTGATGTAAGAGGTTCTTTAGAGTTCGGTAAGGATTGTGTTATTGACGTTAATGTTGTTATTAATGGTAATGTAAAACTTGGTGATAATGTTTATATTGGGCCTGGTTCAGTTCTAACAGATTGTGAAATACAATCTGGTTCAGTTATAAGTCCATATACTGTAATAGAAAGCAGTAAAGTTGGTGAAAATAATACTATTGGTCCATTCGCGAGATTAAGACCAGGTTGTGAATTTGCAGAAAAGGTTCATGTAGGTAATTTTGTTGAAGTTAAAAAATCTCAATTAAATGTTGGAGTAAAGGCTGGACATTTAAGTTATTTAGGTGATTCTGTTATAGGAAAAAATGTTAATATAGGTGCAGGCACAATTACATGTAATTATGATGGAAAAAATAAACATAAAACTGTAATATGTGATGATGTATTTGTAGGTTCTGATACCCAACTGGTAGCTCCAGTAACTGTAAATAAGGGAGTTACTATTGGAGCTGGTACAACTGTAACCAAAGATGTTCCAGAAGGTTCATTGATTATTACTAGGGTAAAACCTAAAATAATAGAAAATTGGAAGAAATATAAAGATTAAAAGGATGCTTTTATGTGTGGGATTGTCGCAGCCATTTCTACTAAAAATATAATTAACAACTTAATTGATGGTTTAAAAAAATTAGAATATAGAGGTTACGATTCAGCAGGTGTTGCCACAATAAAAGAAGAAAAAATAGAAAGAATTAGAAGCCTTGGTAAAGTTGTAGAGTTAGAGACTAAAGTAAGAGAAAGTAATTTACAAGGATGTATTGGTATTGCTCATACTAGATGGGCTACTCATGGAAAACCTTGTGAAGCAAATGCTCATCCTCATGTATCAGGAAGTCTAGCTTTAGTTCATAATGGTATTATAGAAAATTATGATATCTTAAAAACAGAGTTACAAACAAAAGGGTATATATTTGAGTCAGAAACAGATACAGAAGTTATGGCTCATTTAATCAAATCTAAAATGAATGAAAATAATTATGATTTATTTTCTGCAGTTAAAGATTCTATTAAGTTATTAAAGGGTGCATATGGTACAGTTATTATTGATAGTATGTACCCAGAACAAATGGTTGCAGCGAGAAGTGGTAGTCCTATTGTAATTGGTATTGGTGATAATGGGATTTACGTTGCTTCAGATATTTTTGCAATTTTATCTGTTACAAATAAATTTATGTATTTAGAGGAAGGTGATATAGCTTGTATCACTAAGAACTCTGTTAAGATATATGATAAAGAAGATAAACTTGTCGAAAGAAAAGCATTAAGAACAGATGTCGTAGCAGAAGATACTTCAAAGGCTGGGTATCGTCATTTTATGCAAAAAGAAATATTTGAACAAAGCCAAGCTGTTCATAATACTTTATTATCAAGAGTAACATCTTCAGGTTTTATTGTTGATTCTTTTGGCAAGAATGCTGAAGAAATTTTTTCAAATATTGATGAAATTCAAATTGTTGCATGCGGAACTTCTTATCATGCAGGTTATGTTGCTAAATATTGGATTGAAGAGCTATTAGGTATTGCTGTAAACGTTGAAATAGCTTCAGAATTCCGTTATAGAAAACATGTAGTAAAAAATAATACTTTATTTGTGACATTATCTCAATCTGGTGAAACAGCTGATACATTAGCTGCTTTAAGATTATCT
Source organism: Ruminobacter sp. (assembly GCA_036311285.1). GTDB lineage: Bacteria > Pseudomonadota > Gammaproteobacteria > Enterobacterales > Succinivibrionaceae > JAXJQF01. Next base: position 7,098 of record JAXJQF010000061.1, on the reverse strand, counting down.
AAAGAATTAGGCTACTATAAATCATTAGCTATTTGTAATGTAGATGGTTCATCGTTAGTACGAGAATCTGATTTAGTCTTTTTAACAAAAGCTGGAAGAGAGGTTGGAGTAGCTTCTACTAAAGCTTTTACCACTCAATTAGTAGCTTTATTGTTATTAGTGGGAACTATTGGTCAAGTAAAGAGTATTTTATCTAATGAAGAAATTAAAGAATTAATAAACGATATAAATAATGTTGAGAATTATATAAGTGAAGTTGTAAAGAATGACGGGTTAATTGAAAATATAGCTCATGATTTTATAAGTAAAAAGAATTGCTTATTCTTAGGCAGAGATACATTGTATCCAATAGCAATGGAAGGTGCCTTAAAATTGAAGGAAATAAGCTATATTCATGCAGAAGCATATGCAGCTGGTGAATTGAAACATGGTCCACTTGCTTTAGTTGATGAAGATATGCCTATAGTGGTTGTTGCTCATAAGAATAAAATTTTAGAAAAGCTTATTTCTAATATACAGGAAGTAAAGTCAAGAGGTGGAAGGATTATTGTATTTACAGATTCATCTATGGAATTTGAAAAGGATGATTCATTTAGAGTTGTAGCTTTGCCTGTTGTACCAAAAGTTATTTCACCTATAATTTATACAATACCTCTTCAATTATTGTCATATCATGTTGCAATAAAAAAAGGCACAGACGTTGATCAACCAAGAAATCTAGCAAAATCGGTTACAGTTGAATAATATGTTTAAAATTGGATGTCATTTATCTTTCTCAAAAGGTTATCTAGCTATGGCTAAGGAAGCACATAGTATAGGTGCTAATGTTTTTCAATTCTTTACTAGAAACCCTAGAGGTGGAGCTATTAAGCCGGTTGATGAAAAAGATATATCTCAGTTTGTTGAATATTGTAATAATAATGGGATATCTGATTTTTTAGCTCATGCTCCTTATACTATTAACCCTTGTGCCGCTGATGAAAATATTAGAAACTTTGCACGCAGTGCAATGAAAGAGGATATTAAGAGATTAGATTTATTACCTAATGCTTATTACAATTTTCATCCGGGCAGTCATGTAAAACAAGGGGCTGATGTTGGTATTATTAAAACTGCTGAAATTTTGAATGAAGTAATAGAGGAAAATCAAAAAACAATAGTTTTAATAGAGACTATGTCAGGAAAAGGTTCAGAGATTGGAAGAAATTTTGAAGAAGTAGCTAATTTAATTTCTAGAGTTAATATTAAAGACAAGATTGGTGTTTGTTTGGATACGTGTCATGTTTGGGAAGCTGGATATGATATTGTTAATAATTTAGATGAAGTAATAGCAGAGTTTGATAAAATAATAGGTTTAAATAGATTAAAGACTATCCATTTAAATGATAGTAAAAATACTATCGGAGCTCATAAAGACAGACACGAATGTATTGGTATTGGTAGTTTAGGCATTGATACTATTAAAAGTATAATTAACCATGAAAAGCTAAGAAATCTGCCTTTTTATTTAGAAACTCCTCAAAAAGATTTGAATGGATATGCTGAAGAAATATCGTTACTAAAAGGATTGTACGAAAAGTAATGAAATTTTTTCTAGAGATATTAACTTTTATAATTTCTTTATTTATATTAACTAACGTTTCTGCTGCGGAAATAAAGGAATATAATGTTTGTTCTGTTCCAAATTTTTATAATTTTCTTAATGATATAAATATTTTGTATAAACAAGAAAATAATAAAAATTTTTCTTTGTATTTTGATACTTCTTCTAATTTATATGCATTAATTATGAATAAAGGAATAAAATGCGATATCTATTTTGGAAGTGATTTGTCTTTTCATAAGAAATATATTAAATCTGGTTTATCAAATGAGAGCTATGTTTCTGTTTTTGCTTCTACCCCTTTAGTGTTGTTATCTCATAATGAATCTATATCTGATTGTATGGGGATTGATTTAGAACATGAGAAAATAGCAATACCAAATCCATCATTATATGCTTCTGGATTTGAAGCTAGTAAAATTATACAACATATAAAAGATAACAATTTTAAGAATAATAGAAACAGATTCAATAGAAGGTATAAATTATTAAATAATAATACTGTTTATGGAGATAATGAGTATCAAGTATTAAGTTTCTACCTAAATAATAATGTAAATTATTCAATTATTCCGTACAACATATATTTTTATAATAAACAATTAACCAATGATACAACATGCTATTACGATAATATTGCTGAAGATTTACTGTTCTATACACTTAGATTTAGTAATAAAAGCAATGATATTTTAGAGTATATCTATTCTGTATCAGAAGAAATATATAAGAATAATGGTTTAAAAAAATTAAACAATAAGTATAACTAATGAGATATATACTTATTGTTTTCGTTTTTAATTATTTAATGATTCGTATATTACCTTTAAATTGTGAGTAATAAAATTTAAGTATGTAGAGCAATTTGGGTTATCTTTAGATAAATTGTCAGTAAATAAAGTTTCTTTAATTTGTAAATTATTTTTTTTAGTAAACTCATTTAATATTTGGTTGTTTGCATTATATTCAGCAAAGATTGATTTTATTTTATTTTCTTTTATTAGCTTGCTTAATGAAGCCATATGCTTAGCAGAAATATTTTTATTATTTAAGTCATATGGAGATAAAATTGTAACTTCATATCTATGTGATAAATAATCTAAAGCTTTATGTGTGGTTATGATTACTTTGTCTTTATTTTTTAGATTTGAAAATAAATTAAAATATTTTCTGTCTATTTCTTTTAATTTTTCAATATAAATTAAAGAGTTTTCTTTGTAGAAATTACAGTTTTCAGAATCAATTTCACATAGCTTGTTTGTAATATTTTTCACATAGATTATTATGTTTAAGGGGTTTTGCCAGGCATGAGGATCTGTATGTCCATGATGGTGTTCATGCTCTGAATGTTCCATTTTTAGAGTTGAAATATTTTGAGAAGCAATAACAATTTTATTTGAATTATTTTTATTAATTAATCTATTTAAATATCCTTCAAACCCTAATCCATTTAATATAATTAAATCCGATTTTTCAATATCTTTTAAGTTTTGAGGTGTTAGGTTGTATCCATGAGGTTCACTGTTCCAAGGTACAATTGATATTACTTTTGCTTTATTTTGCGTTATATTAATTGTGATATCTTCTAAGAGGCTAAAGCTTGTAATAATATTAAGCTCTTTTGCTTCAATGTTAGTTATAAAGAAGATTGATAAAACAAAAGAAAATATTTTGAACATAGAAAGTTAATCCTCGTAATGTTTTGTTTTAATATAATTCCAAATAATACCATTTCTTTTTCCTATAATAAAAGACAGTAGGAAGAAAGATGAAAGAATAATAATTATTAGAGGGCTACATGATATATTTACATTAAATGAAATAATTAGTGCTACATATGAGGATAGTAGAGCAGTTATTACTGAAAAGATAATTATTTTAAAAAGATTGTTAGTCCAAAATCTAAGACTAATGCTTGGTATTACCATGATACCTATTCCCATCAATGTACCAATGGCTTGAAAGCTTGCAATAAGATTCAATACAACTAGTATCATAAAGATAATATCAATCAAACCACCTATTTTTGATACACTAGAGAAGAATAAAGGATCTACAATTTCTATTATTAAAGGTCTAGAAATAAAAAAAATAGTAATTAAAGTTAATGATGTTATTATTCCGAGCATTAATATGGTTTCATTATTTATGGCAAAAATGTTTCCAAATAGAAAGTTAAGCAAATCTAGATTTGAACCACTTATTGACATAATTAACACGCCAAGGGACAAACTGAATAAATAGAATACAGTAAGTATATTATCAGAACTTGTAGTACTTGCTCTTGAAAAAAGACTAGATAAAATAATTACAATAAGTCCAGCTATTAACCCCCCTAAAGTTAAAGCTGTTACAGATAGACCAAAGAATAAGAAGCTTATTGTAACACCTGGTAGAATGGAATGTGATATAGCATCTCCACTAAGACTCATCTTTTTAAGTGATAGAAAAACTCCTACAATAGGGGAACTACAGCATAAACATAATAAAGAGATCAATGCGTTTAGCATGAAATCAAATTCAACAAAAGGCGTAATGAATAAATCTAACATATTATTTCTGGCATATTTTATTTGTAGTTAAAATATTTGAATTGTAATAGAAAGCTTGGTCTATATTTTCTTGTGTAATAATATCACTTGTTTTACCGTAAACGTTAATATTTTTAGATAGAAGTAATGTATGATCAAAATGCTTCAGGGCAATTGTGAAATCATGTAAAACACATAAAATTGTTTTCTGTTTATTTTTCCATTCTTCAATAACATCTAATAGTTTTTTTATAGTTTTTGCATCTATAGCGTTAAAAGGTTCATCTAATATTATAAGATGTGTATCTTGTAACATGATTCTTGCAAATAAAGCTTTTTGGAATTGGCCACCACTAAGTGAACAGATGGGTTTATTGTAAAATTTATCAATTTCTAATGTTTTAAGTATTGAAAATATTCTGTCAGTATCATCAGAGCTAAAGTTTTTTAGTAATCCAACCTTATTCCATAATCCCATAGAAACTAATTCAAATGTATTGATAGGGAAATTTCTATCTATATTATTAGCTTGTGGTAAATAAGATATATGTTCTTTACTTAGAGAACATTTTATTTTGCCATCATATTTGGTATTCATATTGATTATTGATTTTAGCAGAGATGATTTTCCACATCCATTTGGTCCAATGATGGCATTGCAGGTTTTAGAAGGAATATGTAAGTTTAAATGGTGAACAATTGGATGTTTATTGAAACTTATAGTTAAATTTTCTAGAAAAATCATAAAATACAAAAAAATATTATTGACCATATAAAAAATAATACTGTAAGAGTAATGATAATTTTTATATGAAATTTTATAAGAAATAGAGATATCATAAAAACAAAAAGGCTTACAAATAATTATAAGCCTTTTTCCTCAAAAATATAAATTATTTATTGTTGCTTAATAAAGAAGAAATTAATCTCTTGTTCTTTTGACCATTATCTTCTTCTTCTCTTGCAGGAGGAACTGTTGTAAATTGTTGAGCTTTTTCTTGTGCAGGAGCTACAACTGATTCAACCTTTGGTGCAGCTTTAGGAGCAACAGTTGGTTGAACTGGTTTTTGAACTTCAACAGGTTCATGAGAAATAGGAGCAGCTGGACGAGATGATAAATTTTCAATGCGATTTAAATTAATATTTGATTTCTTTGCAGCACTAATTAATGAATCATATGCCATGTTGCTAGACATGATTGTAATGCTTGTATCAGCGTTTATAGCAGATATTTGAGCAGCTTTAAATGCTAATAAAAACATTAATTCACTTTCAGAACCATATTCCAATTGTAAAAATTCTAAATTAACAGATTTACCTAATTCCATTAATTTCATAACCATAGGTAATGGAAGGTTATCTGAGTTACCTGTTAATAACTGAATATTATCATAGCCTTCAAAACTTTTGGCGGATAGATCTATACCTTCAATAGAGGTAAGAATAAGAATCTTTGACATATATTTTCTCCAAGTATTTTTTTTAAATATTATATTTAGTAATTTTATTAGATTTTTTTAATATTATAAGTGATCATTCTCTCTAAGCAATTCAAAAATCAAAATAATTTGTTATTTTAGGTAATTTGATTTATTTTTTTTTATTAAGGAACATAAAATTATAATAAAACCTATAAATATGAAAGGAAGACTTAGTAGCTGACCTACAGTAAACCCTAAAAATTCAAATTCGTATGTTGCCTGTTCAGGTTTAAAATATTCAAGTATTATTCTTGTGATAAATATAAGAATTAAGAATAAACCTAGATTAAAACCTTTATATTTTACTTTATTGAATGTAAATAATAAGATTAAAGTAATTAGTATATATGAAAATGATTCATATAATTGAACCGGGTGTCTATAGATATTGTCTTTAAGTGCAGCAAATATAACCCCGTATTCGCTGTCTGTTGCTTTTCCATAGATTTCAGAATTTAAAAAGTTACCTATTCTTATTAAACTCCCAACAAAAGCTGTTGGTATAACTAAAAGGTCAGCAAGTTCTAAGAAATTTATTTTATATTTTTTGCAGAATAGTAAAGTAGAAATAGTTAAACCAATACCGCCACCGTGACTTGCTAAACCACCTTCCCATATTTTTAATATAGATAAAGGGTTTTTAAAGTAGTAAGAAGGGTCGTAAAATATGCAGTGAGCTAATCTTGCACCAATAATAGTACCTAAAAACATGTAAAGCATTAAACTATCAAGATATTTGGTATCAAGATTTTGTTTTTTAAAATAGATGGATACACAGTAATATCCTATAAAGAAACCAGCAGCAAATAATATTCCGTACCAATAAATACTTACATTGATAAATGGAATTGTAATAGCTATAGGATTAAAATCCCAAACAAAATGCATAAAAACCTCTCAGATGATATAATGATAAATGAATTTTAACATAAATTAGTTCGAAAGTAGGGTATAACGATGATTACGTTAATACAACAATTTGTAAATATAATAGGCATAGAGCTTTTGGGGGTTGGTGTGGGAATATGTTTTGTTCCAAAAACATTTAGATTTGGAGTATTCATATTAACAGTAGCTAATTTATTATTTGTTGCATCAATGTTTTTATCAAAACAATTATTGTTTATTATAAAAAAATTACATTTAGAGTCTTTTTTTGAGCATAATGATATGGAAATAATACAAATTAATGCGACAGTTTGTGTAATTTTGATAATTTTTGTTCTATATTACTTAAGATGGATAAAAAATATACTGTATACCGCTATATTATGTATAGTTAATAAAAGAAAAATTAAAATTTTACTGAATAATTAAAAAAAGTGTTGACGAAATTCAAAAAACGATTAAAATGCACATCACTTGCTTACAAGCTAAGTAAGAGTTCTTTAAAAACAAAATCTAGACAATCTGTGTGGGCACTGAATACTACGTTAGGTCGATTAAATATATATTTTTTAATTAAGACTTAAGATGAAGTATG
>JAXJQF010000060.1:0-21772 GCA_036311285.1 Ruminobacter sp. | reverse complement strand
GGAACATATAAATTGATATTTAAAGCAGGACTACCTAATATTAAGCACTTAATCTTTGGAGCATAGTCATGCACCCAAGTTAAAGCATACACAGCACCAACACTTTGAGCGATAACTGAAATATTTTCAACAGGAATATCGTAATTTTCACAAATGTGTTTAACGAAACAATCAAGGTCTTTTACATTTGTACCGAAACTAGGACTATAACCTCTCACACCTTCAGTTAATCCATGACCTCTAGCATCCATACAAAACATCACAAAGTCATCTAAACCTAATTCATCAACTATATGTTGCATTCTTGCTGAATGCTCATGACCTCTGTGAACAATGATTAACGCTTTCTTATTTGAAGATTTTAATTCATTCCATACTCGGTAAAATATTTCTTTACCATCGAAACTTTTAAACAGTTTATCTGTGTGTGTGTGTGTTGCATAACTCAAGCCACTTATTATCTAATTTAAAAAATTTAAAATAATTTTGTAATTACGCTATTACAAAACTTTAGAATTATATCACACAATTATAAAATTCAATCAGATTTAAATGACGTAAAAACTCTAATATTCATCATAAAGTATTACTTTATAAGTGATTTATTGTTTATCTTTAGACTCTAAAAATTCCTTAAGATACGGAAATATCTTGATGTCACATTCATCCCAATCAAATCTCAACAGTTCATCAAAACTGCACCAATAACCTTCGTCGTGTACTGTTAATTTTATATCTCCATATTTGATTCCACATACAAATACATGCAATATAATTATAAAATCTTCATACTCATGTTTGATGGTTACTAGATCTTCAATTAAATAAATATCAATACCAAGTTCTTCTTTTATTTCACGTACAATACAATCTTCTTTTAATTCACCTTTATAAACTTTCCCTCCTGGAAACTCTATTTTCGATGGCATTGATTTTTCAGTACTAGCTCTACGTGCACAAAAAAAACTATCACCGTTTTTTATAATTGCACAAGTCACTTCAAGATTCTTTTTCAATCTAATCACCATTTATTTAAATATATATAGTGGTTATAAATTTTATTACACTTTAAGATTTTAACCTTGTTTAATTAGAACATTATAATTTTCTTTTATCAATAGAAAAAAAAAGAGAAGTGCTTCCACTTCTCAAAGATACGATGTCAGATAGTTTTATAGTTAGTTTGAGATAAGTTAAATGTTTAAGTTGCTACAAAAAAACTACACAGCACATGAATAATACAAAAACCGATGTTAATACATTACAAAGATTTTGTTCCTTCTTAGGTTCATACGGCTTGTAGTTACTTGAGAAAGATAACTGACGAGGTACATCTAATAAATCAGATAATCTATCTCTAATAATTGCAATACTTTCTTCACTGTGATTACCTTTAAAACCTAAAGATAATAAATAATCATATAAGGCAATCAATGATAAATCTTCTTCACTTCTATACTTTTTGTATCTATGAATACATTCATTTAAGCTTACGAAAAAGTTTCTGCTTAATTTTTTATTCAAATCTTGGTACTGTCCCCATTGAGGATAATTTGGGATAATAAACTCATTTGAGAACTCTGTCATAATACTGTTAACTTCATTACAACAACTTTCAGAATAATTTAGCTTAGATAAATTCTTATAAACTGAATCTCTAATTTGAATAAGATATTTAAAATAACCTTCAGCTTCATTACTTTCTTTACTAAGTAGTATAGCTAATACTAGAGAATCCACCGCAGAGATAATGCTCATTACATTACCTCCTTAGATAAATCTAAAGAACAAACAGTTAAGTTTTTTAAGAAGTTAGAAACGCATACAAGAACAATGTAAAACATTACTACTTCTAAAGTCGAAATGTTTAAGCTAATCATACTAATCCCATGTATAATTATTCATACCAAATAATTATAAAAAACATTGTAATCAACCAATATTTTTATATTTTTTAATTTTAGTAATTTTTTAATTTTATCTATTTCTTGTATATGTATCTTTTGAGACGTATATTACATTATTATTAAAATAATTAGCTAAATTTTAGGCAAATAATAGTTGAAAATATGACATATATCTAAAATTCAGTACATCTCACCATTTTGATAATGTTTTCAAAAATTTTTGACTACTTTAAGAGATTTTTTAATGAAATAAAATAACAAATCAAAGACATTTATTTCATACTTTTTGAATAAATTTAACACAAGTTTCATAAATTTATTAGAAATAAAAATAAAAGTAACTATATCTACAACTATAAGAATAGAAATAAATATAGTTACAATAAAATCTAAAACAAAGTATAAGTTCTACTCAACCATTAAAATCTTAAGGTTATTAGTTAACCCCATTTCCTTTGTATCTCCATGAGTTACAATTACCCAATCCCCATGTTTTAAATACCCTTTTTTCTTCAAAGCTTTTAGGGCTGCCTTTGTTACATCAACCATACTTGTATGATTTGAGTTTTCAAATTCTAATGGGTAAACCCCTCTGTATAAATTACACCAATTTAACGTTCTTTGATTTGGAGTTAAAGCAAAAATCGGAAGATTAGAGTGTAATCTACTCATTAATAATGGTGTACGACCTGATTCGGTTAAACTAACTATACCTTTGATATAAGGAAGGTGGTTAGCAGCAAACATTGCAGACATCGCAATTGTTTCTTCACTAGAATCAAAGAGTTTGTCCGTTCTATAAGTTGAAACAGTCATTATAGGATTTTTTTCTGCACCACGACATACTTGAGCCATTGCACATACTGTTTCTACAGGATAGTCACCAGCTGCTGTTTCAGCAGAAAGCATAACAGCATCTGTACTATCTAATACAGCATTCGCTACGTCCATTACTTCCGCACGAGTAGGCATTGGAGACTTAATCATTGAATCCATCATCTGTGTAGCAGTTATAACAGGCTTATCTAATTGACGAGATAACTTAATTAAACGCTTTTGAACGCCCATTAGTTCTGAATCACCAATTTCAACGCCTAAATCACCACGAGCAACCATTACCACATCACTAGCTGAAATTACATCACGCATGTTTTCTTCTGTACTAACAACCTCTGCTCTTTCAACCTTAGCAATAATTTTTGCATCACTACCAGCTTCTCTTAATAATTTTCTAGCAAGTTCAATGTCTGCACTCGTTCTAGGGAATGAAACTGCAATAAAGTCAACATCTAACTTAGCAGCATTCTTTATATCTTTACAATCCTTTTCAGTTAAAGCTGGAGCACTTAATCCACCACCTTTCTTATTAATACCCTTATTATTAGATAAAGGACCTGGGACCAACACAGATGTAGTGATTTTATTTGCTTTAACAGAAACAACTGATAATTGAACCCTACCGTCATCTAGCACTAATACGTCACCGGTTTTAACATCTTCAGGTAAGTTCTTATAATCGATACCTACTGCTTCTTGAGTACCTTCACCTGGTTCCATGTCAGCATCTAATACAAACAAATCACCTGTCTTAAGTTCGATCTTACCATCTTTGAAAGTTGAAATTCTGATCTTTGGACCTTGTAAATCGCCGAAAATTGCAACAACAATCCCTAATCTTTTAGAGATTTCTCTTACTTTTGTAACTCTTTGTAAATGATCCTCAAAAGTTCCATGAGAAAAATTTAAGCGCATTACATTTGCACCAGCCTTTATTAGCTCTTCTAACACACCTGGCTTATCTAATGCAGGCCCCATGGTACATACAATTTTCGTACGTCTAAACATAATTAGTCCTTAATTAAACTTCATATTTTGTTTTACTGAATAATACTTAGATAATATCACAATTACTGATAGAAAAAAGGACATTTACAACGATTTAATACTTGTGTAACATGATTTTCAATATTCTATTACAATACACTCCTTCATAGATTATTATCATCCAATAAACGTTTTATTCTGTCTTTATATGTCAACCATTTAAAAATCTGCTTTAAAACTGATAATTATTATCATATTTACCACTTTATAATTCGTGTGAGTATGTTTAGAATTATCTTAATGGTAATAAAAAATGAGGGCACATAAATGTCTAAGATTGGAATATTTTATGGCAGTGATACAGGGCATACTGAAGAGGTTGCCAATTTAATGTATGACCTACTTGCTGAGTATAACAGAGATATATTTGATGTTAGGAAAGTTGAAGATGCTTCTATAATCTTAAACTATGATTTAATCATATTAGGAACTCCAACATGGTATCTTGGAGAACTGCAAAGTGACATGGATGAATTTAAAAATAAACTCAGCGATATCGACATAACAAACAAAACATTTGCGTTATTTGGGTTAGGTGACCAAATTGGTTATTCAGAGTTCTTTGTAGATGGAATGGGCAAACTTTATAATTACCTAAAAGAAAAGAATGCTAAATTTGTCGGCAAGTGGTCTACAGAAGGATATACTTTTACTAGTGTACTATCACTAGACGAAGATAATTCTTCATTTGTAGGGCTTCCACTAGATGCGGATAACCAAGAAGATTTGACTGTAGATAGAGTATATAACTGGTTAGAACAATTAAAGGAAGAAGCAAACCTAGAAATTAAGCAATAAATACTAACCAAAATTCATTATATATTTATGTTTTTATAAAAGTTCTACCATAATAATTAGGTGATTAATAAGAACATTACCAAAATTTAAACTTCAAAATAAACGTTAATACTTTAAATATGAATAGAGCTAACCTTGTTTCTATTCATATTCAAGTTTAAAATTATTAACAAGTCTATTGTAATAACTAAAATTCTATGTATCCTTCTTCCAACAAACGTTCCTTGTTATCATATATAAATTGAGGGAACTTTCGTTTTTTCCCTTCTTCATCAATTGCAACATAAGTAAATACACACTCAGTTACCTTGATACGGCTAATACGTTCACTAGAATTGCTTCTTGCCCATACCTCAATATGAATACCTAATGATGTGGTCCCAACATGAACAACCTTGGCGTAACAACAAATAACATCACCTATCTTTATAGGATGCTTAAAAATTATTTTCTCAGCGGCAATGGTAACAACTCGACCTCTTGTCAACTCATTAGCCATAATTGCTCCAGCCAAGTCAATTTGAGACATTATCCATCCCCCAAATATATCACCATTAGCGTTAGAATCTTTAGGCATTGATTTTGTTCGCAACATCAAATGTCCGTCAGGGCCATTCATACACTTTTCATTACTCATTTTGTCAAATCTCCATATATGTAAACTACTATAATTATTCTAGCAAAAACAGTTTAAGGAAAAACGTAAAATAACTAAAATTAACTATGTTTTTAAGAGATATAAATAAACGATCAAAAATTTCAAAACAAAACTTAACAAAATTAAGATAAATGTTTTAGTTTAGTATTTCAAAAAAAATATGTATTATTGAAAAAAAAAATCAAAAAATAATTATCGTTTTTACTGTTGTAACCCTTAGAATTCCTAAAAATCTATCAAGTTTTATATTTAAAATAATATTTTTTTGAAATTAATAACAATTTTTTATTTATTTTACTCTCCCACCCTTGATAAGTGATATATTAGAAGTACTAAGTGAGCTTTATTAGTGTACTAAATTACTTATTAGTCTAAATTTTGTACAAAACCTTAGTTTTTTAATGAAATTAACTAGTTAAGTTTATAATACCATTCTCCTTAGATCACCACTTTATTTATGAACACGTCCTGCATATACTGATTTAACTTAATAAAAAATTAGATATGCAGGATTGCAAAACTGATTAAAAATATGAACTTAAAGTTATTTTCTGCACTTGCTGTAATATCAGCATGTTTATTATCTGCTTGTTCTTCTAATCAAACAGAAGAGCGTCCTTTTGGTGATGAACCAATCATAGTTAATGTTAAGTACGTTGATCCAACAGACTTAAACAACAATGGCATTCCTGATGAAGCTGAAAATTGGTTAAACTCACAAGATATAGATAACCAAACAAAATCAAACCTAATGTATTATATGTACAGCGTTAACAAGGTTTTACAACTTGAACCTAATATGAATGAAGATAAATTAGATTTTATTCAAGATGACATTATGTTTAACCTAACAGAATTAACAAGGGAAATTGTTTTAGATAATGGTGAAACAAAAGGAATAAAACTTGTAAATAACGCAATTTTACAAGTATGCAACTCAAGTGAAAAAGCCTCAAAATATATTACTTTTATTAAAGGTTACGACCCGATTGTAAAAATTGCTAAAAATAGATAATAAGATATATACAATATACACTAACATACAGTTCATTAGAAAAACAAAAGATGTTGCTCTTATAATTAAAAAAGCAACATCTTTTTTTTAATAAATTTAAATTTATGCTTTCTTCGAAAACATTCTTATATCAATTTAATATCGATTATAAGTAGTGCTACTTAATTGAATCAATAATTTTCTTTATATCAACCATTGTTTCTTGTTGACAAACAGCTCTAAACGGTTGCTGTAATTCTTCATAATGAAGACGAAGATAATTCATAAACTGCTTCACCCTTGCCTTTTGATAAAACTCAGGTAACAACTGCTCAATAAGTTCAATAAAGTTCTTTAACAGCTGAGCACTTTCAATATATGAGTATGGTTGTTCATTGTTTCTAATAACTCTTTCAAGGTTTGGAATTGATAAAGCATAACGAGCTAACATCAAACTATCACACTGACTTTGTCTCATGCATTCTAGAGCACTATCCTTATCCTTAATTTCTCCATTAGCAATTATTGGTAATTCATACTTTGCTCTTTGAGGAGCAATACAGTGCCACTTTATAGCCTCTTCCTTGTAACCATCCTTCTTAGTTCGAGCATGAATAATTACCTTATCCGCTCCTCCTTTCACCACTTCTTCCATAATGGTATCAAGTTCGTCTTCGCTTTCCCAACCTAGTCTTATTTTTGCACTAACACCTACATGACTCGGTAAAATATCTCTAACCTGCTTTACTATTTCACCAATGCGCTGAGGATAACGAAGCATAGCAGCTCCACCGCACGTTCTATGCACAAATCTTGAAGGACAACCAAAGTTTAAATCAATACCTAAAGCTCCGTTATCCGCTGCAACCTTTGCGTTACCAGCCATAATCTCAGGCTGAGAACCTAATAGCTGCACCCATACAGGTGTACCATTCGCTGTACATCCTCCAGTTTTTAATTCTGGTACTTCTCTAAAAAACACCTTTCTTGGAAAAACAACATCAGATACCCTAATAAACTCACATTCACAATAATCATACTTATTAACAGAGGTGATTATTTGACGTAGTGGGTAATCTAATACTCCTTCCATTGGAGCTAAAACTATTTCCTTACACATACTTTAATTTTATCTCAACCATCAATCAATTGTTAAATAGACTAGTTAATCACTTCTGTTTCACTAGGTCTATATTTATTCATCCAAGAACCTTTATGTAGTCGTACCAAAAAGATAACACCTCTTATAAATAGTTCAATACACATTGCAATCCAGACGCCAACTAATCCATAAACTGGGGCAATAAAACTTGCTAATATAATACGCACACCCCACATTGTTAATAAATTAAACATAGCAGGTTTAAATGTATCACAAGCCCCCAAAAATACACCAAAGCAAACAATGTAAGCAGCATAAAAAGGTTCTGCAAAGCATGCAAGTCTTATTACTGTTGTTGCAAGTTCTACAACTCCCTTATCAGGTGTCATCATTTCTAGGAAATAAGGACAAAATACGTACATAACAACAGCTAATAACGACATTACGACTATACCTAGACTAACAGTAATCCAGGCAAAACTTTTAGCCATATCTTTTCTCTTTGCTCCTAGAGATTGACCAACAATAGTAGTAGCAGCATCTGATATACCATGTCCCGGCATATAACAAAGACTTTCAATAATAATACCAAATGTATTAGCAGCAAGAGCTACTACTCCTAACGGAGCAATGATATAAGTAACAGTTACTTGAGCGCCACATATTAAAACGTGTAACATTGCGACAGGACAAGCTATTTTAGCTGCACTTAATAACAATCTTTTAGTTGGGATATAACTTGATACACCTTGATTTTTATCAAGACAAAGCTTTAATGACTTACTTCTAAACAACAAACAATACAAAAGCATTAAAGTTACAATCAAATCTGCTAAAAATGTTCCGATTGCTGCTCCATAAACTCCAAGTCCCGCCGCAGGAATTGAAAACTCTGTCCCAAACACACTATATTTATGAACTGAATATATTAGGAAGAAATTAAACACTATATCCAATAAACACATAAACATGTTTAAAACACTAGGTACTTTTATATCTCCACTACAACGAAGCATCCCACTCGCATAATAACGAAGTAATGTTATTGGTATACGAAAGGCAAATACTAAAAAATATAACTGGGCATCTCTAATAACACTCTCATGACCTCCTAACCAATAAGGCAAGTCTTTATAAATATATAGAGATATCCCCATTAAAGTAAAGCCAAATAATACAACTATTAACAAAGAACGTCTTACTACACACCTTGATCCAAAATCATCCTTCGCCCCTATTCTATGAGCAATCTGAACAGAGAACCCTAAAGCTATGGCATGAGCTATTTCTAAAAAAATCCATGTAGTAGACGTTACAAGACCTATAGAGGCGGATGCTTGTGCACCTAAGCTACCTACCATAGAAGCATCAATATAATTCATCAATATTGTCGACAACTGTGCAAATATAGCAGGAACACTTAGTAATACAGTTAACCACAGTTTATCATTAAAATCTAAGGATTCACCGTTTACTAACTTTTTTAGTAAGACATCTTTTGTACTAGACATTATTTAGCTCTTACTACAATAGTTGCATTACCATTCTTTAAGTCATCTTCCTTTACAATTTCTCCAATATCATCAGCGATGATTGATCCACTTAAAGGATTTTTTACAGAATCAATAGAACCAATTATTGTTGCTTGAACTTCCGAATATTCAAAGGCTAAATCTGTACCAATCATCTTGCAATCCTTTAATACAAGATTTTTACAGTAACAAAATGGTTGAGTCCCTTCAATAATACAATTTATAAACTCAACATTTTCACTAAACCAAGCTAAGTACTCTCCTTTTATATATGAGTTAATAACCTTTACATTCTTTGCATGCCAAAAAGCATCCTTAGTATCAATATGACTATCCTTTATTACTAAATTTTCAAGATACTGAAAAGAATATTTTCCTTTCATATTAACATCGTATAACTCAATATCCTTGCAATCTAAAAATAGATACTCAGCTTCAATTTCAGTATTCTTTAAAGTGATATTAGAACTTTTCCATCCAAATTCTGGACTAGATATTTTTGAATCCTCGATTGCAATATTAGAACAATCTCTTAATGGTTTTATTGATTTTATAGTACAGTTACTGATTTTACCATCAGTACAATACCAAAGAGGAGCACGACATGATTCACTAAGTTCAGAGTTGTTTATCTCAAACTTATCAACGTGCCAAAAAGCATATCTTAATGAAAATTTTGAATCGTTAACAACTATATTTTTAGCTTCTTTTAAAGGAGATTCCCCATCCGCTTCACCTGCAAAAACGCAAGAATTTATAATAGCGTTAGAAACATTATATAGAGATCTTTCCTTATCAAAGGTCTTACCACTAATAGTTGTGAACATGATTACCTCATAAAATTATATGCATAAAAACAATTTGCAAAGTATATCACGTTTTACAACTTTATTAAATTTTGGTCCAAAGCATTTTATACATTATTTTACACGTACAAATTTTAATATTGTTGCGTATAAAACTTTTAAATCTATTGGTTTAGATATATGAGCATTCATACCTACATCAATAGAATGACGTACGTCATCAGCATATGCATTAGCACTCATTGCAATAATAGGAACACTCTTTGTGTAATTACTTGGGAGATTTCTAATGCTCTTAGTTGCTTCAAAACCATTCATTATAGGCATTTGAATATCCATAAATATAATGTCATAATACCCTTCATCAATATTTGTCATTATATCTAAAGCTTCCTTACCATTAGTTGCTCTATCAACCTCTATCCCTTGCATAGATAATAATTCAATAGCAATTTCTGCATTTAAAGCATTATCTTCTACAAGTAAGCATTTTATACCCGAGAACATCAAATCATTGTCATCATTAGAACTACTAGATGTACTTGAATCTCCCTTTTCAGATTTATCCGAATCTAAATCACTAGTAACAATCTCAGTATCTTCTTTAGTAGACTTCGTAATACTACTATCAGATTCTGTAGACTTATCTAAATCATCAACATAAGATGATAATATGTTGGTTGCACCATTCCCTTCTGTTGAACTTAAAGCTACATTATCTTCAAATGCTTGATCTAAATGTTTAATGTCTGAAGTTAGACATTTTAAATAAACTGTTACTACGAATTTTGAACCACAATTAGGCTTAGAATATACCTTAATATTACCATTCATAAGCTGAACAATACTATAAGTAATTGACATCCCTAAACCTGTACCTTGAATTTCATTTACTCTATCATCATTTGCACGAGAGAATGGATCAAAAATATGAGCAATAAAATCCTCTGTCATACCAATACCATTATCTTCTACTTCAAATTCAAGACATGCTATATTTTTCTTATTAGTATTATGTTCTGTCAATGAGAACTTAATTTCACCATTATCAGGCGTATACTTAATTGCATTAGCAATAATATTCAATAAAACTTGTTGTAAACGGGTAAAATCCCCTTCTACTACTTCATGAATAATGCCATCAAAATTAGTTATATAACGATGATTCTTATTTTGAATTTGAGGTGTAACAATAACGTTTATGCTATCTAAAAGACTTCTGATACGGAACTTCTTCACATTCAAATCGATCTTACCTGATTCAATCTTACTCATATCTAGAACATCATTTAATAGCATCAACAAATGCTCACCAGCAATAGTGATTTTATTTAAGCAATCTTGAACTTTCGTTTTATCACTAGAATTAAGTTTCGCAATTGTAGTCATACCCAAAATTGCATTCATAGGAGTTCTGATATCATGGCTCATCTTTGCCAAGAAATCAGATTTAGCAGCATTTGCCTTTAATGTTAACTCATGAGCTGTACGAATAGCATTAAGATGCTCAATTTCTTTCTTCTTTTCCTTATCTATATCCTGGAACACAAGTAATATCTTTTTAACCTGAGTCGTTTCAATTTTATTTTCTTTTTGCTGATCATTTATAGTTAAGGCTTTACGTTGATTTAAAATTTCAACATAATTTTGGCCGATTTCTTCCATAAACAATGGCTCCATAGCCTTATATTCACTTAAATTAGAGCCTAGCTTAATAATACTGATACGAACCCAACCTCTAGAATTAGTTAAAAATTCTTCACTTAAACTAATTTCATCAGATAACCTATCATCAAAAGTATCGAGATTTAAGAACTCCATACATTGTTCTAGATGACTGCTTGTAATTTCGTTAACTACAATTTGAGAAACAGCATTCTTTAATTCTGTTTGATTCTTTATAGTGTCATAAGTTTCGTTATCGATATCAATAGAGAACATAGAATTATTCTCTAAATCTAACATGTAACAAGAATAATACATACGACTCATTCCACTAATAACTTCTGTCTTAGCTTTTTCAGATTCTAGCGTTTGACTTAAGCTCCTTGTAGCCACCTCAATCGCTCTAGTTAAGATATAAGAATGCGACCTATAGATAAAGAAAAGCATTATGATGTAACCGATAAAAACCGACACCAAAATAACTTCTAATATAAAACCACAAGATTGCCCTTCTTCCACTAAATTACTAGTTATCTTAGGGTGTAGTGATTGAACAATATTGAAGTTGTAGTTTCTAGGTTTTACCACTGACCAGATAGCAACGCCCCATTCAGTTTCTATCTTATACGAAAAAATTTTATTATTTGGCGTTTCTAAAGCTACCCTTAACTTCTCCTCATCCATCTCATCTTCATATTTATTTTTCTTGTTTATATCAAGAATATTAGACTTGTTATTATAATTTGGATCATCAAAATCAGACTTAATTAAGATATCACCTTTATTATTAACCAACAAAATACGAGCAGGAAAACCAAAGAGGTTGCTATTTAACATGCCTTGTAAGTGGGCAACATTATATTGCGCAATCAACGCGCCTCTTATTACATTTTCATAGATTACTGGTGCATAGAATGTAAAACCATAATCGCCTTTTTCTAATTCAAAACGTTCTATTAAGGAGCCACTGTGACCATTAAAGGCTAATCTAACAGCCTCCATGTTACATACGTCCTTATGAGCATAAATACTGTGACCTATACAGTCTAAACCTACATAACTTATATATTCAAATGGAGAATTTTCATTTAAGGTTTGCAATAAAGCTAAATCATAAAAATCCATATTGACAGACATCTTTGAATAAATTTTCGCAATCTGTCTAATTTGATCTTCAGTATCACTTAATTTGAAGTAAATATTTTCAGATAAGTTTTCAAGAAAACGTTCTTGATATTCTATATTATTATTAATAACCTGCTTATAGTTATTGTCTTTAAACCATACAAAGCTAGTTATAGATACGACAATAGACACTATGAACAATAACACAATCAATGCTAATTTTACACTTGAAAAGTAGCTCTTTTTCATAATATCCCCAAATAGTTATACTTTATATCAAGGCGTCAAGAACAGTAGTAATTACAAAAAATTACTTATCTCTTGTAATATGATCAATTTTATGTTGTTATTATTCTCATAAGACTAATTATTAATAAATCTTTATAAATTATAAACAAACTTATTTAAAATAAATGAGAGCAATTGCAACATATATATATATTTTATGAAAGTTATCCAAATTTAATAATCAACATAAAATATAACTTAGACATCGAAACTACTGAACAAATAAACAAATCAATAATAAAAAAATCACCAATATGTATTGGTGATAAATTTTTTTTAAATAATTAATAATTTTTTTGTATAACTTTTCCTTCAAGTGTATACAATTTTTTATTTATCAAACTATATTTTACATTTTTAAAATTTATATATTTATTAAATCCTTAACTACTTCGCTTGCTATTATCAAACCTGCTACTGATGGTACAAAAGAAACACTACCAATAACGCTTTTGTCTTCGTTATCAGAATGCCTTGGAGATTCTTTAGAATAAAGAACCTTTAATTTTTTTATTCCTAGTTCTTTTAATTGTCTCCTTACCACTCTTGCCAAAGGACATACGCTGGTTTTATTTATATCTGAGATTTCAAGCATTGTTGGATTAAGTTTATTGCCTGTCCCCATACAAGAAATTATAGGAGTCTTGGTCTCATTACATCTCTTTATAAGTTCAATCTTAGATGAAATCATATCAATAGCATCTACAACATAGTCAAACTTTGACATGTCATAATCATTTGAGTTATGTATTGTATAGGTATCACAAAGACTTATAATTTCTAGGTCTTTATTGATGTCAAGAAGCCTTGCTTTCATAACATCAGTCTTTCTTTGACCTAACGTACTATGTAAAGCAATGATTTGTCTATTGATATTAGTTACATCAACTACATCCTTATCCACAATTGTTAACTTCCCAATTCCTACTCTAGCTAATGCCTCGATACAATGACCGCCTACACCACCTATACCAAAAACACATACATGAGAGCGTTTCAAAATATCTACACCTTCAGTCCCGATTACTAAAGACGTTCTATTAAATTGATTATTCATTTTATAAACCTAGAATTGATAAGAAAACTTAAAGCATAATAACAAAAAAATTAATACAAAGTAAGCTATCAACAATTAAATACATGTGTATGCTTACTCAAGAATTATTCCTTTCATTAACTAAAGACATCTGACATGTCTTATTAAAAGGTTTAATAAATAAGTAAAAATTGATAAAATTGCCATCATTATATAATTAACTTTCTTCCAATAAGCTATGCAAAACTATTTTAAATTTATTGAAAATATTTCAACTAATCATAAAACCAAGGTAAAGGATCTTCTTGGCGCAGGTGTATCTTTATCAATAAGTGAAATAATAAAGAGCAATCCAACTCCTTATTTAATTGTTACAACTAATGCCAACGAAGCTTTAACTTTAGAGGAAGAACTAAAGTATCTTTTACCAAATAATAATGTCTTACTATTTCCAGATTGGGAAACCTTGCCTTATGATACATTCTCTCCGTATCAAGACATTATCTCAAAAAGATTAGAAATATTATCAAGAATTAAATCAATACCTAATAGCATACTAATAATTTCAGTTAACACTATTATGGGAAGACTAGCACCAACAACCTACGTTAATTCTCAAGCAATAGTTCTTAAAAAGGGAGAAAATGTAAATATTGCTAAATTTAAAGAAAAACTAATAGAATCAGGTTACTTAAATGCAAAGCTTGTATTAGAGCATGGAGAATTTGCATCCCGTGGTGAAATCATTGATCTATTTCCTATGGGAAGTAATGTCCCTTATAGAATAGATTTCTTTGACGATGAAATTGAATCAATTAGTATCTTTGACCTAGATACTCAACGGTCTATTTCAAAAGTTGATGAAATAAGATTACTTCCAGCTCATGAATTTCCAGTAGATGATTTAGCAATTGACAGATTTAGAAGAAAATACCGTGAATACTTCAAACCAGGAGATATTAGTCTACATAACATTTATCAGCAAATTAGCAAAAAAGTAATACCTGCGGGGATTGAATATTACCTACCTTTATTCTTTGAAAAAACAAATACTCTATTTAATTACCTACTCCCTGACACCACTCTAATCACATTAGAAAGTATTAAGGAAAAAGCAACAGAGTTCTTTAGTGATGTTGTAACTAGAGCAAATTATCATGTAGCTAATCCACTACATCCAAGCCTTCCTCCAAAAGAACTTTACCTAGAAGTTGATGAACTATTACACGAATTTAAAAAACTCAAGCAAATAAGTATTTACGCAAATAATGTAGATGCTCCAACAACATGTATAAAAGGTAAGAACCAAGAATTACCGTCCTTAGCTATAAACAACACCCTACCAAATCCTAATCAAAACATTATTAATTTTGTAAATAGCTTTAAAGGAAAGATTCTAATATCTACGCCAAGCGAAGGACGTAAAGCTATCTTAATTGAAATGCTCCATAAAGATTTACAAATAAGTAGCTTTAATTCAATTACAGAATTTATCAATAGCAATGACAAATTAGGCATTATTATCACTCCTATTGCAAAAGGTGCAATTATTAACGATTCTTTAGCGTTTATTACAGAAAATGAAATATTAGGTTATACATACATTAGTAGACGAAAAAAGAAGAACTCAAAAACAATTTCACCTGATGCAATTATAAAAAACCTAGCAGAACTAAAACCTGGGGAACACGTTGTACATGAAAACCATGGTATTGCTGAATATAAAGGATTAGAAGTTCTAAAGGTTGATGATTACCAAAGTGAATATGTTACTCTAATGTTTGCAAATGATATCAAAATGTATATCCCTATCAGCAGCTTACACCTATTATCAAGATATACTGGTGTTGATGATGTTAAATTAACAAAGCTCGGAACTGATGCATGGAAGAAAGCTAGAAATAAAGCTGCAAATAAAATTAAAGATATCGCTGCATCCTTACTTGAAATTTACGCTAATCGTTCTGTAAAGAGTGGTTTTAGATACACTATAGATGAAGAGGAATATATTAAATTCTGTTCAGGGTTTGGTTACCAAACAACAGAAGATCAAGAAAAAGCAATCAATGCAGTTTTGCATGATATGAAAACAATAAAACCTATGGACCGTCTAATTTGCGGAGATGTAGGATTTGGAAAAACAGAAGTAGCTTTAAGAGCATCATTCGTTGCAGCTTCTAATGGAAAACAAGTAGCATTATTAGTACCAACAACCTTACTTGCCGATCAACATTATGATAACTTCAAAGAACGCTTTGCAAACACTGCAATAAACGTTGCTTGTATTAGTCGATTTAAATCAACAAAAGAACAAAACCAAATAAAAAGCGATGTCGAAAACGGAAAGATTGATATCATTATTGGAACCCATAAACTTTTAAACAAAACTTTTAAATTCAACAATCTAGGACTTTTAATTGTAGATGAAGAACACCGTTTCGGTGTCACCCAAAAAGAAAGAATTAAAGAATTAAGAGCTAATATTGATATTCTAACAATGACAGCAACCCCAATTCCTAGAACATTAAACATGGCTATGAATGGGATTAGAGACCTTTCAATCATTGCAACTCCTCCAGCTAAACGACTTTCTATCAAAACATTTGTATATGAGTACGATGATAGTATTATAAGAGAAGCTATTCTTCGTGAATTAAAACGAGGAGGACAAACCTATTTCTTACACAATGACGTAGATAGTATTGACAAGATATCCGAGGAGTTAACAAAACTTATTCCTGAAGCTAAAATTGCAGTTGCTCATGCCCAATTACCAGAAAAACAATTAGCTAACATCATGCATGACTTTTATAATAAAAAAATTAATCTACTGATTTGTTCTACAATTATAGAAACAGGTATCGATGTCCCAACTGCTAACACTATTATTATGAATAGAGCTGATAAATTAGGCCTTGCTCAAATGCACCAACTTAGAGGACGTGTTGGTAGATCCCACCACCAGGCCTATGCATATCTTCTAACTCCTCCACCAAGTACTCTTGCTGAAAATACTAAAAAGAGATTACAAGCTATATCTTCATTAGAAGATTTAGGATCTGGATTTATTCTTGCAACTCACGATATGGAAATTAGAGGTGCAGGCGAAATCTTAGGAGCAGAACAATCAGGACAAATAGAAAGTATTGGCTTTAGTCTATATATGGATATGCTTGAAAATGCAGTAGAAGCATTAAAGAACGGCGAAGAGCTAAACCTTGATAACATGAGTAAAAAAGAAATCTTAATTGATTTATCTCTTTCTGCATTACTTCCAAGTAATTACGTTAGGGATATTAACACAAGATTATCTTTGTATAAGAAACTATCAAGTTGTCAAAACAAACAAGAGATTAGTGACTTTAAATCTGAACTTATCGATAGATTCGGAAAGCTTCCCGAAGAATCTTCTAACCTCATAAAAATTGCAGAACTAAAACTAGTAGCAACACGTTTAGGTATAGAAACTATTAACCTTAATAATCGTTATGGTTCAATTCAGTTTGGAAATAAAGTACATGTAAAATTTGAATTTTTAACAGGACTAATACTAGAACATTCTGATATCTACAAGTTAGATGGTCCGACCAAAATTAAAATCAACATACAAAAAGAAAAACCAATTCAAAGATTAGAATTTATTAGAGAATTACTAGAGGATATGAACGCAAATTATGAAGAATAAGATTTATAACAGCATACTAGCTAAAGCATTAACTCTTGGTTTACTTACATTATTATCATCAAACTTATATGCTATTCCATTTCTAAACAAAGAAGAACAAAAACCAGTAGCAGCTGAAACAAATAAAATAGATAAAGAGAAACAGGCTGAAGCTTATAAAAAAGACAAACACATTAAATATGTTGAAGATTATTGTCTAAAAGTATCAACAGTAAGATTTGGAAAAGGATATAAACTAGAAATCACTGATCGCCGTGTACCTTTAAGTGAAAAGGAAGAACAAAAATACAGTGTAGTAGGAAAAGCGACCTCTGATGAAAAGAAACTAAGTTTTGTATGTAAACTTAAAAGAAACGAAGATAATAAATTTAATTTAACTGAATTCAAATTATTTGAAGTTATAAAATAACAGTTCAAATAAATAGCCACATAAAAACATATGCCCTAGTAAATTGGGCATATGTTACAAATCTTTATAAACAACGTCTAACGATTAGATTCCATTATTTGGTCATCTGCTTCATGTGTCATATTTTCATAGTTAAGAACACGTCCTTTACCTGTTCTCTTAACTTCATATAACGCCTTATCTGCATGATTCAACAAATCAGAATCCTTGAATGGACGAGGTAATGTTGAGCTATCCATAACCCCTATAGAGCATGCCAAATAATATTTTTCTGGCAAATTATTCACCGGGCGACCTAAAAACTCTTCGATTTCTTTCTTATAGCCAAGCTTTGACTTCAATGTATCTAGAATTTTTTGCATGCGAATTTCTGCTTCTTGAGCGTCGCAGTTCTTCATAAGAAGCAAGAACTCGTCCCCACCCCAACGACAAGCGATATCGCGTTCTTCCTTATAATTTAATAACAACTCTGCAAACCATACCAATAGCTTATCACCAATGTCGTGACCTAGATTATCGTTATAATACTTAAAGTTATCTAAGTCCACAAATCCTAAAGCTATGTTTTCATTAGGCTTTAACTCACTGATAGCTTCATTCATAAGGTTATTAAATTCCATACGATTATAAAGCCCAGTTAACATATCTGTTGTACTTACTTGAATTAACTTATTACGCTGACTCATCAT
Source organism: Ruminobacter sp. (assembly GCA_036311285.1). Lineage (GTDB taxonomy): Bacteria > Pseudomonadota > Gammaproteobacteria > Enterobacterales > Succinivibrionaceae > JAXJQF01. The sequence continues at coordinate 3,194 of JAXJQF010000060.1, read as the reverse complement.
AATCAATTGGCTCGATAACTGTTGCGTAATAAAACTAATTGAATCTATTTGGCTAGCTAACAATGTGCTAGATTTAGATTCAAATGTAAACAATAAAAGTTGCGCAAATAAGTTAGAACGATCCATCAATGGGAAGATCATAACCTTATATAAAACATTATCCCCAATAGTTACATTTGTAAAATCTAATAAAGTCTTAGAAATGTTTTTGTTAATAAATGATTTGGCTACTTTATAATTAAAATCTGTATATACAGTTGATGAATTAAATTGATGAATTAAAGTTGTAGGTTCTTCAGCATCCTCTTCATTATTAATAAAATAGATCATTCCCCCGTTAATACTAAAGTGAGCTGATAATAATCTAAGAGTTTCAGATGCTAACTGTTCATAATTCTTTACACTTAAACCAAAGCTATGAAGGATGGAAATAAGTCTCATTTCATGAACTTGTTTCCATAGGATATTAACCTTACGCTCTTGTTCAACTAACGGAATAATTTGACTTAATTCCTTAATAGGAACCACAAAGTTTTCAATTACTTCATATGAAATTGAAACAGGATTTTGCCATAACTGTTTTAATAGTTTTTCACTTGTTATAAGCTTATTGATGCTTACAAATTCAAGCGATTCTCTAAAGCAACGATAACGTTCTTCGTATAAACCGAAACTATAACAAACCATTATTTTTATTAAATAATAAAGAACCTTTAATCTATTAGTGATAATTCCCCTATCATCTTTAACCATAGCTGTCACTTTTTCCATGTTATCAATGGCTTGCTTTCTATTTACATAGTATTTAGCAATAAGTGTCTTAACGAGAAGCATTAAGAACGCTTCGTTATTTTCAAGTGTTAAAGAAACCGATAAGAACTCACTACGCTTAACCATTTGTTCAGCGTAATTAACTTCACCTAAGAATAAATAAATTAGTGCTTTATTTAATAATATGTCATGTAAATTATGGAATGGAATTACTGAAATTCCTCTAATAGACATAACATCCTGTAATACATCTAAAGTATGAAGAGCTTCTTTAAAGAAACCGCATGAAATATCTATTTCAGCTAAATTATACAAGGTAATAGAAATTTCAGAGAAATCACCATAGGTAACCGATCTATTTAATGCCTTAACATAGTACTCATTAGCTGATTTAAAATTTTCTAATTGAAAATGTAAGAAACCGATAGAATTATAAGTCTTTGTTAATTCTGACTTTACATCAATTTCATTAAACAAATCTTCACTAAATTTAAAAGACTCTAAAGCTCCTTGGTCATTCTTTTGACTTAACAAAACAATGCCTAAGCAATGATAAGCAGCCGCTAATTCGTGCTTAATACCTAAATGCTTTGCAATAGCAATCGCGTTTTCGCAATCCTCTAACGCTTTATCCTTGCTAATATTTTTATCATTTGCTGTTTGAGCAAAAGAGTTTCTTAAAACATAAGTTAATTCTTTACTTAACTTTTTATCTTTTAAATTTTGTTCTAGAAGTTTAAGACGTTTAACATCAAATTGCATATTTGTTCTATCATAAGCAACGAATAGACAAAAGTTTGCAATTGCAACTAAACGTAAATTCATACTAACTTCACCTAAATGTGACGCCATTTCAGCAAAGTGAAGTACAGATTCAAAATCAGATCTAAAGATATGGGTATATGCTAACTCAATATATGCTCGACAAGCGCTATCACGATCATTTATATATTGAGCCTTTTCATACATCTGGTCAAATGCTACTAAAGCATCTTCATATTGCTTTGAATATAAAAATGCGCGACCTAAAATATTATAGATAACAGGTTCTTTTCCTTCTAAACCTTTATCATACCCACCATCAGCAGAAACAATAGTAAAATATTTTTGAATTATATGAATTGCTTCTTCATAACAAAAGAAATTAAGAAGATTTAAGGTAACATTAATTAAATCATCTGCATTATTAATTTCTTTCGCTTGATATGGTTTTTTATGCCAATAAGATGTCTTATACTCTTCTGGAACGATATTATTAGATGTTGCAAAACTTGCAAATCTTTCAAATCTACTTTCAAAATCAAACCAATTTGAACCATGAGCTAATTCAGCTAAATTATTAACCCCCATTACAAATAGTGCATTAGGTTGATTTCTTAATTCTATTTCCTTTTTAGGTTGAGAATTATAAACATTACGACTCTTGTAATTTGAGAATAAATTATTATTCTTTCGTTCAGATTCTTTACTATCAACAAAATTATAACTGTTACTGCTTGCAAAAAAAGCACTAGATTTTCTTTCAGAATTATCAATCATTTGATTCTGAAAATAATCAATCATAAAGTTAATAGAAGTGTTCCCGCTATATTGCAAGTTTGTAACAATAATTATATAAGGATTTCTTTCACTTAATAAGTGATTTAAATAATCAATTAAATGCTTCTTTAAACGATTTTCAAGATAATCGATATCAGCAGGTAAAAAGTAATTATTTTTAATTAAGCTTTCATTACTTAATATTGTATTCACGAAATTTCTCTCAAAAGGAGAGAGTTTTAACACATCTACAAGATGCGTTTTACTTAATCCATTTCTATGCTGAATTTCATAAATAATATATAAAATTGGAACCAAAGGAGAATAATAATCTTCTTCCTTTAAATTGATACGAATTACATTATTTTCTTTGATTAAATGTCTATAGGTTTGGTCATATTTACATATTTGGTCAACATCAGATTGAATTTCCCCCTGTTCTGAGCAAGAAACCATAAACAAATGTACACCACCATAGGTACGTACTTGTTTATAACACTGTTCTAATGTATTCCTTATATATTTTGACACTACTCGAATCCTATTAATCTACTATTGTCTTTTTTATAATTTTTATTCTAATTATTATATTTTTACAGTTCGTTATACTATTAAATTACAATAAAGTATGTTTTTATAAAAAATAAAATAACCTTTTTCATAATAACATTTTTTATTATTACAATCTAAACAAGTATCATTTTTTGCTATTATGATCAAAATGTACAAAAGAACATACTATATATAACCCAAACTCCCGTCACTCTAGTATCTAATTAGAAAGTATTTTTACTTTTTCTAAATTTTAATGTTTAACTCCTTATTTTATCAACGTTTTTTAATTTCATTTATTGCAAAATCTTTCAATTTAGTATACCATAGTC
>JAXJQF010000059.1:0-10053 GCA_036311285.1 Ruminobacter sp. | reverse complement strand
ATTTTTATATATTTAACAAATTTTATGAAATATTATTAATTCTTCTTATCTTAAAACGAATAAAGCTTAGATCAAATTGTCGAAAAAATATAGAAGATAATGCCTACACATATAGTATAATTAACTAACATTTTAAACAAAGATTTTAATTTTTATAAAAAGTATATTTACTATGACTCTAGCAGGAAAGAAGGTAATAATAGGTATAACAGGTGGAATATCTGCTTACAAAATACCAAATTTAATCAGATTACTTAAAAAAGAAGAGGCTGATGTACATGTAATTATGACAAAGAATGCTGAGGAATTTGTTACAAAGACTACACTTCAGACTTTATCACAAAACAATGTACTTACTGACACTTTTACCAACTCATCAAATGTTCAACACATAGATATAATAAAGGATGCTGACTTAGTTGTTATTGCTCCTGCTACAGCTAATACTATAGCCAAAATTAAAGCAGGAATATGCGATAACCTACTTACAACAACAATCTTAGCAGCATCTTGTCCTATTTTTATTGTTCCTGCTATGAATAAAAACATGTGGCTAAACGCTATAACTCAAGAAAACGTAAAAAAATTAAGTTCTTTAGGGTTTAACTTTATTGGCCCTGCTTCAGGATTTCAAGCATGTGGTGATGAAGGTATAGGAAGAATGACAGAGGTTGAAGATATCGCCTCAGAAATTATTAACTTTTTTAATCAGAATAATATACTAAAAGGACACAACGTAGTAATTACAGCAGGTCCAACTATTGAACCATTAGACCCTGTAAGATTTCTATCAAATAGAAGTTCAGGCAAAATGGGATATAGTCTTGCGCGTGCCGCCCAAAAATTAGGTGCAAATGTTACAATAATTTCAGGACCTACAAACTTACATAACCCCAAGAATACTAAAGTCATAAAAATTGAAACCGCACAACAAATGCTAGACGAGTGTTTAAAAAATATTGATAATTGCTCTCTTTTTATAGCATGTGCAGCTGTTGCAGACTTTAGAGCAATTAACATAGAAAAAAATAAAATAAAGAAAAATGATGATTGTGACGATATAACTATCAAGCTTACCAAAAATCCTGACATTCTTAAAACTATCTCAAATTTAAACAAACGTCCTAAAATTGTTGTAGGATTTGCTGCGGAAACAACAAACGTTGAAAAATACTCTATAAAGAAGCTAGAGAGTAAAAATTGTGATTATATAGTAGCAAATAATGTAAGCGATAATACAATTGGATTTAATAGTGACGATAATGAAGTGATTATTTATTCAAAAAATGAAATTGATAAACCAATTATAATAAAAAAACAGAAGAAAGAACTTGTTGCAGAAAAAATTATTATTAGCTGCATACAAAATATTATTAAGGAAAAATAATGACACAAATAGAATTAAAAATATTAGATGATAGAATTGGGGAAGGTAAGCAATTTCCAATTCCAAGCTATAAAACTGTAGGATCGGCTGGTATTGATTTATACGCTATGGTTGATGAGGACACAATTATTCACCCCAATGAAACTAAACTTATAAGCACTGGTATATCAATTTATATTAAAGATCCTAATCTTTGTGCAACAATTATTCCACGTTCTGGACTTGGAAGCAAAAATGGTATTGTTTTAGGTAATTTAGTAGGTCTTATCGACTCTGATTATCAAGGACCATTAATGTGTGCAGTATGGAATAGAAGTGAAAAAGATTTTACGATTGAACCAGGCACTAGAATTGCACAACTTGTAATTCTACCTGTTGTTCAAGCGCAATTTAAATTAGTAGATGAATTTGAAACAACTGAAAGAGGTAACTCTGGATTTGGCTCAACAGGTTTAAAATAATTACATTAGAGGAATATTATGAGTAATCAAGATAATTCACAACTTATAGATCAAACTGAAAAAGTAATCAGTTCTATTTTTACAGATCCGATTGGATATTTTCAGGAACATCAAACAGTTTTAGTTAATTTCTGCTTAGATGTAACATATGCTATTCTTATTTTAGTTATTGGTTGGTTGTTAGCGAAGGTTATGTCTAGAATAACTTTCAAAATTATGACTAAAGCAAATATTGAAACTACAGTTTCAAAATTTTTATCTAACATCGTTAAATACACATTATTAACCTTTGTAATTACTGCATCATTAAGTAAACTAGGCATCCAAACTGCTTCATTTGTTGCTATCATCGGTGCTGCATCTTTTGCAGTAGGTTTAGCATTACAAGGTTCTTTATCAAACTTTGCAGCTGGCGTAATCTTATTATTATTCAGACCTATTAAAGTTGGTGAATATGTAGACGTTGCAGGACAACAGGGAACAGTTGAAGAAATTACTATTTTTACAACAACTTTACTTACAACTGATAATAAGGTAGTTATTATTCCTAATAGCAATATTAACTCAGGAATAATCACAAACTTCTCAAGAATGGAAAAGAGACGTGTTGATTTTTGTTTTGGAATTGCATACGGATCAGACCTAAAGAAAGCTAAAGAAGCAGTAACTAAAATGTTTGAAAAAGACGACAGAATTATCAAAGAAAATGGCATTACTGTTGTTGTAGGAAAATTAAACTCTTCGTCTATCGATTTAACTTGTCGTGTTTGGGTTAAGAGTTCAGATTACTGGAGTGTATATTTTGACTCTACAGAAAATGTTGTTGCAGCATTAAAAGAAGCAAAAATTGAAATTCCTTTCCAAACAATGACTGTTATAAACTCAAAATAACAGTTAAATAATTATATAATATAATTATTCATTTTTTAAAAAGCGTGTTATTGAGATTTCTCTAAAAAACACGCTTTTTAATTTCAAATAATTCAGTTACATTATTTGTTTAGTTATAGGCCTAAAATCCTAAAATAAAGGAATATGTAATAAGACATATATTGAATTGAAACAAATTAAAAATTCCATTATCAATGGCGTAATCGATAATGGAATTATATATATTTACAATAATAAAACTTAACGTTAATTAGAGATACCGTATGTTTCTCTATAGTTTCTAATAATATCTAAATATTGTGAATAATCTTCATTATTTTCTATAAATGATATTAAATCATTTAATGTAATAATAGATACTACTTTTGTCTTGTATTCATTTTCAATTTCTTGAATAGCACTTAAATCGTTTTTACCTTTTTCTTGACGATCTAATGCTATCAGTACACATTTTAAATTAGCACTAGACTTAGAAATAATGTCCATCGATTCTCTAATTGCTGTACCAGCTGTTATCACATCGTCAATAACAACTACGTCGCCCTTTAATTCTGAACCAACTAACATACCACCTTCTCCGTGATCTTTTGCCTCTTTACGATTGAAGACCCATGGAGCCTTTTTATTATACTTAGTTGATAAAGCTATAGATGTTGCTGCAACAATAGGAATCCCTTTATATGCAGGACCAAAAAGAACATCATAATCCACCTCTGATTCCATTAAAGCAGCAGCATAAAACTCTCCTAAAAAGGCAAGATCTTCGCCAGTATTAAATAAACCAGCGTTAAAGAAATAAGGACTCTTTCTTCCAGACTTTAAAGTGAATTCACCAAATTTAAGAACATTTCTAGATAAAGCAAACTCTATAAACTTCTTCTTATAATCTTTCATAACATCTCCTAGATTAGCTAATACTATTTCTTTCTCCAAGTAGTACCATTTGCTCCGTCTTCAATAACAATCCCCATATCAAGAAGTTCTTTTCTTGTTTGGTCTGCTACATCCCATTGCTTATTAGCACGAGCTTCATTACGTTTTCTAATTAATTCTTCAATTTTTGCATTTTCATCATTTTGTTCATCACTATTCCCTTTTAAATACTGTTCAGGGTCTAACGACAACAAACCTAACACACTACCTAATTTTATTAACAACGCTCCCAATGAAGCGGCTTCATCTAAGTTAGTTGCTCTAATTGTATTAATTTCTTTGGATAAATCAAATAGTACAGCAAAAGCTAACGGAGTATTAAAATCGTCATTCATTGCTTCTTTAAATCTTTCTTCAAAAGAAGTATTTTCTTTAGCTTGAGCCTTTGGAAGATCTCTTAAAGATAAATACAATCTATTTAAAGCAGCCTTTGACTGTTCTAAATTTAATTCAGAGTAATTTAATTGACCTCTATATTGAGCAGACATTAAGAAGTAACGTAATGTTTCACCGTCATACTTTTCTAATAAATCACGAATAGTAAAGAAATTGCCTAATGACTTAGACATCTTCTCTTTATTAATCATAACCATACCTGTATGCATCCATGTGTTTACATAATCCGTATGCCATGCACAACAACTTTGCGCAATTTCATTTTCGTGATGAGGAAACATTAAATCAGAACCACCACCATGGATATCAAAAACCTTACCTAAATATTTTGAATTCATTGCTGAACATTCTATATGCCACCCAGGTCTTCCATTACCCCATGGAGAATCCCACATCGGTTCGCCAGGCTTAGACATCTTCCACAAAACAAAGTCGTATGGATTCTTCTTAGCTTCTTCTACTTTTACTCTAATACCTGATTTTAATTCTGATAAATTTTGACCTGAAAGCTTACCGTAGTCTTCAAATGTTGTTATGTCAAACATTACATCACCATTAGAAGCAACGTAAGCATTTCCATTCTCGATTAATTTAGCTACAAGTTCTATAATTTCATTCATGTGTTCTGTAGCACGAGGCTCAATATCTGGTCTTAAAATAGATAATGCATCAAAATCCTTGTACATTTCTTCTGTTAAGCGTACAGTTAAATCCTTCCAATTTTCGTTAGTTTGATTTGCTCTATTGATAATCTTGTCATCAATATCAGTAATATTTCTAACAAATGTAACCTCATAGCCTAAGTATCTCAAATATCTAACTACGACGTCAAAACATACAAAGGTTCTTGCATGACCAAGATGGCAAAGGTCATAGATTGTAACACCGCATACATACATACCTACTTTATTTTCTTCAAGTGGTACAAACTTTTCTTTTTTTCTTGTTAATGAATTATATATTTCTAACATAAACCTCTGCCTCATCGATATTTTGTTCGTGTCATTTTACACTAAAAATAGTGTAATTAAAATATAAACAACTTAGACTAAATTTTTTGAACACTATATAATATATAATATAAAAAACAGAGGAAAATATAATGGTAATAATTGAAACAAACAAAGGAAATATAACAATTGAGTTATATAAAGATAAAGCTCCAAAAACTGTAGCAAACTTTTTAGAATACTGCAAACAGGGGTTTTACAACGGACTTATTTTTCACAGAGTAATCAAAGGTTTTATGATTCAAGGAGGTGGCCTTGATTCTGAAATGGATCATAAAGAAGGTAATCCTTCAATTGAAAATGAAGCAGACAATGGTTTAAAAAACGATAAGTACACTATTGCTATGGCTAGAACCAATGCTCCACACTCTGCTACTTCTCAATTCTTTATCAATACAAACAATAACGACTTCTTAAACCACACAAGCAAAACTTTAGACGGTTGGGGATATTGCGTGTTCGGAAAAGTTATCAAAGGACAAGAAGTTGTTGATGAAATCGAAAAAGTTAAAACAACTAGAGTTGGGATGTATCGAGACGTTCCAAGCGAAAATATCATCATCACAAACGTTACAGTAGAATAACCATATGAGTACCTACATAATAGCAGATATACACCTATCAGTTGATACAGAAGATTTAATGAATAAATTTGAGAAATTTTACTCAAATTTAAATAGCAATGACTCTGTATACATTATAGGTGACCTTTTTAACTATTATGTAGGTATAGATGAAACAAATTCTACACACTTAAGATTAAAAAATATCTTTTCTAATGCATTAAAAAGAAACATCAAAACTTTTTTCCAACACGGTAATAGAGACTTTCTTCTAAGCCAAAAAGATGCTAAATATTTTAACTTTAAATTAATTAATGATACCGAAATATTAGAGCTCGACAATAACAGAATACTTCTAGTACATGGTGACGAACTATGTAACGAAAAACTTTCATATAAGTTATTTCGATATTTCTCTAGATGTAAACTGCATCAGATTATATTTATGTTAATTACTACTCATAAATATAGAACACAAGTAGCCGAAAGAATGCGAAACAACAGCATTAACAATTATAAAAAGAACAGAAAAAAAATCCTTATTGATAACAATATTGCTTTGAAATTTCTAAATAAATTTCAAGCAAATATTATTATTCACGGACACACCCACACCAAAGATTGCACAACTTTAAAAGGTAAAACAATAATTGATGTAGGTGATTGGAATGATGAATACGCGCATTATGTCAAAATCAACAACGGAGAAATTAAGCTCTTAAAATTCTACTAATGAGCTTCGTTCCAATTTTCACCAACACCAATCTCAACATCTAATAAAACTTCAGAACCTAAATTATCTATCATTAGTTCCTTAATTTTTTCCTTTGCTTGCTCAACAAAATCTTCTCTAACTTCAAACACAAGTTCATCATGAATTTGAAGTAACATATATACTTCACCATCTGTTTTTTTTACCCATTCATGAATTTTACACATAGCTTTCTTTATAATCTCAGCTGCACTACCTTGTATTGGAGCGTTAATAGCAGCACGTTCTAGAGCCTGTTTCAACATACCTTTAGCAGAAGAAAGTTCTCTAAAATAGATTTTTCTACCACTTAAAGTTTCTACAAACAAGTTAGAATTTGCACTATTCTTTGTATCTTCCATATATTTCTTTATATTAGGATATGTTAAAAAATAATTTTCAATAAATTGCTTTGCCTCTTTATTCTCTATGCCTAATTGTTTAGCTAAGCCAAAGGGACTCATTCCATATATTAAACCAAAGTTAATAGCTTTAGCTGCTCGTCTTTGTGAAGAAGTAACACTTTCTAATGGAATATTATTAACTAAAGCTGCTGTTGTTTTATGAATATCATCTCCTCTATTAAAAGCATCAATCATCATCCTTTCATTTGCGATAAAAGACATAACTCTCAATTCAATTTGAGAATAATCAGCTGCTACTATTTTATATCCTTTTCTAGCAATAAAGGCTTTTCTGATTTCCTTTCCATTCTCTGTACGAACAGGAATATTTTGAATATTAGGGTCATTACATGATAAACGTCCTGTTAAAATACCTGTTTGATTATAGTTAGGATGAATTCTAGCAGTCTTATCATTTATATACGTAGGGAGCTTTTCAACATATGTCGTTAATAACTTATTCAACGACCTATAATCTAATATTAATTTTGGTAATTCATAACCTTTATCAGCTAAATCAGACAAAACATCCTCTGAAGTTGAATAACCTCCTGATTGTGTTTTCTTTTTAGGTGACGGTAAATTTTTTTTCTCAAACAAAATCTCACTTAACTGTTTTGGTGAATTAATATTAAATGTTTCACCACTACATTCGTAAATTTGATTTACTAATACATCTATTTGCTTACATAGTTCATTCTTTAACTCTGTTAACTTCAATGTATTTAAAGCTATGCCGTTTCTTTCCATATTACATAAAACTTCAATCAACGGAAGCTCTTCTTTCTCATATAACCAATTTAATTTCAAATTAGTTTTTAACTCATTCTTATAAGACTCATAAATAGTTTTAACTAAAATTAGTTTTTGTTCTATATCTCTATTTAACTCTTCATCTGTACATGAATATGAGAAACTAGACTTATCTAATTTTAACTTTAAACATTTATAGTCACACAGTTCTTCTAATAAACCATCAACAGTTAAAGACCTATTTCCCCTTACTAAATTATTTATTACCAGAACGTCATCATAATTACAAAATTCGCAACCTTCATTTAATAATATTGATAAAACATTCTTAGCATCAATTGTAAATTTCTTAATCTCTTTTGACTCAAATATATTCTTTAGGATATGAATAACATTTTTTGCAGATAATAAATTTTGATTTAATATATTCTCTTCTTCAAGCTTTATTACATAGATAATATTACTTAAACCAAAAGCAAAAAGAACCGCCCTACGTTCAAGACAACTGTAGCCTTCACCATTATCATATATTAAAAAATCTACAGTACATTCTTTTTCAATCAACGATTTCAATTCATCAAGCTGTTCTACTTGAGATACATTAACAATTGGTCTACTTACTGTAATCGATTCTCTTATATCTTCTTGTTTACCAATATTCTCTTTTACATCAAGCCCTGTCGTTGAGTCAGTTACAACTAATCCAAGCTGATCACAAATATCCTGCTCTTTTTTTATAAGTTCCTTAAATTCACAGAATTTATATATATTTAACAACTCTCTATGATCTATAGTTCCTCTAACTAGTTGTTCTAAAGAATATGGTACATCAACATCAACCTTAATCTTTGTTAACTCTCTTGATAAGTATATTTGTTCCCTCAGTAAATTAAATTTCTCTGCAAAATTCTTAGAACCTCTAAATTTCAGATTTTCTACTTCATCTAAACGATTAGCAATTTCATCAATATCACCAATTTCATTTAATAAGATTGCTGCTGTTTTTTCTCCAACTCCATCCATCCCTGGTACATTATCTGACACATCACCAACTAAAGCTAGATAGTCACTAATTAACTTAGGAGGAACACCAAATTTTTCTATTATATCTTGTTCATGATATTCTCGTTTTTTCATGGTATCTAATATAGTTATATTTTCATTTACAAAATAAGATAAATCCTTATCCCCAGATACAATCTTTAACTTTTGGTTATTCTTATCGGCCATTACAGCATAAGTTCCAATTACATCGTCAGCTTCAACATTTGGAACTTCTATAATTAAATATCCCATAGCTCGAATAATATCTTTAATTATCCCAACTTGTTTTCTAAGTTCTTCATCCATTGGCTTTCTGGTTGCTTTATAGTCACAATACAATTCATGTCTAAAAGATTTCCCCTTAGCATCAAAAATAAAAGCTATTTGTGCATCCTTATAATTCTTCTCAAGAGACATTATCATATTCACATAAACCTTAGTTGCTCCTGTTGGAAAGCCACTACTATTAGTGAAATTATTTTTTAAAACACTATGATATGCTCTATGCAAAAAATTATTACCATCGACTAATAAATACATCTTTTATCCTATTGTAAACCAATAAATCTACTACTTAAAATGCCTAAATATGTTGATACTAAGCAGAAGAATAAATTCGCCAAAACTATTGTTGTGGCTTTTAATAAATGACCATGCATCAATGCAGCAACAGTATCCATAGAAAAAGTTGAAAATGTAGTAAAACTTCCTAAAAATCCAACTACGAAAAACATCTTAATCAAATCACTAGAGACACAAGAAAGTATAAAACCTATTAAAAAAGAACCTATAACATTAACAAACAAGGTTCCATAAGGAAATCCTAATCCTAACCAATAAGTCACGCCTTTGCCTATACAATATCTTGAAATCGCCCCCAAAGAACCACCTAAAGCAACACAAAGCAAATTAACAAGAATATTTTTCATTTTAACTATTTTTTGACCTTTATATATTTTTTATCTCTTTCAATTATGATAACATCAAATGAGTTAAATTATAAGAAGAGGATAAAATTATGAGTAGTACAATCATTGAAACAAATGATTCAAATTTTCAAGAACTTGTTCTTGAATCAACAGGAACTGTAGTTGTAGACTTCTGGGCTCCATGGTGTGGTCCATGTAGAATGGTTGGTTCAGTTATTGAAGATACAATTAATGAAATTGAAGATGTAAAATTCTGCAAAGTAAATATAGATAAAAATTCAACATACGCCTCTAAATACTCTGTACGAAGTATTCCTACTTTATTATTATTTAAAGATGGCCAATTTGTTGCTCAACATGTTGGAGCTTTAAACAAAGAACAACTTATCAAGTTTATCAATCAATAAAATAGGCTCTTCACGGAATTGTTGGAAAACCGAGAGATGATAGGTATCGAATTAGAGTAAAGAAATAGCTATCATCTCTATATCCGTATGCAATTCTTTTGGCTACTTTTATTTTGTTATTCGT
>JAXJQF010000058.1:0-23547 GCA_036311285.1 Ruminobacter sp. | reverse complement strand
CATTTATATGTATATTATGAACATTATGGGGCATAAAATATATCTCTAGTTTTTTGGTTCAAGTCTAAACTTTAGATTATTTTTGTCCCTTTTTCAAATCTTATATCCCGATCATTCCGTGAACAACCTTTTTTTTACAACCTATTAATCTTACACACTACTTTTGATAATATTTTTATTTATTTTGTTAACAATAAAGAAACAAAACATTATTCTGTACTCAATTCAAGAACAGTACTTTGTAACAGGAAAAAAATTTATTAAAGCATATTATATTTACAAAAGTGTGAAATACAACACGTTTTATACATTTGTTATCACTAATTACTAATACTTTTGTTAAAAATTTGTTAAATTTTACAATATGAAATTGTTTTAATTTTATGCTAGTTAAACAAATTAGTTTTTACAGCATGCACCAATACTTAAGCAAATGTATTGATAAACGAGGTTACCAAATGTCCAATATGACAAAACTTTCTAGAAGCATCGCTATTGCATTGCTATCTACTGTTGCTGCTTATTCGTATGCAGCAGATACCAATATTGACGAAAAGTTAAAAAATGCACAGCCTAGTGAAACTCCTATGCACGTGCTAGAAGAAACCGCTCCTCCTCTTTTAATGCTTGGTATGAGTAGAGAACATACCATGTTCCAGGAAGCATACAATGATTACACAGATATCGATGGTGACGGAAAGTTAGACATTATGTTTGACCCATCTATTGAGTATGAAGGTATATACGATTTTCACCTATGCTATAAATACTCAACAGATACAGGTAAATTATCAAACATAAGTAATAATTACTCTTCAGACCATTATTACTTATCAGACAATAATGCAAGAGGGTATTGGTACCCAACAAGTAAAGCTACAACAAAAGAAGTTTCAAAAGAAGCCTTCCCTAAAAATTGGACAGAAGATAAAACTGTAAAAGTATGTGATGGTAATTCATGGTCTGGTAACTTTTTAAACTACTTAACATCTAGTAAAATTGACGTTTTAAGACGTGTGTTATATGGTGGTGCAAGATTCTTTAACGATGTAGCTCCAACTAAAACCTCTAAGCAAGTTAGATTCGCAAAAGATGGTGACAGTTCTGTTGCTCTTCTAAAACATTCACACACTGTACGTGACGCTCACTCATGGGGTAAAGTTTTTTCAGGGAGACAATATAATAATCTTTTAAAAGCAAAAGATTTTACAGATTTAGCAAATACTAATGGATTAGAAGCTTATTTCTTTGTAATGTCAAGTAACGATAGTAGCGATTCTAAAAGTACTCACGCTTCAAGTTACATTAGATATGCATTAGCAAAAAAAGCTGCAGTACCTGGTTATTACGGTAAAGATGATACCATTAACGATACAGATAGCAGCTCTCCATATGCATATATTTGGGACTGGGCAAGTAGACAAAGTTATTCGGAAAACAACGCAGAAGCCCTAGCTTCATTATATGTTGGTTTCCCTAGCAAAAAAGACAAATGTTTATTTGACGTAAATACAAACAATGTTTCATGTAACCAAAAAATAACAACAAGAAGTGCGATTGTTGCTACATGTACTCAAAAATTCCATGAATATGGTTGTAGAAAATATGGTAACTATTGGCAACCTGCAGGCGTATTACAAGAATACGGTGAATCAGAAAATCCTCGTATTAACTTCGGTTTAATTACAGGTAGTTATACAAAAAGATCCGTAGGTGCTGAATTACGTTCAGAAATTGATAAATTTTCTGAAGAAATTACTTTAGCAAATCAAGAAACCAATTTAGCTAATAAAGTTGGTGGAGACATTAACATCAAAGAAGAAAACGGTGGTGTTATCGGTATCATCGGTACTCTTGATAGACTAGGTATTTACACTAAATTTGCTGGTGAAGGCCACAGCAACGCTGGTGGTGTATATAATGACTGTGATCGTACTACAGTTTATAAAAATTACACTTACAAATCTAATAATATTGGGCAAACAATACCTGACAACAAATGTAAAGATTGGGGTAACCCTGTAAGTAAACTAATGCTTGCGGCAGCTCAATACTTCGAAGGTAGTGCTACTTTTGCAAATTCTAAAGATTCTGTTCTTGGTTTAGGATATGCAAATGCTAATACTGGAGGTCCATACAAAAACCAAAACACTAAAGTGGACTATTGTTCAAAACCTGCAACATTAATTATTGCTGACGAAGACATTTCATTTGATAACGAAAATTACAATAGTAGTATATATAATAAGTATAAGGATGAATTAAATTCAATACCATTTAAGCCTGGTCAATATTTCGTTGGTAACTCCACAAGTGATAATGGTGGTTATAAAAATATTCCATCATCAAAGTTAGTTAATAAGCTAAGCGATATATCTGGTATTGCTCCATCTGCTCCTTATAGCTATGGTTCATACCTAACTGCAGGTGTTTCAAAATCATTTGCGTCTAGAAAATACATAAATGCTGTTTCATACGCTGATTCAACAAAAAGCCAACAACACTCGCTAAACACATATGTTGTTGCAATGAAACCAGCAATGCCTGAAATTAAAATTGACGTTGGTGAAGGTTCATATGTAACAATACTACCATTTGGAAAAACTGTGGCTGACTTCAATAGAGATAATGGAGTTAGTGAAATTGATAACGTATCAAGACTTGCAACAAATACAGTTGCAGACTTCTATAGCCAATATATTTCTGATACTGAAGGTATATTCCGTATTAACTACGAAGATATGCAATATGGCTCAGATTATGATATGGACTGGGTAGTTGAATACCACTACAAGCTTATAAATGGTAGCGATGGTTCTAAGTATGTCCAAATTTTATTATCAAACATTGATGGGGACCCATACGCTCCACAACATGCAGGTTACGTAATCACTGGTACTGAAAATGATGGAGTGTACGTAGATTTAGGTAAATTTACTGCAAAAAATTCAGAAAATTACAAAAATAATCTTTATGACTATGACACTTTATTTAGTGATGCATATAGTGATGCTCTAAATAATAGTGCTCCTATAGAAAATTATTTTATAAATCAACCACCAACAAACATTACAAAAGGTAAAACAAAAAATGATTTTAACTATAATAGTAACAGTATAGTAAATCATTACAATAAAATAATTCAAAACAAAGGCAATAACGATAAACCATATTACTACATGAATCGTACTGAAATGTACTATAATACAAATCACAGCGACAAATGGAAGCTTGTAGGCTCTACAGATACATGGTGGACAAGAGTAATTGGTGATTTTCGTAGAATCGAAAAAGATAATCTCGACGATAAATTAATTGTATCAAGCCGTATCTTCAAAGTTAAAGAAGGAGCTACTGAACCATGGGTTAAATCTCCTTTATGGTATGCAGCTAAATATGGTATTGCACCTCCTGAAGGACAAGATTGGCCTGATGCTAATGATACAAAAGATCCGGACAACTATTTCTTAGTAACCAACCCATCTAAGTTGCGTATAGGTATTGAAAAGATGATCGAGTTAATCGATACATCACTTCACACACCTTCAGCTATGTCAACAGAAAATGGTCCAAGTATTTCTTCTGGTTCAAATGCATACGTTGCTCTATATGACCCTTCAGTATGGTACGGTGACATCAAGCAATACAAAGTTGGCCCAGAAGGTCATTATGACAGCGAAGCTAATACTTGGTCTGCTTTTGAAACATTTAATGGAACTGATGTTGATGATCGTTTAATTGTGACATATGACCATACAACTAATGAATACGTTAGATTCCATTCTAATGGTTATGATGACGCTTCACATATACAAGATATGCCGATCAACATTATCAACCAAGTGTTAAACACTTCATTCGCTGATAAAAGTGAATTTGCCGCAGATAATGAATCTGTTAAATTCATGACTAGATTCGCTCGTTGGATGGCAGGTGACCACGATAAAGAAGGTAATGAAAATTCAGAAGATCCAGAATTATTACTTGTTAAGAACGATAACAAACCTTTAAGAACTAGAGAAAGTACAAAAGGTAAGTTCGTTCTAGGTGATATTATCAATTCAACTCCTGCTGTATTTAAAGATAATACAGTTGATGGTAAGTCAGTAATTGTTGTTGGTTCTAATGATGGTATGCTTCATTTCATCAACGCAACTAATGGTAAACCTATTGTTTCTTACCTTCCTACTCAAGCATTAAGTAAGATTAAGGTGTTAGCATCTCAATCATACGTAACTAACCATCAATCTTTTGTTGATAGTACACCATCTATCTTTAAAGATGTAAGAAATGGAAAGGTAATTCTTTTTGGTACTTTCGGTTTAGGTCTAGAAGGTGCTTATGCTCTTGATGTTACAAATATAAGTGCATTAAGCAATTATACTGGAGATGATGCTTTCAACGAGTTTAAAGATGATAATAGATTAATATGGGAATTATTACCTCAAACTACAATCAACGGTGAAACAATCGGTTCTAAGTTTGCTGGTAGAGTAAAAGATGCTCCTACTGCTTTAAAAGTAACCGAAGAAAATGGTGTTATTAAATATTATTTATTATTAAATAGTGGTTATAATTCTCAAGATTCAGGTTTAATAATTGTTGATCTACTCGAATCAGAGGAAGATACTAAACTTGCTAAAGTAGTAAATGAAATTACTGCTCCAAACATGAAACCTAGTGCCGATCCTCGTGGTTTGAATAGAGCTGATATTATAGCAAAACCTGTAATCACAGACCTAACAGGAACTGATAATTATGAAGCTATTTACTTTGGCGACTCATTTGGTCAAATATGGAAAATTGATCTAACTCGAGATGCTATTAGAAAGAGAATTGCATGCTGGGGTCAAACAACCTGTGGCTCTGTAGACAACTCTGAATTTACCCCTCAACCTAGAGTTATCTTCAAGGCAGTTGATTCTAATGGTGTAGCTCAACCAGTTACTACAGAACTTTCAATTGGTTTCCACTTCTCTGGTATAGGTATAATATTCGGAACAGGTTCTTATGACCTTGACGTTGATGGTACCGTTGCATCATTAGCATACAACTCTGCTCAAAGCGTGTATATGATCCGTGATATGGCAGATGATAGTTCTGTTAACTCAAGTATGCGTACAATTGAAAGATGTAGTTCTGCTTCAAGTACTGCACCAAGTTGTATTTTACAATTAAAATATGGTACTAATGATAAAGGAAAATATGTTTATACTGTTCCAAACGACTCTGTATCAGAAAACATCAATAGAGGTTGGGTGTTAGACTTAGATTTAGGAACTGGTGAACGTGTAACAATCTCTCCTTTAGTTGTTCATCAATACTTACACATCAGTGCAACTACTCCTGATGTAACAGGAACATGTACAGGTGGTGGTACAAGTAGAATGATTACATTTAATAACTGGAGAGGCCAAGATATCGTTTCAGAAGAAGAACGTACTCCTTGGTTAGCTACTGGGTTAAGCTTAATAACAATTGACGGTGTTCAATATGCTGTTATGACAGGTGACGCAGGTTCTTCTCCAACCGAAAAATATGTTAACCCTCCTGTTTTACCAAAACGAATGGAGAATCCGTTAATCATAAATACTTCTTGGCTAAAACTTCACTAATACTAACGTTTATAGTGAAACACAGTTAAAAACAAGATGTAACAAACTAACATAGATGAAAAGCCTCTTAAACGAGGCTTTTCTTTTACTACAAATTAAAACAATTTAATATGTTTATCACAAATATTACAAATTTTTAAATTTTGATGTATAATTACAAAAGTTAATTTTTGGCACTAAATGAGAATATAATGTTACAACTATCTTATTTATTACATCATCACCATCATCAATCCTAAAATCTTTCAGGAGGATGATGCTTTTGGAAGATTAACACTTCCAAGAAGCCAAAGAAGATTACATTGACCCTTGGAAGATTTGCTACCAGGGGTTTTTATATTTATTAGAGGTTAAATTTTAAATGTCTAGCAAAAAATTTCGTATTGCAATGCAAAAATCTGGTCGTTTAAGTACTGAGACCACAAACTTATTAAAGAGTTGCGGTTTAAAGATCAATAAGAGAGAAGACCGTTTAATCGCTCATGTAGAAAATATGGAAATTGATATCCTAAGAGTTCGTGATGACGATATTCCAGGTTTAATCATGGACCATGTTGTTGATTGGGGTATCGTAGGTCAAAACGTTCTAGAAGAAACAATGCTAGAAAGAATGAACGAAGGTTTACCAGTTGGCTACACTGAAGTAAGAAAACTAGACTTTGGTGACTGTCGTTTATCTCTTGCTATCCCTGTTGAACAAGAATGGAAAGGCGTAGAGAGCTTAAACGGAGGTAAGATTGCTTCAACATACCCTAACCTAACAAAGCGTTACTTAGACCAAAAAGGTGTTTCATTCAAGAACGTATTATTAACAGGCTCTGTAGAAGTAGCTCCTCGTGCAGGTTTAGCGGATGCAATCTGTGACTTAGTAAGTTCTGGTGCTACATTAGAAGCAAACGGTTTAAAAGAAGTTGAAGTAATTTACAAGTCAACTGCGGTATTAATTCAAAGAGATCAAGAATTATATCCAGAAAAACAAAAGATTGCTGAAACTTTAATTAAGCGTATTGATGGCATGATGGAAGCTCACGGTAGCAAATATATTATGTTACACGCACCAAAAGATAAGGTTAAAGAAATTACAGCATTATTACCTGGAGCTGAAAATCCAACATTAGTTGAATTATCAGGAAATCCTACTCACGTTGCATTACACGTCGTAGCTAGAGAAACTTTATTCTGGGAAACAATGGAAAAACTAAAGGACTTAGGCGCAAGTTCAATTTTAGTGTTACCAATTGAAAAGATGTTACGTTAATAAATAAAAGCGAAGGACTTACAAACAATGAGAATTGTCAATTGGAAAGATTTAAGCGCAAAGGAACAAAAAGAAGTTCTATTACGCCCTGCTACTTCTGACGATGGTTCAAAGAAAATGCTCGTTGCAGATATAATCAACAACATTATTGAAAATGGTGATGTTGCTTTAAAGGAATATTCTGTAAAATTTGATAAGTTAGAAAGCGATCATATCAAACTAACTGAAGAAGAAATCAAAGCAGCATGCGATAAAGTGCCTGAAGACTTAAAACAAGCACTTCAAAACGCATACAATAACATTTACAAATTCCATGAAGCTCAAATTCCACAAGAAATTGTGGTTACAACTCAAAATGGTGTTACATGTGAATTACATACTCATCCAATTGATAGCGTTGGTTTATATGTTCCTGGTGGTAGTGCTCCGTTAGTAAGTACTGTATTAATGCTTGCAATACCAGCAAAGATTGCTAAATGTCCAAAGGTTATCCTTTGCTCACCTCCTCCAATTGCTGACGCAATTGTATATGCTGCAGATCTATGTGGTGTAACTGAAATCTTTAGTGTTGGTGGAGCTCAAGCTATTGCAGCAATGGCTTATGGAACTGAAACAATACCTAAGGTTAACAAAATTTTTGGACCTGGTAACTCTTTTGTAACTGAAGCTAAAAAACAAGTTAGTGCAGACTTTAGAGGAGCAGCAATAGATATGCCTGCAGGTCCTTCTGAAGTTTTAGTTATTGCTGACGAAACTGCTAATCCTGCTTTTGCTGCATCTGATTTATTATCACAAGCAGAACATGGTCCAGATTCTCAAGTAGTATTACTATCTACAAATCCGAATTATGGTAACGAAGTATTAGCTGAAGTTGAAAAGCAAGTTGCTCTATTATCAAGAGAAGATATTGCAACTAAGGCTTTAGATAAAAGTATTGCAATAGTGTGTTCTTCATTAGAAGAAGCATGCGAAATTTCAAATATGTATGCTCCTGAACACTTAATCGTTGAAACTAAAGAACCTAGAAAATTATTACCACTTTTAAGAAACGCTGGTTCAATATTCGTGGGAGCTTTTACTCCAGAATCTGTTGGTGATTATGCAAGTGGAACAAACCACACACTACCAACTTATGGTTATGCAAAAACAGCTTCATCTTTAGGTTTAGCTGATTATTTAAGAAGATATACAATACAAGAAGTTACTAAGGAAGGCATCGCTAACCTAAGTAACACTGTTGAGTTAATGGCAGATGCAGAAGGCTTAACCGCTCACAAGCGTGCTGTAACAATAAGAATGGATTACTTAAAGGAGAATAAATAATGTTTTCTCTTGCTGATTTAGCAACAAATACTGTTAAAAAAATCACTCCATATTTATCCGCTAGACGAATTGGAGGAAGAGGTCATACATTTTTAAATGCTAACGAAGCTCCAAAGAGTGCTGCATATTTACTTAACTCTTTAAGTTTAAATAGATATCCTGAATGTCAACCTCCTGAACTAATCGAAGCATATGCCGATTATGCAAAGGTAAATGAAGAAAGAGTACTAGTATCTCGTGGTAGTGATGAATCAATTGGATTACTAGTAAGAACATTCTGTGAAAGCGGCAAGGATGCAATATTAATTTGCCCTCCTACCTATGGCATGTACTCAATTAGTGCTGATACAGCAGGTGTTGAAACTGTTGAAGTTCCTCCTTTAGATGACTTTCAACCTGACGTAAATGCTATTAAGGATGTTTTTGAAAGTGGTAAGAGCATCAAGGTTTTATTCCTATGCTCTCCAAACAACCCAACAGGAACTGTGTTAAACCAAAATTTATTAAAAGAAATTTTAGATTTTACTAAAGATAAATGTTTAGTAGTTGTAGATGAAGCTTATATTGAATTTTGCCCAGAAGCAACAGCTTTACCACTACAAGAAAAATACAATCATTTAGTAATAACTCGTACTTTATCCAAAGCATTTGCTTTAGCAGGTATTAGATGTGGTTTCACTATAGCAGATCCGGAAGTTATCAAAATGATGCTTAAGGTTATTGATCCATATCCAATCTCAGACCCTGTAGCTCAAATAGCTTGCCAAGCTTTAAGTAAAAACGGTCTTTCAATTTTACAAGACAGAATTGTAGAATTGAACGACAGAAAGGCGCGTTTTATTGATGCTATTAAAAACTTAAACTTTGTAGATGAAATTTTTGCAGATAAAGCTAACTACATCCTTGTAAGATTTAAAGACGGTCCAGAAATCTTTGACAGCTGTGTAAGAAAAGGAATCATTCTTCGTGATTTTCACACTAAACCAAGACTAAAGAACTGTATAAGAATCACAATTGGTAGTGAGCAAGAAATGAATGAAGTAATAGAACTTCTACAATCTTTAAATAAATAATCTTTAAATATATTAAAGGTGAGAATAGTATTACTCACCTTTAACTTTTTTTGGAATAGAATAATGAATAAATACCTTTTTATAGATCGTGATGGAACTTTAATAGAAGAACCTATTATTGACAAGCAAGTAGATTCATTCGAAAAACTTGTATTTGAACCATTTGTAATATCATCTTTAAAGAAACTACAAGATGATGGTTTTAAATTAGTAATGGTTACAAATCAAGATGGTTTACATACTCCAAGTAATCCATATGATAAATTCATCGGTCCTCATAAATTAATGCTAGACATATTTGCATCTGAAGGTGTTTATTTTGATGAAGTTTTAATATGTCCTCACTTCCCTCATGAAAACTGCGAATGTAGAAAACCAAAAACTAAGCTTGTTGAAAAATATTTAGTTGACGGTGCGATTGATAAAGCTACAAGTTACGTAATTGGAGACCGTGATACAGATGTTCAACTTGCTCAAAACATGGGTATCACAGGTATAAAATACAACAGAGAATCAAACTGTTGGAAGGACATTTTAAAGCAATTAGAAAATCCTCCACGTGTTGCTCATATTGAAAGAAACACTAATGAAACAAAGATCTCTATTGATGTTGATTTAGACCACAGTGGTAACAACGAAATCAGTACAGGTTTACCATTCTTCGATCATATGCTTGACCAGATTGCAACTCACGGTGGAATATCATTAAAAATTAAAGCAATTGGAGATCTTCATATCGACGAACACCACACCGTTGAAGATATAGGCATTGCTTTAGGTACTGCAATATTAAAAGCTCTGGGGAATAAGCGTGGTATCGGAAGATTCGGTTTCTGCTTAAGTATGGATGAAGTACAAGCAAAGATTGAAGGTTTACCAGATGATTCAATTATGAATCATGAAGTTGCTTGCTCAATGGATATATCTGGCAGACCATATTGTACATTTAGCTGTGATGCTCAATTCCAAAGAGAAAACATAGGTGAGTTCTCATGTGAAATGGTACCTCACTTCTTCCATTCATTAAGCTATGCATTAGGTTTAACATTACACCTAAAAGTTAGCAATGGTAATACTCATCATCAAGTAGAAGCTTTATTTAAAGCATTTGGTAGAGCTTTAAGAACAGCTCTTAAAAAAGAAGGTAATGAATTACCTTCAAGTAAAGGAGTTTTATAAGATATGCAAAAGGTTACAATAATTGATACAGGTTGCGCAAACCTATCATCTGTTAAATTTGCTTTTGATAGATTAGGTGTTGAATGTACTGTAAGTGCAGATGAAAAGATTATTAATACTTCTGATAAACTTATATTACCTGGTGTTGGGACTGCTGTTGCGGCGATGAAAAATTTAAAGGAAAGAAATCTTCCTGAGATTATCACAAATTGCAAACAACCAATACTTGGTATTTGCTTAGGTATGCAAATGCTTGCTCAAAGTTCACAAGAAAAAATGAACAGCGAAGAAGTGCAAGACATTAAATGCTTAGGCATAATCAATGGTCAAGTAAAACTAATGCAAGTAAAGAATAACCCTCTACCTCACATGGGTTGGAACCAAGTGTTCTTTAAAAATGATTGTCCATTATTTAAGGATATCAACAACGGTTCATATTTCTACTTTGTACACTCATATGCATTAGAAGTTACAGAACATACAATTGGAACATGTAACTACGAAAACGACTTCAGTGCTATCGTAAACAAAGACAACTTCTTTGGTACTCAATTCCATCCTGAAAAGTCAGGAAAGGTTGGGGCTAAACTATTAGAAAACTTTATTAAAATGTAAGGACAATTTTCATGATTATCCCAGCAATTGATTTAATCGACGGTAAAGTAGTTCGCTTATTCCAAGGCGACTATAATCAAAAAACAGAATACAGTGCAAACGCTCAAGATCGCTTTAACTTATACGTTGAAGAAGGAGCAAAGTTCTTACATTTAGTTGACTTAGATGGAGCCAAGGACACTTCAAAACGCCAATTATCTGTTATCTCTAAGTTAATTGAAAACACTCCTGTTCCAATTGAAATAGGCGGAGGAATAAGAACTCGTCAAGATGTTGAAGACCTAATTAAGATTGGTGCAGAAAGAGTGGTAATTGGTTCTACAGCTGTTAAAGAACCTCAAATCGTGAAGGAATGGATGAATGACTTTGGAGCTGAACATATTGTTTTAGCTTTAGATATTAACATTGACCCTATATCAAAAAAGAGATTCATTGCGGTTAAAGGATGGCAAGAAAACAGTTCAACAACAATTGAAGAACTAATTAATGATTTTAAAGAAGTTAACCTAAAGTACGTTCTATGTACTGATATCAGTCGTGACGGTACTTTAAAAGGTTCAAATTGCGAATTGTATGCGGACCTAAGCAAGACATTTCCTGAAATAAAGTTCTTAGCATCAGGTGGTATTGGTTCATTACAAGATGTTGCTGACGTTAGAGACAGCGGAGCAAGTGGCATTATCTTAGGCAGAGCTTTATTAGAAGGTAAATTCACAGTTAAGGAGGCTATCCAATGTTGGCCAAACGCATAATCCCATGCTTAGATGTTAAAGACGGTGTCGTTGTAAAGGGAATTCAATTTAGAAACCATGAAATAATGGGTAGTATTGTAGATCTTGCAAAAAGATACGCTGAAGAAGGTGCTGATGAATTAGTATTCTATGATATCACAGCTTCTAGTGACGCAAGAGTTGTTGATAAAAGCTGGGTTAAAAAGGTAGCAGAAGTTATTGATATTCCTTTCTGCGTTGCAGGTGGCATTAAAAGTATAGATGACGCTAAATTAATACTTGAATATGGCGCAGACAAAATATCAATTAACTCCCCTGCTCTAGCTGACCCTACTTTAATCTCAAGACTAGCTGATAGATTTGGTGTACAGTGTGTGGTATGCGGTATCGACTCATATTATGATGCAAATACAGATCGTTATTTAGTAAAGCAATATACAGGCGATGAAACCAAAACTCTTGTAACAAACTGGACTACTCCTGATTGGGTTCAAAAGGTACAAGAAATGGGATGTGGCGAAATTGTTTTAAATATGATGAACCAAGATGGTATGCGTCAAGGCTATGACTTAAAACAATTAGACGTGATTCGTCCATTATGTAAAGTACCTTTAATTGCATCTGGTGGCGCAGGAACTATGGAACACTTTAAAGATGGTTTCTTAACTGCTAACGTTGACGGTTGCTTAGCTGCTTCAGTATTCCACAAGGGAATTATCCATATCCCTGAATTAAAGAGCTATTTACGTAATGAAGGAGTAGAAATTCGTGACTAAGTTTAATTTCACTGTAGACGATTTAGCTTGGGAAAAATGTAACGACATGATACCTGTTATAGTACAGAACTATTTAACAGGGGTTGTACTAATGCAGGGTTTTATGAATAAGGAAGCATTAAATAAAACCTTAGAGATTGGTAAAGTTACATTCTTTAGCAGAACAAAAAATAGATTATGGACAAAGGGTGAAGAATCTCATCACTATTTAAACCTAATTGATATTACATGTGACTGTGATAAAGACTGTTTGTTGATTGCTGCAGACCCTATTGGTCCAACATGTCATAAAGGCACAGAAAGTTGCTTCGATGGTCACTTACCATTAGCTACATCTAATATCGCTGCATATAAAACAAATAAAGAAGAAAATAACGATATTATTAAAACTATCGATAACTTTAATAACGATTCTTCTATTGAGAATGCTGCAGCTATGCTAAAATCTGTTTTAAATCTATTACAAAGCAAAGATATTAACTTAGCAGATGTTGACAAATTAGTTAAGTAATTTAAAAGACGTATAAACATAAGGCTTGCAATCGCAAGCCTTATTCTTATTCACATATACTAAAAATTACTTCTTAGAATCTGCTGATATCTTAGCTAATATTTCTTTTGAAGATTTTCTTAGCTTAGCTATATTATTCTTTACTCTTGCTCTATAGAATGATGAATTAACTCGAGTTTTAGGAGTAACAATAGTAGGTTTATTAACAATCTTATTTCTACTATACGCAACTTCTTTTCTTACATCATTGCATAAATTAGGAGTTGTTTTTATTCCAGCGAATACTTTTATGTCTTCACAGATTTCATTTGAGTAATTTAATTTCTCATTTGCTGATACTTGCTTTAACAATTTAACGCATGAAGAAGCACATACTGAAATTAAACCACTTTCATCACTATATGCTCTAGGAGTACCATCTGATTCGCTTGTATCGAATACTACACTCCAATGAGAATAATCACCGTTAGCTTTTGGTAAATGGAAGTTAATATCATATGGAGAACCATTAAATAAAACTAACCAACGTTCACCATTATTACTGCGATCACCAATATCAAGCATAAATACTTGAGCAACTGGAGACTGCCAATCTGTTTCAACTAACGGATAGCCATTTGGATGATACCAATTAACTTCATGGTTTACACCAGGAACAATCTTGTATGTATCTCCTTTTAAATGAAGTTCTGTAAATACTTTTGAACTTAAACGTATAGATATCAATAGCTTAACAAACTTAAATAGATTAAGTTTTTCAGAATCTAATTTCCAATTATGCCATGAGATTTCATTATCTTGACAGTAAGCGTTATTGTTACCACCTTGAGTTCTAGAAATTTCATCACCAGCAAGTAAATGAGGAATACCTTGTGATAATAAGATTGTAGCTAACATATTACGTTTAACTTGGGCTCTCTTCTTTAAGATTCGAGGATTAGTTGTAACCCCTTCTTCACCCCAGTTACATGACACATTATTATTAGTACCGTCTGAATTATTTTCACCGTTAGCTTCATTATGACGACTGTTATAGCTAACAACGTCTTCTAATGTAAAACCGTCATGATACGTAACAAAGTTTACTGAACTATTGATTGAACGATAACTCTTAGGATATAAGTCTCTTGAACCTAATAATCTTGTAGCAAACTCGCCCATACAACCTAAATCACCACGCCAGAACGAACGCACTGTATCACGATATTTATCGTTTTGTTCACTCCAAGCTGGAGGGAATTGGCCAACTCTATAACCATATCCGCCGATATCCCACGGTTCGCCGATTAAGATACACTTACTGATAATTGGATCTGCATTCACAGCCTTAAAGAAAGTACCATGTGTTTCAAATGAATTGAATACATATGGAGTTGTTTCTCTTGCAACAGTTACAGCTAAGTCAAATCTAAAACCATCAACTTGCATTTCTGTTAACCAATACCTTAAAGAATCTAAAACAATCTTTAAACCTACTTCACTAGATGTATTAAAGCTGTTACCACAACCTGTTACGTTAGTTGAAGCTTTGTAGTTAATAGTATTATCTAAATGACGTTCATAAACATAGTAGTTTTTATTATCAAAACCTCTAAATG
Organism: Ruminobacter sp.; assembly: GCA_036311285.1. Taxonomy (GTDB): domain Bacteria; phylum Pseudomonadota; class Gammaproteobacteria; order Enterobacterales; family Succinivibrionaceae; genus JAXJQF01. The sequence goes on along the minus strand of JAXJQF010000058.1, from coordinate 8,868 downwards.
AAACGTTAGGACCACCATAACCACCTTCAGCTGTATGGTTGTAAACAACATCTAGAATTACAGCAATACCTGCACGGTGTAATTCTCTAACCATTGTCTTAAATTCAGTTAGAGAATCCTCCATAGCTAAAGATGGTTCTGGAGCCATATATGAAATTGGGTTATATCCCCAGTAATTTGTTAGCCCCATATCGATTAAACGAGATTCACTCATCTTTGCATAGATAGGAAGGAATTGAATTGCAGTTACCCCTAATTCCTTAAGATACTTAATAACTTCAGGATGAACCATACCTAGGTATGTACCTCTAAGTTCTTCTGGAATACTTGGTAATAACTTAGTAAATCCTTTTACATGAGTTTCATACAGAATTACTTTATCTCTAGTAATATTAGGTTTTTCTACGCCTTGCCAATCAAACTTATCAGAAGTAACAACTGACTTACTAATAAACTTTGCATTATCGTGTAAATATAATTGATAATCCCAAATAACTGGACGATTTAATTTCTTTGCATAAGGGTCAATTAATAACTTTGAAGCATCAAAGCAATACCCTTTGTCAGGATCATTAGGACCGTCAACACTATAAGCGTATAATTGCCCTTCTTTAACATTAGTAATAAAACCGTACCAAACACCTTCTTTCTTTTGTTCAAGTTTTATTCTTGTAATTTCTTTTTCGTTGTTATCAAATAAAACAACATGAACTCCTGTTGCTTCTGGAGCCCATACACTAAAATTACAGCCCCCATCACGCAAAGAGCCCCCTAGAGGGGACTCAGTGCCTGACATGAGCTTAAAAAGCTCAGTGTTCATATATTATTAATCTCCAATTCTCTTGATAAATAGAGTAGCTAGAGGTGGTAAATTAAGAACGATAGAGTGATATTGACCATGCCATGACTCATCAGTAGCAGTAAATGTTAAGCCACCAACGTCATAATCACTACCCCAATAGTACTTACTATCAGTATTCAATAATACCTTATATGTACCAGCCTTAGGCACACCTAAGCGATAACCGTCTTGAGTTGATGGTGTAAAGTTACTTACTGCAATAACTTCATTTTCACCGTTGTCATCTCTACGCATCATTGCAAAAATACTGTTTTGGTAATCACTATGATCTAACCATACGAAGCCACCCTTATCGTAGTCGCTTACATATAAAGCCGGTTCACTCTTATATAAGTGATTTAAATCCTTGATTAAATTCTTTTGACCTTGATGTTTATCAAATTGTAATAACCACCATTGTAATTGACTATCATGATTCCATTCTGCAGATTGAGCAAATTCAGTACCCATGAAGTTCAATTTCTTACCTGGATGAGCATACATATAGCCCATGAATGCACGTAAATTAGCAGCTTGTTGCCATTCGTCACCAGGCATCTTATATAACATTGATTGCTTACCGTGTACTACTTCGTCGTGAGAAATAGATAAGATAAAGTTTTCATCATATGCGTAAATCATTGAGAAAGTCATTTCGCTATGATGATATTTACGATAAATAGGATCCTTCTTCATGTATTCTAATGTATCGTGCATCCAACCCATGTTCCACTTAAAGCCGAAACCTAAACCACCAGTAAATGTAGGTCTAGAAACGCCAGCAAATGCAGTAGATTCTTCAGCAATCATCATTGCATGAGGATAGTTCTTGTAAACTTCTTCATTTACCCAACGTAATAAGCTGATAGCTTCATAATTATGGTTACCGCCATCAACATTAGGAACCCATTCGCCTTCGTTTCTTGAGTAATCCCAGTAAAGCATTGAAGCAACCGCATCAACACGTAATGCGTCGATATGATAGTGATCTAACCAGAATAATGCACTAGCAACTAAGAATTGACGAACTGTATCTCTACCGAAGTCATAGATATAAGAGTTCCAATCTGGATGCCAACCACGACGTGGATCTTCGTATTCATATAATGGAGTACCATCAAATCTTGCTAAACCATGTGAATCTGATGGGAAGTGAGCTGGAACCCAATCAAGAATCACACCAATACCATTTTGGTGACATTGGTCAACGAAGTACTTAAAGTCATCAGCTGAACCGAAACGGCTTGTTGGAGCAAATAAACCAATTGGTTGATAACCCCATGAACCATCAAATGGGTGTTCCATTATAGGTAAAAACTCAATATGAGTGTATCCCATTTCTAATACATATGGGATTAATTGGTCAGCCATTTCACGGTAGCTTAAACTTGTACCATCTTCATGACGACGCCATGAAGCAAAATGTAATTCGTAAATAGAAATAGCTTGCTTTAACTTGTTGTTTTGTTGTGACTTGATCCAATCGCCATCATTCCATTGGAACTTAGTTTGATCATATACAACAGAAGCAAATGAAGGATATTGTTCTGCATAGAATCCAACAGGGTCAGCCTTATGTGGTAAACGATTACCTAATGGATCCTTTAATTCATACTTATAGTGTTCGCCTTCTGTTAAGCCTGGTACGAATAATACCCAGTGACCTAACATACTTCTAGCCATTGGATGTCTACGACCATCCCAGAAGTTGAAATCACCAATTACGCTTACATTTGAAGCAGATGGAGCGTAAACAGCGAATTTAACACCCTTAATCTTAACGCCTTCAACTTCAATTTCAATTAATTGAGCACCTAAGCACTTATATAGATTTGCTGGTTCTAAACGCATTGTAGATAAGCCATAGAAAGCTTCATCTCTAAATTGATATGGGTCAATAACGTTTACTGTAGAATCTTGATATTGAACATCAAAAGAATAATGGAATAAATCCGATGCATCAGGGAAAGCTAACTCAAATAAGCCTTCTTCTTCAACATTATTCATTTGACCTAAAACTTTATCGCCTTTAATATTTTTAACTGTTACAGCTAAAGCACCTGGTAACCAAGCTCTTAACACTAAGCCCTTCCCGTCTTCTGCTTTTTGCAAACCTAAAGTTTCAAAAGGTTTTGCTAAACATGCATTATTTAACTCATCAATCAGCATTTAAACATCCTTTTTTATCAGACTTAAAATAATCTCTTTCTTATCACTTATGATAAACATTAAACTATTGTTCATTATTACACGAAAACAAATAAAACATGAGCAATCTCTAAATGTTTCACGTAAATATGCAAGTTATATCCAACTTTTAAAACAATACTTTAATATTTATGCTTTTTTTATAATTTTTAATAAAAAGGCTCTAGCTAACTAGAGCCTTAGTATTACCTACTATTTATTGCTTGCTTCTTTACGAGCTGCTGTCATAGCTTTGCAAAGTTCGATGTTCGTCTTATCTGCAAAAATTTCACTAATGTTCTTAGATAACTTTCTTCTCCAGTTTGGATATTCTCTTGAAGTACCAGGAACATTAACAGGTTTTTCCATACCGATCCAATCTTCTAATTGAGTACTGAATAAAGCACAGTTACCTAAACACATATGAACTTGCATGCCGTTACGTAATTCAGGTGACATTGGGCAATTTCTAGCATCACGAGAAATTGATTCAGGGATAACCTTGTGCCAATGTAAGCTATCTAAAATACGTTGTTGGTCAATGTATCTTGCTTCGCCTAATTGATGCACGTTATCATCATTGTATAAACCTAAAGATTTACCTAATTGTAAATCTGAGTGGCTCCACCAACCTTCGATTGTAGGCATATCGTGAGTAGATAAAGTACTCATAGCTTGTTCTACATAATCCTTAGGAGAGATGTAACCACCATCTGTTTCACTCTTTTCCCAGAAGAAAATCTTATATGAGTGAATACCAGTTTCCTTTAAGATTGTCTTCATTTCAGCTGGTACTGTACCTAAATCTTCACCAATGATTAAACATTCATTTCTGTGAGATTCTAGAGCTAAGATACCAATCATTTCACGAACTCTGTAGTACACGTATGCACCCTTTGTAGCAGAAGCACGTGGCGGAACCCACCATAAACGTAATAATGACATAGCATGGTCAATACGTAATGAACCACAGTGACGCATATTAGCTCTGAATAATTCAATAATTGGTTCATACTTCTTTTCAATTAACTTAGCAGGATCTAACGGTGGTAAACCCCAGTTTTGACCTAATGGTCCTAATGGATCAGGAGGACAACCAATTGAAGCGTCTACACAGTAGTTATCGCCATTAGCCCAGATTTCTTCTGAACCGATTGAACAACCTACAGCTAAGTCACGATAGATACCTACAGCCATGTTCTTTTCTTTAGCTACGTTATGAGCTGCTTCTAATTGTTCGTCAGCTAAGAATTGTAAGTACATGTAGAATTCTACTTCTGATTCATGTTCCTTAGCCCAGTTCTTAACGAAACCAGATTCAAATGATTGATATTCTTTCTTCCAAACTGGCCAACCCCAAGCAATTTCGCCTTCGCCATAGAATTGTTCCATTAAAGCATCATATGTAGCCATTTGTTGTAAAGATAAGCCACCTTCCTTAACGAACTTCTTGAATTGCTTACCTCTATTTGCACGACCGTCTTTTAACTTAGTAGCTTCAGCGAAAATCTTCTTTAATACTTCTAGCTTAGCTTCCATTACGCCTGCATAACTTACGTATTCAGTTTCTCTTAAAGCTTCTAATCTTGCTTGGAATTCCTTAGACTTAACTAACTTTTGAGCGTCTTTGTTTTCTTTGAATTCTTGAGCTAATTCTACATTAATGTAGATAGTGTTTAACCATCTACGAGAAGATGGACTATATGGACTAGCTTCTTCAGGATTTGATGGATATGCAGCATGAATTGGGTTAACACCAATGAAACCAGCACCATTATCAGCTAACTTACCAATTAAAGTAGCTAAATCACCGAAGTCACCAATACCCCAGTTCTTTTCACTTCTTAAAGTGTATAACTGGATACTTGGTCCCCAAACTTTTTCGCCTTCAGCAACGCGCTTTTGCTTAAAGCATGCTAATGGACAGTTGATTAAACGAGTAGTGAATTCTCTATCAGCTGTCTTGAATGTTAAATCATGATAACCTAATGGTAAATCGTTAGAGATATTTGACTTAAACTCTACATATTCAACACCATTAACAGTTCTTGCATAACTTCTTGTAGCGTGGTCAACATTGAAAGAACCTTCCTTAGTTGAACCATCTTCTAATGCGATAACATAATTAATTGTATTATTAAACTCATTGCTACTTAATCTAATGATTGTTTCAATAGTTTGATTTTCAAAAGCAACTACAACTGGTTCAACACCAGATGAAAATAACTTATCTTGTTCTTGATTATATTGGTTAGCTAAATTAGCTTCATTGTCAACATCATAACCTAAAGCACGTAAACATTCTATTTTGCTTTCTCTAGGAATAACAATCTTTTCATTAGCCGCACTAATGTACTCACTAGCTATACTTCTTGAAAAAGCAATCTGTTCAATTAAATCTGCCATAAAAAAAATCCATAAATTAAATTAACAACAAGTTCTATATATAGAAACATTATTCTAGTACTTATTTTTGTAAATAAATTTTCTCGAAAGAAATCCTATATACAAGACTTGCATATACAATGTACAAAAATATATAAATATTATAGCAACTAAAATAAACAAATTTAACAAGTATTTTTAGTGAAAACGTTTTTATATTAAAAATATATTAATTTTAACAAAATAATTTTATTATACATACACTATATATATTTATATTTGATACATTAATCTCATTTTACATATAGAAAATTATGTAAAAAACAACTTACTAACACTCTTTTTAACATAAAATTATTCAAAATAATCTGTATAAAAGCATTACTTACAATAGTTTTCACTGATATTTTTAAAATATACAGCACAATTGACTTACATAAAACGTTTTCTTGAAAACTACTTATTCATATTTATAGCTAAAAACACTTAAAAAACTCTATTATTCTCTTTTTTTATTCATTTAAATTTTATATTTACAAGAAATTTACAATAAATTTACGAGTTATTTACCTAAGTTAATGTATGTTTATCTGATCTAATAAGTTTTTAATCTAATATTTTTTTGATATTTAAATTTGATTCAACAAATATATTACGAATTAATTATTTGTTGTTGATTACAATACTTACTAAAACATTATTCATTTTAGTTTTATTAAAAATTGCTAATAAAGGTTGTTTTAAAGAATTTAATAATTTAATTAAAGTATTACTAAAGTCACAACGGCTAAAAATATCTAAATAAAAATATTAACCTATTATTGAAGATTTTATTTTGTAGTTATTACTAATTTAATAATGATATTAAAAGTTATAAATAAGATCTTATAATTATCTATTTGTTTATATATATAATTGTTTGATATGTGTAGAACCTAAATTATTTTTACGATATTTATTATCATCTATTATTAATATTCATAAGCTATATTACTTCCGTAAATAGTTAGAAAAATTCATTTTTAATTGTTAATCTCAAAGGCAAAAATTTTATCATTACCAATTTTTATTATTACATTTACGAACACTTAACATTAATAAAACGTTTTCATTTAAATAAAATCATTTTTGATATTGTTTAATTCTTAACTTTAAAGTAAAATAACCACAACAAAAGATACTATATTACTTTGTAACCGAAAGGATACGTGGTAATTTAAGTTTGTTTAAATTTTTATACAATTTAATTAATTAAATAAGGTAATTAAAATGATCAAAGTAGGTATTAACGGTTTTGGCCGTATCGGTCGTTTCGTTTTCCGCGCAGCTCAAACTCGTGACGATATTGAAATCGTAGGTATTAATGACCTTTGCCCAGTTGACTACTTAGCTTACATGTTAAAGTACGACACAATGCACGGTCAATTCGAAGGCACTATCGAAGCTGACGTTGAAAACTCTAAATTAATCGTTAACGGTAAGGCTATCCGTGTTACTGCATGCAAGAACCCTGCTGAATTAGCATGGGATGCTATCGGTGCTGAATACGTTGTTGAATCAACAGGTATTTTCTTAACTAAGGAAAAGGCTCAAGCTCACATCGATGCTGGTGCTAAGTACGTTGTTATGTCAGCTCCTTCAAAGGACGACACTCCAATGTTCGTATGTGGCGTAAACTTCGACAAGTACGTTAAGGGTACTCAATTCGTTTCTAACGCTTCATGTACTACTAACTGTTTAGCTCCAATCGCTAAGGTATTAAACGACAAGTTCGGTATCACTGACGGTTTAATGACTACAGTTCACTCTACTACAGCTACTCAAAAGACTGTAGACGGTCCATCATTAAAGGACTGGAGAGGTGGTCGTGCAGCTGCTGGTAACATCATCCCTTCATCAACTGGTGCTGCTAAGGCAGTGGGCGTTGTTATCCCAGAATTAAACGGCAAGTTAACTGGTATGGCTATGCGTGTTCCTACATTAGATGTTTCAGTTGTTGACTTAACTGTAAACTTAGCTAAGCCAGCTACTTACAAAGAAATCTGTGACGCAATGAAGGAAGCTTCTGAAGGCGAATTAAAGGGCGTATTAGGTTACACTGATGAACAAGTTGTTTCATCTGACTTCTTAGGTGACGCTCGTACTTCTATTTTCGACGCTAAGGCTGGTATCGCATTAACTGATACTTTCGTTAAGGTTGTATCTTGGTACGACAACGAAATCGGTTACTCAAACAAGGTATTAGACTTAGTTGCTCACATGGCTAAGGTTAACGGCTAATATTAGTTATAACTAATAAACTTTTAAGTTTATAGCTAAGAAAACCCAAGAGAAATCTTGGGTTTTCTGTTTATAAGTAAATGATACAAATTGATTTGTTTAATTAGTTATAATTGTATAACTATAAAATCAAATTGCTAAAAAAGGTTTAGCTTAAATTAGCTAAACCTCTCGATAAATTGATTATAATTGTAATAGTGACAAAACTAAATATTAAACAAATAACAACTTTTTTCCTTCTATTTCTTAATATACCGTTTATAAAGTTACCTTAAATAAGTCACAAAAGTTAGTAGAAGTAGTATTGCAAACTTCTTCATAACTTACACCTTTAAAATCTGCAATAAATTTTGCTGTATACGAAACATAAGCAGGTTCATTTGGTTTTCCACGCTTCGGAACTGGAGCTAAATAAGGACAATCTGTTTCAACAAGCATTCTATCTAATGGAACAAAATTACATGCATCTCTAACATTAACTGCATTCTTAAACGTAACGATGCCAGAGAATGATATATAATATCCCATATCTAAGCATTTTCTTGCAATATCCACATCATCACAGAAACAATGCATAACACCGCCTACATCAACCCCACCCTCTGATTTAATGATATCAATGCAATCTAAAGTAGCTCCGCGAGCATGCACAATAATAGGTTTATTAAGCTCAGATGCTATTGCGACTTGGCGTGCAAAAACTTTCTTTTGAATATCTTTAGTCTCAGGAACACAAACATAATCTAGACCAGCTTCTCCTAAAGCGATTACTTTATCTCTTGATAAATACTCTTTCATTTTGTCTGCGGAGAAGTTCATATTATTTTCAGTAATATTTTCAGGGTGTATAGCACAAGCACACCAAACTTCGTCTCTGTGTTTAACTAAATCATACAAGTATTCAAAGCTTTCTAAATCTACACCTGGCGCTAAAAAATGAGTTACATCCATTTCTTTTGCTTTACTAATAACATCATCAATATCTTTGTGAATATCTTGGTAATCCAAGCTATCCAAATGACAATGAGAATCAACTAAAAACATCTATAATTCCTCTTATTACATTTTGTCAGATATTATATGTCAACTACCCATCACCTAAATGAAATGGGCTTGTAACTGCCCAGCCGTCGTCACGGATGTTACTCCTGCGGCCTTTAACCCCAATAGGTAAT
>JAXJQF010000057.1:0-3703 GCA_036311285.1 Ruminobacter sp. | reverse complement strand
TTTAATTTATACTATAATATATGTTATATATCATAATATATATTATAATGTATATTATATATTTTTCTATATAAAGCTAAAGAATATTTAAAAAGATTAATCACGAAATTGTTGTGAATATAAATGTTGTAGAAATGATTTAAAACTTAAATATTTAAAGTTCCTAACATTTTTGTGGCAAGTTGATAAATTTTAAACTATAAAAAATCATTTTATCTATAGGTTAGCAACATAAGTTGTTCTAGAAATAAAAAGTTAGTATCTTATCTCTCATAATTTAGTTAAAATACTTTAGTATTTGCCATAAAACAACGACTTGTTGTTTTATGATATAATCGATTAAATAAGAATATATAACAATAAAAGTTAGTATTTTGTGTTTTTACACATTGTAGCTAAAAATAATTATACCAATAACAATTAAGGAGTAAACATGAGCTGTGCTGTCGCTCGTCTATTAAGAAATAAATCTGTTCGCGCATTATGTCGTCTGTTTCTGTATTCAAATCTATTAGTCATTTTAGTGTTATTCGTTTATTTTAGAGAAGTGTATGCTATTGACTTAAGATCAAATTGTCCAAAGATTAATGTTTTAGGTAGTATTTTGAATAATATTCCTTATGACTCAATGTTCCCAATAAGTGTAGGTGGACAAACTATTAGTGGTGGAGATAATGTTACACCGCGAAGAAGTGCAAAAAGTCTTCAATGTAAGTGTAAGAATAACTTAGGTATAGACGAGTATGGTATGACATTGGGTATGTGGGAGGTTGCTTATTTAATTGAGTTAACTAGAGAACCGAATTGCTTTATGGCTTTAAATGGAGCGAGTATTTCATTAAATGGAAGTGAGAATATGGGAAGCAGTGGTACAGGTAGTTATGATGCGGAGGATTTGTCATTTTATCATGTACACGTTTATAGCTTTCCATTGTTTACTATGCTTAATCTCTATAGTGATATTAAATGTGGTTCAAATGATTATTTAGATATGGAACTATTGTATGCTTCAGAGTTAGATCCACTATGGAATAATGAATTAAAAGCCATGAAGTTTTATCCCGAAACCAAGATATATGCAACTAAGGAAGCGGTTGAAAGTTGTATTATAGATGCTCAATTAAGTTTATCAGGACAAGAACTTAGTAATGAGCTACAACATTGTGCTGGAACATGGGGACATTTATATCCATTAACAGGATATGTAGGAGGTTCTTCAGTTGCTAGAAAAACGTCTCTGCTTGCAACAAGAATTCTTAAGCTTTTACATATGCGTGGTTTATTAAAAGACACTGTAGGTGAAAGCAATATGTGCAGGGCTAATAGTAGTTTTATTCTAGATAAGGATATGTATCGCTTTAGTATGGTTTATCCACTAAGCGAAACAACTTCTACTCATGCAATAGGAGAAGATGTTGAATTGTGGAAGGGGGATAGCAGAATTGTTCCAGGAACACATAATGTAATCTATGCAGTATGGAGATATAAAAACTGTTGTTTAGGTTCTTTTTAAGTTTAGTGATGAATATTGATAACAATAACTTTTTATTTATTTTTTTTCTTTTTGGGGTATTTTGAGCCACATTATTTTTAGCAAGACTCAAAAAAAATCTACTCTAGAAACTAGAGTAGATCCATAAGGAGTTAAAACATACGAAGAAAGAAACAAAATTTGTGTTTTATACCAACCCTCCAATATAAAACAAGGTGCTAACGTAGTCTTAGGCAAATATTATTTGTGCAAAGGAGAAAATCACAAATAATTGGGATATTAACATAGGAGGTTACGTGTTAAATATTCTACGTTGAGCACCTACTTATATAAATATATCTAAAATTGTTCATAAAAAACACGATTAATACCACATTACTGTTTTTTAATAGAATTAAAATTTATGCCAATTTTTGTCTAAACCTTGTTCAAAAAATGCTATTTTTTGTAATTTTGTTAAGTAGTTAGCTATATTTAGTGGACTAATTTTGGAATATTTGAGCAAGTTATAATATTAGATAAAAAGCTAAGTTATTTTCTAATAATTGTATTTTATCCTCAGAAAATGCGTTTTATTTTTGCGAAAATCTACACAACAAAACAACAATATAAAAATAAAAAAAACAAGAGTTTAAATGATAATTTAATAATAAGAAAGTATTGTTGTAGATGTTGATTTAAATTATGAATTAAGAACGTAATTTTAAATTTGAGGCAATATAATGTATCAATTTATTTTGAGAGTATTTTTAGTTGTAATAGGTTTTGGTTTAACGTTATTAGTTACATCTACTAATAGTGAAGCCAAAACAACAACACAGACTGAAGTTAAGTGGAGAGTTGAGGCATCTAATTCATTAGCTACTTCCTATAAGAAATCAGCCCCAATAGCAGAGGCTGTTTATTCAGATGAAACTTTTTTTGATAAAATGACAATTATTGTAAGCTGTCGTTATTCACATCCAGAACCATCTATTTTTTTGAAGTTACCAGATTTGTCGACAGATATTATTTATCCCAAAAGTAATGCAATGGTAACTTTCTCCGACAGAATAGTTAGTCCTTTGGAGAAAGGGAATAAGAAAAACGTTCATATATTAAACGCTATAGTAAAACACGGAGACTTTGTCCTTGTTCCTTCATTAACTTCTGATAAAACATCCAATCTTTTGGATGTTTTTAACTTTTTATCTGCTAATGAACAAAAAGGTGTTTATATGCTTTTTAAACAGAATAAGAAACTGTTTAATTCCCACATAAAGTTGACAGGCTTTAAGGAAGCATATGCAATAGCTGTTGAAAGCTGTAAAACACTTGGTTAAACCATTAAAATCAAACAAGATTTATTCTTTCTCTAATTATTGAAGAAAAGAGCATTTGAAAAGAAGATTATAAGTAATTAGATTTATCTGTAAATTGTACAGTTGCTATAAATTGTAACAGCTCTATTAATCAATAAATTAGCAATATCTATGTATTGCTAATATAAACCTATTTTTATAAACTATTTATGTATTGTTTATATAATAAGAGTACTAGCTAAGAATATTTATAAAATATTAAAACAAATAATCCAATTTAAAACTATGTGTTTTTGTTGCTATAAAGGAAAGTGTTATGTCCAATTATAATTGTAAGAACATTATTGTAATTGAAGGAAGTCCTAGAAAAGGTGGTAATAGTGATACTTTGTCTGACTCATTTATTGAAGGGGCAACAAGCAAAGGACATAAGGTTGTTAAGGTATATGTAAAAGATTTAGAACTAAAGTTTTGTACAGCATGTGATGCATGTACTCATAACGGAAAGTGTGTTCATAAAGATGATATGGACGAGGTGTTGGAAACAATGGTTGAATCTGATGTAATTATGTTTGTTACGCCTGTTTACTTCTATTCAATGAGTGCTTTGATGAAATGTTTTATCGATAGATGTCGTCCTAGATATAGAGAAATAAATAATAAGAAATTTATATTTCTTGTAGTAGCTGCAGATTCGAATAAGGATAACTTAGAAAGCACAATGCTTGCTTTAAAGGGATTTGTTGATTGCTTAAGTGGAGATAATGAAATTGAAAAGATATATGCTCCAGGTTTGTGGAAAAAGCATGATGTAAATAATGATGCTTTTAAATCTCTTAGGTTATCATTAAAGCAAATGGGTGAATTTGTTTAGAAGAGGGAGAAGTTTGGCTCTTTTAAAAATTCATTT
>JAXJQF010000056.1:0-13876 GCA_036311285.1 Ruminobacter sp. | reverse complement strand
TGTATTAAGCCTGCCGCCAGCGTTCAATCTGAGCCATGATCAAACTCTTCACTTAAAAGTAAAGTTTGTGACTCAATATGAATTTTGGTTCTGTCTATTTATATAAACACTTCATACTTCATCTTAAGTCTTAATTAAAAAATATATATTTAATCGACCTAACGTAGTATTCAGTGCCCACACAGATTGTCTAGATTTTGTTTTTAAAGAACTCTTACTTAGCTTGTAAGCAAGTGATGTGCATTTTAATCACTTTTTTTATTTCGTCAACACTTTTTTATATTTTTTTTAATTTTTTTAAAAATATAAACCTACACTTGCATAAATACCTTTAATTTCTGTATCAGGATTATACTTATCTTGCACTTCTTGAGTCATATACATATATCTGTACCCAAGGCCCGCTCTTCCATGAATTAAATCTGTACCAAATTTATATGATACTCCAATCTGAGCATCTATCAACTTAGTATCTTTCCAAAATTCAGCATTAACACCTTCAATAGTTGCATCAACAATAAAATCTGAAGGGAATAATTCTAATTCAGCATGACCGTAAGCAAAAGGTAACACATTTTCATAATTCACTGTCATGTTATCAACTACGTACTTAAATTGACCAACTTTTGCACCAAGACCTAAATCTAGCTTTAATGGAGTAATATCTAATACTTCATAATATGCAGCCATATCAAAATGATTCATATCTTGTTTATCATTATTACTACCAGTATCAAGGTAATTATATCTAGCATAGAAGTTAGGTACGACTGGTAAAATATGCTCTACCCTAGCCCAAGCTGTGTAATTCATTTTATCGTAATCAATATTTCCATGTTGTACGATCTTATCGACTTGAGTGTTGGTATACCAAGCTTCAACTCCCGCCTTTACACTATTTCCTAAAATTTCTGCATTTGCAGATGTACATAGAACTAATCCTAATACTGGTAATATATATTTCATTAATAACTCACTAAATTACTACTATTTCTTCTTTTTGCTCATCGAAATCTATAAACTGTTTCTTTTCTGGCATCAATCCGCCATTTAACACAATATGAGCAAGCTTGTTTTCCACTATATTTTGGATAGCACGTTTCAATGGTCGTGCACCAAAAATTTGATCATAACCACATTCAACAATAATATCCAATAATTTTTCAGTGAAATCAATTTCAAAACCATTTTGAGCCAAACGTTCTTGAAGTTTTTTAAGCTGAATTTTAGCAATATCCTTAATATTATCTTTGCTAAGTGGATGAAATACTACAGTTTCATCTATTCTATTCAAAAACTCTGGTTTAAAACTCTTTTGTAGTACTGCAGATAATTTTTTCTTTATTTCTTCATATGAATCTGACAAAGCATTCTCTTGAATGATTTCAGATCCTAAATTTGAAGTCATAATAATTACAGTATTCTTAAAATCAACAGTTCTACCTTGACCATCAGTTAAACGACCATCATCTAATACTTGTAGCAAAATATTAAATACATCAGGATGAGCTTTTTCAATTTCATCTAATAACACAACACTATATGGTCTTCTTCTAATAGCCTCAGTCAAATAACCACCTTCGTCATAACCTACATATCCTGGAGGAGCACCAATTAAACGTGACACACTGAATTTTTCCATAAATTCACTCATGTCAATACGAACCATAGCTTCTGTTGTATCAAACATAAATTCAGCTAAACTCTTACATAGCTCTGTTTTACCCACACCTGTTGGTCCCATAAACAAAAATGAACCAATTGGTCTATTAGGATCTGACAAACCAGCTCTACTTCTTCTAATAGCATTAGAAATTGCATCAACAGCTTCATCTTGACCAATAACCTTCTTGTGTAAAACATTTTCCATGTTTAACAGTTTATGTTTTTCACCTTCAAGCATTTTTGCAACAGGAATACCTGTTGCTCGAGATACAACCTCAGCAATTTCATTATCAGTTACTTTATTTCTAAGTAATTGATATTCATTCTTAGAATCCTTTTCCTTGTTCTCAGCAGATGAAATTTCTTTTTGAATTTGTGGAATAATGCCGTACTGAAGCTCACTCATCTTAGCAAGATCACCCTTACGAGATGCAACGTCCAATTCGTAACGAGCTCTTTCTAACTCTTCCTTAAGAGTTTGTACTCCCTTAAGACCACTCTTCTCAATATTCCAAACCTTTTCAAGTTTTGCGTATTCTTCTGAAATTTCTTTAATATCTTCATCAATTAAAGCCAAACGCTTTACACTTGCTTCATCATTTTCTTTTGCAATTGCTTGACGTTCAATCTTTAACTGAATTAATTTTCTTTCTAATCTATCAAGTTTTTCAGGTTTAGAGTCTATTTGAAGTCTAATACTTGCAGCTGCTTCATCAATCAAGTCAATTGCTTTATCTGGCAATTGTCTATCAGTAATATATCTATTAGATAACATTGCAGCCGCCACAATTGCAGGGTCTGTTATTTGTACATGATGGTGTACTTCATAACGTTCTTTTAAACCTCTAAGTATCGCAATTGTATTTTCTACACTTGGTTCCCCTACAAATACCTTTTGAAATCTTCTTTCTAAAGCAGGATCCTTTTCAATGTATTTACGATACTCATCAAGAGTTGTTGCTCCCATACAGTGTAACTCACCTCTAGACAATGCAGGTTTTAACATGTTACCTGCATCCATCGCTCCATCACCACGACCAGCACCAACCATTGTATGAATTTCATCGATAAATAAAATTACTCGACCTTCTTCTTTAGCCAAAGCATTTAATACAGATTTTAATCTTTCTTCAAACTCTCCTCGATATTTAGCACCAGCTATCAATGCCCCCATATCTAAGGATAAAACTCTTTTATTCTTTAAGCCTTCTGGAACTTCACCCTTTACAATTCTTTGAGCTAAACCTTCACAAATAGCAGTTTTACCAACCCCTGGTTCACCAATTAACACAGGGTTATTCTTTGTTCTTCTTTGTAAAACCTGAATAGCTCTTCTAATTTCTTCATCACGACCAATAACAGGATCAAGCTTACCATTTTCAGCTCTTTGAGTTAAATCGATAGTATACTTATCTAAAGCATTTCTGTTACCTTCTGACTCTGGTGAGTCAACCTTCTCGCTTTGTCTAAGTTTCTTTAAACCTTCGTCTAACTTTTCTTTCGTAACATTACATTGCTTAAAAATCTTGTTAATTAAGTTATTCTCAACAAAAGCAGCCTTTACAAACATCTCCGATGAAATGTAATTATCACCTGCATCTTGTGCATATTTGTCTGCAACATTAAATAACATTGCAGTTGCTGGAGATAAACGAATATCTCCCCCTATGCCCTTAACTACAGGTAATTTATTTATTTCTTCTTCTAATAAAATATTTATTGCTTGTGCATCACCACCAGAAAGAGTAATCAACGTTCTTGCACTACTTCCATCTTGTTCAAGTAATGCATAAACAATATGTAAAGGTTCAATAAACTGTTGATCCTTTGATATAACTAAAGATTGAGCTTCTGATAAAGCATCTTGAAAATGATTTGTAAATCGTTCTAATTTCATTTTTCTTTCTCCTGCATTAAATAAGATAAAATCTTATTTAAATCGTAATCTTATGTTAATTTTTATAATTAAACTAAATAATCATCATGTATTCTTTATATGTTTAAGCAGTAGTTAAATATGTATCTATGCAACTATAGAATAATGCTTTTAGAACTTCTATATACTCTCTAAACAATGATTATTTTTTATCCTCTACTATATACATACATAGAGAGTAATTTAAATAATTCAAGGTTTAAACTAGATTTTTTTTATTGAATCCAAATTACACCAGCCATACGACCTGTAATTTTTTCTTTTCTGTATGAATAATATTTATCAACATTTGAATAAGTGCATTCTTCGTTTACACTTACATTAAATACATTGAGATGATTTAAAATAAATTTTGCAATTCCCTTTAAATCACCTAAATAATGTTCTTCATCTTTTTGTTTGAAGAATTTCCCCAAAGCCAAATTCTTCTCTTCAAAAATTTGTTTAACCTCTTTACCAACTTCAAAGCATTCTTCACCAATACAAGGACCAAGCCATGCCATGATTTTATTTCGTTCACAATTCATTGCTAAAATTGTATTTTCTAGAACATTCGAGGCTAATCCCTTCCATCCACAATGAACTGCTGCCACGACATCACCGTCAATACTTCTTAGTAAAACAGGTAAACAATCTGCAGTCATAACTGCTAAAGCGATATTCTTTTCTCTTGTCACCTGTGCATCAACTTCATCAACGACTAAAGCGTCGGCAGTATTCTTTACGACTTTCACTTTATCTGAATGAACTTGGTTCATCCAACTAATCGTTATTGAATTGTCATTTTGGTTTTGTAAAAAATTGTTATTGATAAATTGAATTAAACGTTTACGATTTTTTAGAACAGATTTTTCATCATCATTTACATGAAGACCAAGATTGTTAGATGTAAAACATCCATTACTTACACCACCATTTCTTGTGGTAAACAAAGATTGAACGTTATCACAAACATTCTCTTTATTGCTAATTACTTTAAATTCTGGAAAAACAAAACAATCTTTAGTCAGCATTGAACTTTGATTCTACCCCCAAACGATATCATTAGGGTTTTCTAATGTATCTTGTCTAATCACTTCAATCAAATCAACCATATCTTGAGGAATTGGAGATTCAAATTTTAACTCCTCACCTGTAAATGGATGAATAAACTCTAGAACCGTAGCATGTAATGCTTGTCTAGGGAATGTATTAATTGCTAGCGTAAATTCCTTGCTCGCATTTGGAATAAATCTAGAACGTTTACCACCATAAACAGGGTCACCAACTAATGGGTGTTTTAAATGAGCCATATGTACACGAATTTGGTGTGTTCTACCTGTTTCGAGTCTTAATCTTAATCTAGTATGAGCTCTAAACTTTTCCATAACACGATAATGAGTAACAGCTTCTTTTCCTAAACCTTCTGGTTTTACTGCCATCATGATTCTATTAGTTGGATGTCTGCCAATAGGGGCATCAACCATTCCACCTGCAGTCATATGACCTACGGCTATTGCTTCGTATTCTCTTACTACTTCATGTCTAGAAATTAGTTTTACTAGTTTATGCACTGCTCTAATGGTCTTAGCAACAACCATTAAACCAGAAGTATCCTTATCTAGTCTATGCACAATACCAGCTCTTGGTAAATCCTTACTTTCCGGATACTTGTACAATAAACCATTTAATAAAGTTCCCTCATAACAACCTGCACCTGGATGAACTGTTAATCCTGCAGGTTTATCTAAAACAAGAAGATCTTCATCTTCATATAAAATGTTTAAATCCATTTCTTGAGGCATGTATACATCAACACTATCAACAACTACGTCTACATGTAATTCTTGATCAACGAACACCTTTTCCTTTGGAACTGTTACAACCTTACCGTCAACTGTAACCTTGCCTTCAAGCACCCAATCCTTTAGTTTGCTGCGAGAGTAATCTGAAAACAAAACACTTAATGCTTGGTCTAATCTTGCACCATGTAACTCTAATGTCACAGAAGAAATTAAATCAATTTTGTCTGCCACGAAAACACCTCATTTAAAACTAAAAAATTAAATAATTTTTATATATTGCACTATTATATACTACAATCTGGGCAAAATAAAAAAAATTAGAACTATCGCACACTTCATAGGTTTTATTTCATCTATAGAACAATGCTTAAACGTTCTTTAATTTAAATTGTTTTGCATTTCGTGTATTATGACAGTGTTTGAAAAACTGTAAGTAATAAATAAGTCAAAAAAGTAAAAACAAATATGAATAAAATAATTATAAATTCAATTATAGCTTCGATCTGCACTCTATTCTTGTTCGGCTGTGGAACAAGAAACATGGACTTCATCCCTGATAAAACTCCAGATGAATTATATATTGAAGCAAATAAAGCTTTATATGATGATAATTTCTCAAAAGCAATTGAATACCTTGAGGCTATTCACAATAGATACCCATTTGGTCCGTATGCACACCAAGTACAATTAAATCTTATTTATTCTTATTACAAAGACCGTGAAAATGAATTAGCTCTAGCTGAAATCAATAACTTCATTCACATGAACCCTGCGGACGAACATATCGACTATGTTTACTTCATGCGTGGTTTAACACACATGCAAATGGGGACAGATAGATTATTAGACCTTTTAAGAATTGACAATGACGAGAGAGACTCAAATTATTTTGAACAGGCATTCTTTGACTTCAGAAAAATTTATACAGATTTTCCAAAAAGTTTATACGCAGCAGATGCGTATGCAAGAATGGTACACATTCAAGATCTTTTATCTAAACATGAATTAGCTATTGCAAAGTTCTATTACAAGAAAGGTGCTTACATTTCTAGTGCAAGACGTTGCCAAAAGATCTTATTAAATTATAAAGACTCTGAACAAATTGAGGAAACTCTAGACATTTTAGCAAAAAGCTACAAAAAGCTTAAGCTAGACCATGAATATCAACAAATTAAAGAGTTTAAAGAATTGAACTTTAACTAAGATAATAACAGATATTATACGAAACTAGACTTTTTAACATATGTTCTTTATTAAATAAGGACATTCTTTACAAAGTCTAGTTTTATTTATAACTATTAATTTTTTTAAGCACTAATCCCCTCGATAACTAAAATATCATCTATACAAATCTCTGATTTATCATCTAAAGTTATAATACCTGAATTTTCATCAATAACTCTTGCTTTACACATTGTTTGAATATAATGTCCTGTATTTACATCCTTGCCTTCATCCCAGACAAAGTGAGTTACTATAGGCATTACCCCTGAATCAAGAATTTCTTTCCAATTTTGAAGTTTCTTAATCACTAATGACATCATATTTACATCTAATGAAATCTTACTAGTTGCGCTTTTTGCTTGTTCTAACAATACCTGTTCCAACCCCTCTAATGCTTCAAACGAAGCAAATTGTGCAGCCCTATCGTTCATAGTGATTTTGGGATATTTGTGAAAACTTGGATACTGTGCATCATAAATATCTTTGTAGTCGTCACTATTAAAAATTTTACTTAAATCCACTTCATTGTCCATTTTATTATCCTTATATATCTTGTACAAAACACTCAACTCATAGCAGATATATTACATCAATTTCTATAAGACTTTAAAGAGCAAAAAAAGCTAGTACCTTACAAATTGTATATGTACTAGCTAAAAGGATATAAATATGATTTTACCAATGATACGACAACCAAACATGTAAACAAGTTCAATAATTTTTTCAAAAATTTTTAAATTAATAAAAATTACTTAGTAAGGAAATAAAAAAATAACGGAGGAAAAACCTCCGTTATTTGCTATTATCTTTTAAGAATATCGAAGCTTTATGCTACATCATTTCTTTCTTATAATTGTTCTCAAGTTCTACAAATAACGCTTCAACTTCAGCATTCTTCTTCTGAGTCAATAAACTCACAACTACAATTACAATAGCTGAAATAATAAATCCTGGAACCAATGAGTATAAACCAAAGAAATTTCCACATTCCCAAATAATTACCGTAGAAGCACCTGTAATCATACCACAGATTAAACCTACTAAAGTCATTCTCTTCCAGAATAATGAAATTACAACAGCAGGACCAAATGATGCACCAAAACCAGCCCATGCATATGATACTAATTTTAAGATACCAGAATTAGGATCTAACGCTATTATAAACGCTATAGCTGCAACTAATAATAATGTTAAACGACCAATAGCAATTAACTCTCTTTGAGATGCTTTAGGTCTGATTAATCGTTGATAGAAGTCTGCAGTTAATGTAGTTGACGCAACTAAAAGCTGACATGATAAAGTTGACATGATTGCAGCTAAAATTGCTGATAATAATATACCTGCAACCCATGGTGTAAACAAGTATTGAGTTACAATAACAAAGATTTGTTCAGGGTTATTAACAGTTACTTCAGAGTGCTTTAATACAAAAGCAACACCATAATAACCAACCATCATTGCACCCAACAAACAGAAGATCATCCAGCTAATACTAATTCTTCTAGCTCCTGGAATTGTCTTAACAGATGAAGCTGCCATGAATCTTACTAAAATATGTGGTTGACCTACATAACCTAAACCCCAACCAGCTAATGACATAAAACCAATAGCAGACATACCTTTAACTAAGTTTGACATATCTGCACTCTTTGATGCTACTAATGCATTAGCTTCTGCAAAAGAACCTATGTCCATAATAATCACAATTGGAGTTATGATTAGAGCAAAAATCATCATTGTAGCTTGAATGGCATCTGTCCAACTAACAGCTAAGAACCCTCCAATACAAACATATAAAATTGTAGATAATGCTCCAACAATTAATGCTGTTTGGTATTCCATCCCAAATGTTTGTTCAAATAATCTTGCTCCTGATACCATGCCTGAAGCACAATAAACAACGAAAAAGATTAAAATAATAAGAGCCGCAACTACTGAAGTTATACGGTATTTATCTTTAAATCTTGCTGCAAAATAATCTGGAAGTGTTAACGAATTTGAGGCATGTTGAGTAAAAGAACGAAGTCTTGTTGCCACAAACTTCCAGTTACACCACTGACCTATAGTTAAACCAATTGCAATCCATGCTTGACATAAACCACCAACATACAAAGCACCTGGTAACCCCATTAGTAGCCAGCCCGACATATCTGATGCACCTGCTGACAAACCTGTGATTACACGACCTAGTTTTCTGCCGCCAAGAACGTAGTCCATTAATGACTTTGTTGATTTAGCTGCTAAAACACCAATTGCCAACATTACAAATATGTATACAAAGAATGTTATAGTTGTTATAAACATTTTTTTATCCTAAATGTGAGTGAGTAGAATTAACTACTAAACCGATTTTAAAAGCCGTAATTATAAACGAATTTTTGCATTCGGTAAAATTTTGTGCAAAATCCAATAATTTAAAGACTTAGTGATTTAGGAGATTTATATGTTTAAATATATTATATCTTTTTGTTTCTTGATTATGGGAACATTAGTACATGCTGATAGTATCTTCATTAATGGCGAACATCATGACGTACACTAAATTGGTATTAAAGGTTACATTATATTCTAGTTAATTTTAGAGTTTTCTATAAACAACTTTACCAAAAAATAACAATTTCAACTTGGCGAAAACTGACATATTTATTTTGGCATTTACACGCAAATGGGAAGAGGAGCTTCAGCAGGAGCTCATCAGCCTAGCTGAATCCCGGAATAATTACAGCCATGTGGTTTCAGAGCTTCAGAAGGTACGGGAACAGCAGACTGAACTAGAGAACAGCCGGAACCGCCGTGGCGAAACCGTAAGCCGCATCATGGATCTTAGAGAGTTCATCAGAAGTCAGAGCGCGGAGCTCACGGAGTTTGATGAGACTCTGGTAAGGCACTGGATCAGGAAAATAACAGTGCATCCCGACTGGCTGACCATCGAGTTCAAGACCGGTGACATAGTGGAAACCGGCGGAGACAATGAGTAGTTGGTATCCAAGCAGATCTTTTCATAAGGCTCATCTTCATGATGGGTCTTTTCTTTTTTCTGCTCTGCTAAACGCTCAGACCTTATCACAAAAGCACCTGACAGCCCTACTCATTCCGCTCAAAAAATCAGCCGATTTTAACATATCTACTGAAGTCACAACCCCAAAGTTGTGTTGGGAACACGTCATAATCACCACAGCCTTAATTGTCTTAACCTCGAGTGTTCGGATTGCACATCGGTAAATTTTGATTACATTTTAGCCAAAAGTATCTCTGTTGATATGTTCCCCTATACGTGTATGTTGTAACGGGATACAGACATAAGTTCTTTTAAACACCCTGAAAATTTATCGCAAAGCCTATAAATCAAGGGTTTGCAAGGGTATTACTTTCGTGACATAAGCACTACCATCTCGACGTGTGCCGAGACCTTTTAATTGATGTCGGATTTACTGACGTATTGAGGGAACATGTTTAAACATGCATCTTTTCAAGCGTCACAACCTTTGCGTTTTCGGGAACATCACCGCAGTATCACGCTGAAAGCAACCGAACGGGTCAATACCTACAAGACCGTCTTGGAATTCAACGACAAACCGACCAAGGTCATCCCATACGTCTAACAAACGTTTTCAGGGGAACATATCCCACTGCCTCAGTATTATACGTATGGGATGGTCGAAAGGCCAAAATTTAACATGAGAAAAATTATATTTTTTCTGTTAAAAGGGAACTTACACATTTAGCTTGACACACTCTTTTTGGTCGAGGCGTAATTTCCCCCCCATACTGAACGATCAATTACCTTAGGGAAGCCGATCCAAGATATCTATGGAATTTCCTTTGGCTAGTCCACAAGCAAGGTAAACGGCATATTCCGATTTGTTTTTTTGCGGCATCTTTTTTATGGAACAATTCCTAATAAAACCATTATTGCTAATACAACCTATTATATAAGCCTGTGAATTTGCCTCATCTATATAAACTCGCACATATATGTGTTTCATGTTATTTTTTTCTATAACAAGAATATCTTCCTTGCTAAAATGTGAAGAAAACCTTCTGTTAACATAATACAGATAATCATCTAAATCATTAATAGAATTATAAGTGTCCGTCCTTAAATATTTAGGATAATCCAAAAAATCATCCGTAAGAATCTTTTGTAAATCAATTACGCCGCGGCTAAAGTGTCTTGGGGCCACCCTTGTAGATTTTATTTCAACAATATAAACATGCGATGTTAAACACTTTTGTTTTAGCTGATCATCAATTTGTCCTGTTCCACTAGTTGAAACTTGAGAAATAATATCCTTTATTAAGGAATTTAGTACACCTCTATCAATATTTTTTCTGAAAATAAGCCCATCAAATGGAGCGTGCTTCAAAAAATTATCATTTCTAATACGATCATATGGCAAATATTCGAAATTTACTAAGTTCTTTTCGGTGTACTTAATAAAAGCCATTTCAGCTGTTTTACCTAATGAGGTGTCCGACTTTTTTACTGCAACTGATCTATCTATTTGCCATGTGTTAACTGTATGATTTGATATTAATTCCGTTTCTTTACTATCTAAATTAAATTCAGCGTAGTTGACTACCTTTACATCATCAGGTGTAATCATAACTTCTCTCCAAAAAACAATAAATAACCGTAGGAGAGTGTACTACTATCAAATGATTAATGAACTAGATCTATATTACAAATTTAGCCATAGTGTAAATTTATTGTTATGATTTCCGAAAGTTAATATTTTTTTCGTATTTAATAGCTTCCCCAAAATAAAAAGTTACGTTGAAAACTTCAACGTAACTTTTATGCAACTGTTAAATTACTCTAAATTAAAATTTTTTCTCTAAAGGTTCCCAGTGTTCATCAGACATATCCTTTGCAAATTCTGTATTATTGATATAAAGCTGATTATCTTTATCGCGAACAAACCCCCACTTAAGGTTATGTTTGCTAGCATAGTTTTTAAAGGCAATAAACTTGTTATATATTTGAATGTCAATATTTTTATCTTTTCCTTTTGATTCTCCGCCCTTGGTTTCTATAACCCATATGGTGCCGTCTTTTTTCTTGACTATATAATCTGCGTAAAACAGCCACTGATGCTGAAGCGAATCTAAATAAACAATAGAGAAGTATTGCTGTCCTGAATCACCATTCTTATATACCCAATCAATATCATCGCGCCCTTCGCAATACTGCTCAAACAACTGTTCAGAATTACTCCTTACAAGCGATGTTGCGTATCCAGATGTATATTCTTCGTAGGCATTTGAAAGATACTCTACTTCGTTCTTTACCCCTGAATCGTATTTGAAGAAGTCCTGTTCAGGAATTTTAAACTCAGCTACTTTAGGCTCTATAAAAAATCCAGGTGCATAGTACACCCCCATATCGGCAGTTATTTCCCTAAACTCATGCCTTAACGTACGTTCATTGTTAATAACGAAAGAATAAAATTCAGGTGTATCCAACGATAATAATTTCTTCTTTTGATTACCACCTTTACGGAACAAACGTTCCAGTATAGTTTTCACCTTATTTGTTGACATCCCAATAGACGTCTTAATCGCATCTGTACTATGCAAAAGCTGCATACCGTGCTTATGTGTATTCACATCCTTACGTGTTGTTAAAAATGTATTTGCTGTAGCAACGGCATCGGTACGAGCGAATGTTCCCTGTAGGGCATTACCGAATATTTCCGTTCCGATGACATAACCATTTTCTGTAAAAATCTGCCTGTTACGTTTTTTATCTGACGTAAGATGGTATTTCTCAACAAGAGCATCATAAATACGATTTAATACTTCCCGTTCACCTAAACCATTAAAATCACGATCTCTCAATTCCTTTTCAAGGGTGAATGTTTTACATTTATCTTTCAAAAACAGACGTCTAGTCTCATATGCTTTATCCATAGTAGCAAGAAGTCCATTCTTATATTTCTCATCGAACGTATAAACATAGCAATAATCAAGCAATTCATCATCGTAGTGTTTTGCTTCTGGCATTCGACGAATACGACCAATTGTCTGAATTTCAAACTGTTCGCTCATACCCTCACGTAACTTAACTAGAATCTTTGCTCGAGGACAATCCCACCCCGTACTTATGGCCTGCTTCATCAGAAGAAATACCGGAATTCCATCATTATCTGTCAAATTTTCTGGGAGCTCTCTTTTTTCTTCGCTCATCCATTTGCTGACCATTCCGTTATCGTATGTATATCCCATAGACTCAAGCTTCTTTTCTACCGCCACGATAGTCTCAGGTTGACCGTTAGGAAATTGGATTAAAACTAGAGGTCTAATAATCTTTCCTTCGGGTAATAACTCCCTGTAGCGTGCAGCAATGCTCTTTCTTTTGGCATCAGCTAAGTCCAACAAATAATCATAGTCGTCATCAATTTTAATGTTATCTTCGACGCCTTCATTAACGTACAAAGCTTTAGTTATCAACCCCTCATCGATAACGTCTAATTCATCTATTTTGATGAACTCATATTGGTTGTTTTCAATTGCCGTAGCACTGACACGAACAATATTTTTTGCGGCAAAATGATTAATGATATCTTTAGCTTTTGCTGTATTGTTAGAATGCTCTTCATCTATGATTACGATAAAATCTATTCCACTATGGTGAGCTTCCGCGATTCGATCGTATAGGTTTTTGCGCTCGCCTTCCCTAATAGCAGTATTTCCTTTTTTGGTTACTAACTCCCAATTGATAAAAGTTACGCTCTCAGTAGGAAATCCATTTCTAAGAGCGTCAAATAAATTCTGTGTATTCCTATGAGGTGCGACACTCGTCATACGCTGACGACTTTGTTCTTCAAGATCACCTTTACCGGGACAAAGCCAAATAAACGCTGTATTTGAATTAATCTTGTTCAAGTACTCCTCAACAAAATCAATTAACATTATTGTTTTACCAGAACCAGTAGGTGATTTCACAACAATAGTTTGTTTCTTACAACTGTCAGTAGTGAGTTCAAGTAAACGCATTACTGTTTGTTCTTGAAAATCAAATAAATTTAATGCAATACCGTTTACCATGATTCTCCTACCTCCCTTAATTCGAAATTAAAGTAATAATCTGGAATGATATGTATTTCTACATCCTTAAATATGATATTTTGTTCTGTGGTAAATAAAACGTTTTTTGAAACATAAAGAGCCTTAACATCTGAATATTCTTCCCAATGCAATGCAAGTTTATCAGCTTCATCGTCATCTAGAATCATGATGTATTGTTTACCATCGAGTTTTACAC
>JAXJQF010000055.1:0-5228 GCA_036311285.1 Ruminobacter sp. | reverse complement strand
TCCAAAATAAATTTTTATAATCTAGGTTAAAAAAACTACAGTCAACCCTATAAAATAACTATAAATAAATATATATTTGGTATAATTTTATCGTAATGCTAACTAATTAATGCTAAAATCAAATATAATTTACATAGTCAACAAATTAACTTGTTGAGCTTATTTTTACTGATTAAAACATAAATCAGTGCGATACAGATTTAAATAGTTTAGTAAATAATAGAAATAATAGTACTCCAGTTACTTTAAAACACATTTTTCCAATGTGTTTTAATTAAAGTAATAACGAGATTGGTCATAAATCGTCATTATTTAAAGGTTTTTTATATGCTTGGAACTCCATATTGTCCTCATGCCACTAAAGCAATGTTATTAGGTTGCGGCGAATTAGGTAAAGAAGTTTGTATCGAATTACAACGTTACGGGATTGAAGTTGTAGCAGTAGACCGTTATGAAAA
This sequence comes from Ruminobacter sp., assembly GCA_036311285.1. Lineage (GTDB taxonomy): Bacteria > Pseudomonadota > Gammaproteobacteria > Enterobacterales > Succinivibrionaceae > JAXJQF01. Next base: position 4,770 of record JAXJQF010000055.1, on the reverse strand, counting down.
CGCTCCAGCTATGCAAGTTGCACATCATTACCACGTAATCAACATGCTTGATGGCGATGAATTAGAAAAAATTGTAGAACAAGAAAAGCCTAACTACATCATCCCTGAAATTGAAGCAATCGCAACAGCTAAGCTTGTTGAATTAGAAAAGAAAGGCTATAAAATTGTTCCAAGTAGTTTTGCTGCTCTAACTACAATGGATAGAGAAAGCATCAGAACATTAGTTGCTGAAAAACTAAAGATCCAGACTTCTAAATACAGATTTGCAAGCAACTATGAAGAATTTGTAAACGGCATAAAAGAAATTGGTCTTCCATGTGTTATCAAGCCAGTAATGAGTTCTTCAGGTAAAGGTCAAAGTATTGTTAAAACTGAAGACCAAATTAAAAAGGCTTGGAAGATCGCTCATGAAGAAGCTCGTGGTAACAAAGAAAAAGTTATTATCGAAGAGTTTTTAGATTTCGACTACGAAATCACACTATTAACAGTAAGCGCTGTTGACGGTTTCCATTTCTGTGCTCCAATCGGTCACAGACAAGAAGACGGTGACTACAGAGAAAGTTGGCAACCACACCCAATGAGTGATGATATCATTCTAAAGGCTCAATGGGTTGCTAAAGCTGTAGTTGATGCTTTAAATGGTTACGGTATCTACGGGGTTGAGTTATTCATCAAGGGCGATGAAGTAATTTTCAGTGAAGTTTCACCTCGTCCACATGACACTGGTATGGTTACTATGATTTCTCAAAACCTAAGTGAATTTGCTTTACACGTAAAAGCAATCTTAGGTTTACCAATTGGAGAAATCAAGCTATACAATCCATCTGCTTCTGTAGCATTATTAGGTACTGGTTCTTCAAAGGACATTAGCTTCAACAACATATCAGAAGCTTTACAATTTGCACCAAATTCTCAAATCAGATTATTTGGCAAACCAGAAATCCAAGGACACAGAAGATTAGGTGTAGTTCTTACAAACGGTTCAACAGTTGAAGAAGCTGTTAAGCTAGGAACTAAGATAGCTAATTCTATTGATATTATCTATAACTAATTTCTGAAGCATATCAAAACATTATAAATCCTAGACCGCAGATTGTTCTTACAATAAAGCAGTCTAGGATTTTTACATTCTAACTTCAAAATAAGTAGAAATTGATAATCATATTTTTGTACTATAAATACTTTTAAGATATAATCCAATAGAATCAATTAAAAACAAAAACAATCAAAATAATTTAAAAGATTTCTAATTTAAAAATCATAAAGGATTTTAAAATGGCTTTTGAAAATTACAAAACAACAGATCCTTACATTTTATATTCAATGGTGAATATGAAACTAAGAGATGAAAACATCACTCTAGACGAACTATGTAAAGCTTATGAAATCGATAAAGCAATATTAGTAGAAAGATTAGCTAAAATAAATTTTGCATACGACGAAACAACAAACCAATTTAAATAAACTTTAACATTAATAACAGATAATAAAATGATATTTATTCACCTTACACCATACAATGAAGAGCTAGAACCATGGCTTCTTGAATATATAGAAGTTTATGACAATAATAATTTAAACAACCAAGGGTATTGTAAAGAGAGAGTTGTTATCACTCCTCCATATGGTTATGCCCCTTCCCCTAAATATGCAATTTCATTTAGTGAAGATTACACAGAGATCGTGAACAATGCAATCTCCTATACTCAAGCAGGTGAATTATTAAAAAATATCATAAATAAACATGAACACATAATCTTCTCAGGTTTAAGAAGCATTGCGATGTTCAAAAAACTTTGTGCTCGCTTACTTCTTCCAAATCTTCTTACTCCATACAAAAAAGTATCAAGCTTCAAAACATTATTAAAAGCTGCAATGCTTTTTAAACAAGTTTATCCATTAGAATTTGAAGGCAAATTTAAACAGCTTAGCAATACGATTAGTGGAGATGGATTTTTAATAAAACCGGAAAGTTCATACAATATTACATTACTTGATTATGTATATAACATCTATCAGGATCTACTAAGAAAACAACCTAAGCTGTTATCGTACTTCATAAATAAACAATATCGTTTCCCTTCCGACTTAAGAAACAATAATAAATTTACTATTGCAATTACTGATGACTCTTTTTTTGTATTCTTACCATTATTTGATACTGTATCAGATATTGTAGGTATCGATTTAAAATCAGCTATAGATAATTCAAACTCAAAAATTGAAAATCATAAAAGTATTTTTGTACTCCCTAAATATGGTTCTACACTATTTTGCGTAAACACTGTTCTTAAAGATATCCCTCTTCAATTTACAAAATACAACTTAAATGAAATTGAACAACTTAAAAATAAGTACATCAAAGACTTCATTCAACAAGAACTGTTTTACGATTACTTACACCAGGCACAAGATGCTCTAAACAATAAATATTTAGATATCTATAGCCTTTTAATAAATAATAAGGTAGACCAAGTATATGAAGACCATAAGTTTATAAAGATTACGAATAGCAGAAGAGACTACCTTCAGCTAAACAATGAAATCATCAAGTTAAAAGATCAATCCTTTGAGTTTGTATTAGACTACATGCTTCATGAATGCCCAAACAAAATCAGTACTTATCATTTAAAAGGATATCAAAACGTAATTAATGAAAGAATCCTTAAATACCAGGATCGTATTGAAAAACAATTTGAAGAAATTGCAAATAAAGCTATAGGGAATGAGAAAATAACCCAAAAACTTGAAAACTTGTACAGTCTGATTCCGTAAAACTGTATTTCTAATAATTTTTACATCAATCAGTTGTCGTAACTTTGGAATTAAATATTGTCAGCGTCCTAACTAAACTTTCTACATATAAGCATTTATTTACTATTTTAAAATTAGACAAAATTCTCATAAATAAATGTTTATATTAAAAATTCTAAGAATAATTTGTGACCATATATAAAACCTCAATTTAAATTCCTTTTCTTTTATTATCTTTATGCATATTATTAGATTGTTATATTTTATATATTCAATACTATTTAGTACTGAATATACAAAAAATATATACAAAGATATTTTTTTAAACAAAGCAAATTAACTATTTAAGAAGTGATGACATGACTGACAACACTAATAACACCACTAGTGTAAAAGCAACGACTAATACACTGAGAAACAATATTATCAAACTAATCGTAATCTCCTTAATTTGTATTGCAACTGCAATACTTCCATCATTTTTGACAGATTATCTAGTATTAACTCCTGTTCAACATATCTTACTAGTAATATTTGTGGGAGGAGCATTGTTTTGGTTATCTGAACCAATACCTGTTTATGCCACCTCAATTGTTATCATCTCACTGTTATGCTTTGTAATATCGGATTCGGGGCTAACCCCTATTTGTAACTATTTAAAGAGTGTCGACAAAGAACATATGCTTAGCTACAAAGCTATATTCACATGCTTTAGTTCCCCTGTTATCATTCTTTTCCTTGGAGGGTTCGCCTTAGCTATAGGAGCTACCAAGTATAAACTTGATGTTAATCTAGCTAACTTCCTTTTAAAACCATTTGGTTCAAACCCTAAACTTATAGTCCTAGGTATTATGTGTATCACAGGTACATTTGGGATGTTCATGAGCAATACAGCTACAGCAGTAATGATGCTTGCAATGATAGCTCCTGTATTATTATCAATTGGGAAAGAAGAACCTGGTATTAAAGGCATGGTTTTAGCAATTCCTTTTGCTGCTAACATTGGTGGTATTGCAACACCAATTGGAACACCTCCAAATGCCATTGCTCTAAGTTACATGCCTGAGAACTCTATTAGTTTCTTCGAATGGATGTCAATTGGTTTTCCATTTGCAGTTGCATGTATTTTTATTGCATGGACAATTCTATGCCTAATGTTCCCGTTCAAGCAAAATAGAATTGAATTAGATTTAAATGCAAACTTCATGAAGAGCAAACAAGCTTACATTGTGTATGTTACTTTTGCTGGCACAATCTTATTATGGATGACTGAAAAACTTCATGGGATCAATAGTTATGTTGTAGCTCTTGTTCCAATACTAATATTTACGTCTACTGGTATTATTAAAGCAAAAGACATTAAAACAATGAATTGGGATGTTATTTGGTTAGTAGCTGGTGGTATAGCATTAGGTGACGCTTTATCATCAACAAAACTTGCTTCTGTGCTTGCTCATACCGTCGACAATGTAGATACAAATGCATTCACAATTATCTGTCTACTATGTTTTATTGCTTGGTTAGCTTCTAACTTTATATCAAATACTGCAACAGCTAACCTAATGCTTCCAATTTCTGTTGCTGTATTACAAAACATCAACCTAGGTGAAGGCATTAATATCACTCATATATTTGTGATCCTTGCATTCACTATGTCGTTTGGTATGAGCTTACCAATCAGCACCCCACCAAATGCCCTAGCATACGCTACAGGTCATATAAAGAATATTGACCTATTAAAATCTGGAGCTTTAGTGAGTATCATTACATTTGCATTAGCAATTATTGTACTAAAACTATTTGTAATGTAACCGCAAAGATATCCCCATATAAACAAGAAGGAACTAACCAAAAGTTAGTTCCTTTCTCGTTATTTGGGAATAAATGAATTTTTAAAAGAGCCAAACTTCTCCCTCTTCTAAACAAATTCACCCATTTGCTTTAATGATAACCTAAGAGATTTAAAAGCATCATTATTTACATCATGCTTTTTCCACAAACCTGGAGCATATATCT
>JAXJQF010000054.1:0-1621 GCA_036311285.1 Ruminobacter sp. | reverse complement strand
GGAAGAACAGAAATATTTAAATCCATTACCTAATTTAGATATATTCGAAGAATACTTGAACTTAAAGCCAAATAAGAGAAAAGTAACTTCAGAATCAATGATTAACGTAGACGAAAAGAAATATTCTGTTCCATCACAGTATATAAATTTAGATGTTTTTTTCAAATTAATAATAACAACATCATTATATTTGATGAATATCATGTAGAGATATGTAGGCATCACATTAGTCGAAAGAAATTTAACTATAGACTAGAAGATTATAAACAATTCGTTTCTCAAAACATTAATAACGAAGAATTGATTACAAATATATGTAATAGAAATCTTTCTATATATGACCAAATCGGAGACTAATATGAGTATTTATAACCAAGTTTTAAATAATTTAGAAGAACTCGAATTGATAAAATGAAAGAAATGTTGCCTGTTATTTTTGACCAAAATAACAAAGCTAAACAACCTTTGTCTACATTAGAAATTTTCAAAAATTAACTAGTTCGGAAATCGTTTTTAGAGATGAACGAGCTAAAAGAATAAATATTACGATATCATCCTTCCCTTTCGTAAAAACATTAAAGGATTTTGATTATCAACCTCAAATAAATAGAAGTTATATTGAGGATTTAGCTACACTGCGCTTTATGAAGGAACACAATAACATTGTATTTATGGGGTCTCCAGGTGTAGGAAAGTCCCATTTGGCAATAGCAATTGGAGTTGAGGCTGCAAGTTTAAGGTATTCGACATACTTTATAAATTTCTCTACTTTAATGGCAAAAATAAAGAAAGCTATAGGTGAACAAAGAATAGAACAGATTATAAAACACTACTTAAAATATTCTCTATTATTAATAGATGAAATAGGATACTTGCCAACAGATAGAGATGCTTCATATGTGTTCTTTCAGTTGATTGCAGCACGATATGAAAAACGTTCTACGATTTTTACTACTAATCAACCATTTTCTAAATGGGGAGAAGTGTTTGGAGACAATGTTATTGCATCAGCTATAGTTGATCGTATTATTCATCATTGTGAAATTATTAAAATTACAGGACAATCTTGTCGTATAAAAGGAAAAATTGATTTAACAAAGGAGGAAAATTTATAGTCATATTGAGATTGGCGAAAATATACATTTTTAGTTTGACTTTTACATTTATTGTCATTATTGACACCCCTAAATTTCCGAGAAAAGGCTCTTTCTACAAGGTTTGTCGGATCTCAAACAATGCAGAAATTCCTTTTTGAATTATAACAGAAACGCCATAAATATCCAAAAACACTCATTTTGTAAAAGTGAAAAGTAGTCTGATAGTAGTTAAAATCTGAAGGTCTACTAATCGAATATATATTAAACTTGATATTTGTAGCCCCGTTGATTTTTCAGATATTAAAAAAGCTCACGCTACAATGGTCGAGAGCTTTAAAAAATAATTTTCGAGCATTTTATATAGCCATAGTTCGCGTTCACTTTACTACAATTTGCTATGCCTGCTGTTTAGGAATAAATTCTATTTTTAAAGACATTCCCATACCATCAGCTAGTCTCTTTAATAGGTTCAATGATGGATTTCTAGTACCATTTTCTATTTTACTTATATCAGCCTGATTAAT
>JAXJQF010000053.1:0-2832 GCA_036311285.1 Ruminobacter sp. | reverse complement strand
CAATTTTTTCAGCAGCTGGATTTCGCTTAATATCTTTTTTTGCCATATTCATATAACTCCAATTAAGTCTTTAATATTAACAGACTTAACAGGAATACACGAATTTTATGTCACACCCGCATATTAGATTATTCGCTATAGTTAATAGAAATACACAGATTTAAATCTGTGTATTTTTCTAATTACTCCTTAAACAATTATCATCAGTTCCATTCTATCTGAGTTCTTGTCAATATTATAATTATCTTCATTATCAATATATCCTTACTTCATCTAATTGAATACTTTCATACTAAATATATACTTGTTCAATGTACTCATTGTTCATACACTGTTTACTAGAATAGTTCCATTGAGTGTTGTTATGCTTATTCATGTTTGAGAAATTATCTTATTTGAGCATTACTGAAAAGACCATTTATAAAATTATTCACAACTATTCTTACTTTTGTGAATAAAATAAAACATACTGATTACTTTGTAATCACGTATGTTTATTAACATAACGTTACTACTTAGACTTAAACACAAAAAAACTCATATTCACAATTTACACACATAATTAATACTAAAAATAGTGAATTTCCAAAAAATCTATAGTTATTTAAAAAAAATTTTAATTTTATTTTGATTATCTTTTGTACACAGCAATGTTTCATTAACAGTTAATCCACAATGTTATGCATAAGTATGTTTATAACTATGAGTAAGACTTAAGTATGTATATGATTTTGTAGCTAATAAATAGAATGACGATTATATTTCTAAATGAAAGAATATAAATAACAATTAGATGATGATTGTATGTAAGAATATTTATCAACAATTTTAACCTTCGTTTCCGACGAGGCTTGAACTCGCATCCTTTTCCTTCGGAGGGAAAAACTTTATCCAATTAAGCTACGGAAACAAGTAAATTTTATTTGAATATTTATAATTGTCAACAGAATTACTTGATTTACAATACTTGAATGAAAATAATTTTTCGTAATCCCTTTAAAAACAAAAGGAATAAATGTATACTTTTTATACATTTTTAAAAATTTACCTTAAATTTATTTTTGAATTTTGCATACTTGTTAACATAATAGATAAAAAAAATCGGCATTTATCACTATTCGATAATTATGGTATAGATTTGTATCTATATTGTTACTACAATAAATAATGTATACAAAACCTATGTCTTATTAATTATAGGTCTAATGAATGTTATCTCACAGGGAGATTGCCTATGCAAATAAATATTACTGGACATCACGTTGAAGTGACTGAAGCATTACGTAGTTATGTTATCGAAAAAATGGAACATATGAAGAGACTAGAAGAATACGTAAAGTCAATCAATGTTATTTTATCAATCGAAAACCTAGACCAAAAGGCTGAAGCAAAAATTGGTGTAAATGGTACCGAATTATTCGCTGACGCAAGTGCGGAAACAATGTATGCTGCAATCGATTTACTTGCAGATAAGTTAGAGCGTCAGTTAGTGAAATATAAAGAGAAAATTACAAGATAATGTCTGATTTTTCTTTAGAAAATTTAATACCAAAAGACAGTGTGTTAAGCCCTGTCTTTTGTTACAGTAAAAAGCGAGCTTTCGAAATTATTTGTAAGCAAGCAAGTATAAACATAAACATCCCCGAAGATGAATTATTAGCAATAATCCAAGAAAGAGAATCTTTAGGTAGTACCTACCTTGCCAATGGTGTAGCAATTCCACACGTATTTGTTCCTGAGAAGATTAAAGAAACAATAATCATCATAATATTAGATACCCCTGTTCAACATGATGAATACAACAACAGTGTTGATATCTATATCTCTCTATTTTTACACGAAAGCACTCTTGAAGAGCATGGCGTAATAATTGATAAGCTTTTTGAATCATTTAAGGATACAAACTTTATTAAGCATCTAAGAACAGTAGCAAATATACCTAGCCAAATTAAAGCTTCTATAGTTTCTATGTATAATGCTTTAGCTCAAGAGTATAATAAAGAAATAGAAGAACTAAACGCTGATGAAAACGACGATCTAATTGATCTACGAACAGATAAAGTCGAAGTAGCATTTATCCCTAATATTAGTAATAGCAACTAAACCTAAAATAGATACATTATAAAAATATTACTTTCGAGACATGAGCACTACCGTCTCGACATGTTTAGTATGTGGGAATAAATCAAATACTTTAAATGACTTTACTTGATACCCTAAATTCTTGGCATATTGAATATCACGATATTGTGTTTTGTAATTACATGAGATGTAAACGATCTTGTTTATATTATTTGAAGCAAGTGTATCAAAGACTTGTTGCTCACAACCTTTTCTTGCAGGATCTAATATTGCAGCGCTGATAATTTCTTCTTTTAGATTAATTAAAGGTAATACATCTTCAACATTTCCACAATAAAAAGTTGCATTGTAAACACTATTGTTCTTAGCATTAAGTTTTGCATTATCAATAGCACTTGGAACACATTCAATACCTATTACATTTTTAACAAATCGAGCAAGGTATAGACTTATAGTTCCTGCGCCACAATATAAATCTAATACATTATCATCTTTACAAACATTCAACTCATTTATTGCATATTGGTACAGTTTTTTAGTTTGTTCTAGATTGATTTGCAAAAACGCATGAGTGTTTATCTCAAAAAGGTTATCAAGTAACTTAATGTTGATAAACTCATTACCACTTAAAGTTATGTTCTTATCTCCTAAAATTCTATTACCTTCTGAAGTGTTAATATTTACAACGATATTTATCATTGCTTTATATTTAAATTCATCTAATGAAAATATCTTCTGAATTGACTCTTG
>JAXJQF010000052.1:0-24261 GCA_036311285.1 Ruminobacter sp. | reverse complement strand
ATGGACTATGGTATACTAAATTGAAAGATTTTGCAATAAATGAAATTAAAAAACGTTGATAAAATAAGGAGTTAAACATTAAAATTTAGAAAAAGTAAAAATACTTTCTAATTAGATACTAGAGTGACGGGAGTTTGGGTTCTATAGTTCTTTTTTTTCATTATTTATTTTGTAAAATTCAATCTCACAATTTAAGAATTAGTGTTACTTATTAAAGTAAGGTTTAGCTATAATATGAATGTTGTTAAATTGAATTATTAAATTTCGTTTAAAGCATTAAGGAGCCAAAAAATGAATTCAAAATTATCTTTTATGCATATAGCTGACTTGCATATTGGAAAGAGTAATTCATGTATATTAGGAACGGATTTATCTAAGTATAGAAGAAGTAAAGAAATAAGGTTAGTTTTAAGTGATATTGTTTCTAAGATTAAAGAAAATAATATAGATGTATTATTAATAAGTGGTGATATTTTTCAGAATCAACAAATATCAAGTGAAGATGAAAAAATATTTGTTGATTTTATAAAAGCTAGCATAAAAGCAAACGAATCAATTAAGATATTTGGCATATCTGGAAATCATGATAAGGGGGTAAGGTTTAAAATTATCAAGCATTACTTCGATTTATTAACAGAACAAGTACATTTATTAAATGATATTCCTATAACTTTAGAGGATGATAAAAAAGTAATTGATTTATCCCAAATGGTCTATCCAATAACAAATGAACAGAATGATATTGTGTCATATGTTGTATTAATTCCGTATTTTCAAAGTCTTGATAGCTTAATAGTAAAATTTTTATTAAATCAATTAGGAATTAGCAGTGAAGAAGAATTAGAGGGAACAGTTGATTTAGGTCAAAATGACTTATCTAAACATATGAAGCTATTAAACTTATATATAGTTAAATCTATAAATGAAAAACATAAGCAATCTAATAGCAACACAAATCAGTGTCCTCCAATCATTGCACTAGCACATTGTTCAGCACATGGAACCAAAGTATATGATGGAACAGTCGAAAGCATGTCTTTAGCTTGTGCGTTAAATGATATTGGTGGTGTTGAATCTATAAATTCAAATAGTCTTGCTATGTATGATTATGTAGCATTAGGTCACATACATAAGTCATATAGAGTTCAAGAAGGAACTAATATTTTTTACTCAGGTTCGATCTTTTGTAATGACTTTAACGAGTTGAAATATAGTCATAAAGTTAATCTTTTTGATGTTGTTAAAGATAATTACAAAGAAGATTGTAATATTTTTATTGATAATATAAGACAAGACAAAATAAATCGTGTTGTTGAATTTAAACTAATACCAGATATAGACGGTGTAGAGGTAGATTGTTTAGAGGATGTGTTAATAAAAGCAATAAATGAACAAAAGCAAAAGAGTGAGAGTATAAATTTTATTGATGAAGAATTACGTCCTTTTATCAAAGTAATTATCAAAGGAAACTGTGATGATGAAGATTTTACAGTAAGAAGTAAGGTGAATGATCTTATTCTAAAAATGATTGAAAAAAATGACCTTCATCGTTTTTTCAGAATTGTTTCATGGGAGTTTAACAAAGAGTATCAAAAACAATTAGAAGATAAACAACTAGCATATAAGGAACTAAATCTAGATGAAAGTAATATAGATGATCCTTTAAAAATGTTTGAGATGTTTATAGATAGATTTCCAGAAGAAGACAAGTTTAAAGATAATGAGAAATTAAAAATTTTAAATTTATTGTCTGTTATAAAGGATGATAAGGACATGACTTTAACGTCGTTAGTAAATAAAAAGGATAATTTAAAAATTGAACAACAAACACTATTAGATTCAATATTTGGAGACGTAAATGAAAATAACTAAGCTAAAAGCCGCTAATATAAATTCGCTTGCTACTCAATTTATGATTGATTTTGAGAGCGTTATATTTGAGAGAAGTAAATTATTTTCAATATGTGGTGCAAATGGGGTTGGAAAGAGTTCAATTCTTGATGCTATTTGCTTAGCTTTATATGATAAATGTCCTCGTATTGATGACGTCGGTAATAAGAAAGATACGATTAATGGTATTCTTAAAAGCTCGCCATTAAATATTTTAACTAAAGGCAAAAAGGAGGCTTTTGCTGAAGTTGAGTTTATAGGTATCGATAGTTATAAATATGTAGCCGTATGGGAATTAAAGAAAAAAATAAAAAATACACACAAAACTAGAGCCTTATACCGAATAGATCAAGATGGAAATCGTGAAAAAGTAGAGACAAAGGGAAAAGAAATTGATGTACATATAAAAGAGTTAATTGGTTTAAGTTGGGAGCAATTTAGATTAATAGTAATTTTACCTCAAGGTAAGTTTGAGGACTTTATTTCTAAAAATAGTGCTGATAAGGTTAAAATTTTAGAAGAATTATTTAATTTAAAAGAATATGATGTAATAGAACAAAGAGTAAGTGCTTTACATAAGTATTTATATATTGATGTTAAAAATGAATTAGAAAATAATTTAAGAAACTATACAGAATTAGTAAATGCTGATGAAATAGAGCGGTTATATACTGATCAAGAAATATTAAATAAGGATATAGATAGTTTAAATTCAATACTTAGTAATATAAGTAAAAATGAAAGTTTTATTCAAAGGTTTAATAAGACTGTAGATTCTTTAATTGAGATTCAAGGGGAATATAGGGACCTTAAAAACAATAAATATGTAGAATTAAATAAATATAAAGAAGTAAAGCGTCATTATGATTTGTTCAATCAATATTTTAAACCTTATAACGAACTTAATAATAATCTACAACGTAAATTAGAGAATGAACAATCTAGAAAAGATACAGAGGCTAGATTATCAATTACCGAAGATAGTTTATTAGTAAATAACAAAGTTGATTCATTATTTAAATTTGTAAATGATGACTTTATAAAATTTAAAGAAAAATATGATTTAGAAAAAGAAAGAGCAATTGTTTTAGATAATGTTATTCAAAATACAATAGAACATTTAAAAGGTGATAATCAAAAATTAGATTCGAAAGTTAATGAAATTAAGAATATCGATGCTGAAATAATTAGTTTAAATAATGATATTGAAAAGATAAATAAAGAAAAACAAAGCATTGAAGAGTTTTTAAAAAATAACCAAGAGTTTATTAAATATATTAACATTAATGAAAATTTGAAGTTAATAAATAATGATTTAAACAATATAATAAATGATTTTACAAAAGAGATTTGCGATAAAAGTAAATATAAGCAAGAAAAATTAAAAATTATAAATAGTGTAATTAAATTAGAAGAAGATATTGAATCGATAAATAAAAATCTTGTTAAAAACCAAGAAAGACTATTAAATGAATTAGCTTCATTGCAATGTAATGATTTATCAGTACTTTTAAATAAAGGTCAGCAATTAGGTGAATTAAATCGTTCAATAAAGGAAGACTCTCAAGACATTGTTGAGATATCTAATAAGGCTAATGATATTAAAAATGTTTTAGTTGAAATTAAAAATAAATTATTTGAGTTACAGCAGCTACAAGTTCAATGCAATAAGGAAAAACAGCTTCTTGAAAATATTAAAATTCAATTAGAAGAATTAGATGTATTACTATCATCTAAGCAAAATGATTTAAATTACTTAAATTCAATTAACAAATATTTAGGTGATAGCAAAAAGCTAATGGATTTTAAAAAGGATAATAAACCTTGTCCTTTATGTGGATCTATTCATTACGATGAAACAACAATAAAGTTGGTACAAGAAACAAATTCAAAATATGAGGAATGTGCTAAAGAGGTTAGTGAACTCGAAAATCAGTCATTAAAATTAAGAGAATCGATTAGTGATATTGAAAAAAACATCAATCAAACAACATTTAAGATTGACTCAATACAATCTCAAGTATTTTATGATGAGTTCTCAATAATCAAGAAAGTTGTATCAAAAATTGAAGCAATGAAGTCTTTTATTGTTAAATTTAATGATAATTATGCAGTTAAAGATAAATTAACTGATGAATTGACTAGATTTAGTGTGTTGTTTGCTGAAAATGAATTAAATTCTAAAGATAAAACAGACGTTAGTTCAAACATCAATGACTTTAATTTTTTAGAGCTAGATAAAGATGTTTTATCTCAAATTGAAAATAGATGTTCACTAGTAAATGTGTTCATACAAAAGCATTTATCAAGCAATATTTATAAGGAACAGAAAGTTAACGTAGAAGATATAGGTTTAATTGATGATTTAGTTAAATTTTATGATCACGAAATCTTTGAAATAAGTAAATTAAACGATTCTTTTAAAGATTTAGATGTAATTATAAGTTCATTAGGGAATAAGATTTCTTTACTTGAAAAAAAGCTTACAAATAAAGAACAAAACTTAAAAGAAGTTGAACAAAATATAAAACACTTTGATGAAAAGATTCAATATTCAAAGAATGAAAAATCAAAATTAGATAATGAACTTCAAACCCTTGATGCTTTGGAGCAAAAATCATTAACTAGAATCGATGATTTAAATGCTAACTTTATAGTCTACAAAAATAAGCTAAAAGATTTTTTTAAGGATAGTGATTTAGCAAATTTGGGTAAAAAAGTATTAACTAGTCCTTTTAATTCTAATAATAAATTAAGATATGAGAAGGAAATATCAATAAGTGAAGATTTTAATACTTTAAGCTTTTTAGATAATTTAAGTATTGATGTAAGAAAATTTAATGATGATGAGTTAATTAAAAGGTCTGAAGATGACTTGAAATTTCTGTTAGAGATAATTGAGATTATTCAAATATTCATTGATAACATAAAGCAACAAAATAATTTATTAGAAGAAAAAAATAAATCAATTGAAAAGCTTCAATTAAAGATAGAAAGTGAAAACAAGGTATTAAAAAAGAGCAAAGACGATGAGAAAGAATTAAGGGCTAGTATTGAAGAAAAGAATAGATTATTAGCTGAAAACCAAGATGATAGAAACAATCTTCTTGCTCTTGATAGTGATGATCTGTTCGAAAATATAGTTAATAGTATCTCTTATAACAATACTTACAAGCAAATACTTTCGGATATAGAAACATCTAATTCTGGTGTTATTACTGGTTTTAATAAAATTATTGATGATTTTAAATTAAGTATGCTTTCTAATATAAAGGAGTTTGATTCTATTAAGATAAAATACGATGATGTTGATAAAACTCTTGAAAATGAGAGTGTTAAATCATTATCTATTGATGATTATAATATCTATATAAATAAAATTGAGAATCTTATTAATTCTCTAGTTACAAAAGTTAGAAATAGAGTAATAGAAGACAAAAGTAAGAAAGAAGAGATAGTAAATAACATTAAGCAATTAGAAGATAATTACGAACAACTGCTAAATCAAATAAAAACAAATGAAGAGGATTTTGATTTAGTACTGTCAGAACTAAAAACAGATAAAGCAGAATTTGAATCTGTATTATCGATGGATAAATCTGAATTAAATAAAATTGAAGAATATATAAAAGAAGCTCAAAATAGCTTAACATCTGTTAGTGATAGATTAAATATTGAATTTGGGACTTTAAAATCTATTTACGGTGATTATCAAGAATATATTAGCCAATTAAATTCGCAAGAAGTTAGTTCACTAGTTGAATATTCTAGCGATGATTTGTTTGCCAAAGTAAAAGATTTAGATATTGTAAATAAAAACGATTATAAATTGTTTGAAATTGATAATGGCAAATTAACAGAATATAGAGACTTGTTGACAGTAAATATAGAAAAACTTGAAAAAGTTAAATCAAATATTGCAGTACATGAGAATAATAAAATTCAAATTGAAGAGTTAAATAAAAAACTAGAACAGCTTGATGATAATAAAAACATAGCCTTAATTAGAAAGCTATATTACGTTATTGTTGACAAGAAGTTTAAGTACCATATTTTAGAAAATATCTTTGCTAAACTAATTTATTTCGCAAATAATCATCTGCGTGAATTAACGGACGCAGGGTTCAGCATGGATTGGGTTAGAACAACCACAAGCAATGAAACTGAGTTTAAAAATTTAGATTTTGTGGTTAAGAAAAATAATGGTGAATCTTTAACTGTAAATCAATTATCAGGTGGGCAAAAATTTATAATATCTTTAGCATTAGCTTTATCTTTATCTCAGGTGTGTGGAGTAAAGACAAGTATTTCCAATTTCTTTGTTGACGAAGGTTTTGGTTGCTTGTCAGGAGAGAATATAAGTAAGGTATTAGAAGGTTTAACAAAGAATAAGCACATCAACAGTAATAGGTTAATTGGTATAATTTCGCATACAGATATGGTAAAGGATAATATAAAACCTCAAATTATTGTTCATGCTTTAAGTGATGTAAGTGATCCTAGCAGGCTAATAGAAATTATTGAATAAAGATACGTTGATAGATGTACATGAATAGAACGATTGTATAGAAAAATAAAGAGCACATAAGTTTTCAAAAGTAGTGTTATGCCTCTTATTTGAGCAAATATTAAGTGCTATAATGAGTTACGTTTAAAAACCAAGAAGATGAATAGAATTATGAACATTTCAAATAAAAGTATTGTACTAAAAGTAGCTGTAGCATTTTTAGTTTTATTAACTACAGCATGTAATATTTCTGGATCCAAAAACACTAAGAGAGATTTCTCTATTCTAGAGATGGAACAGATGACACAGAAATATATGGAAGAACTAAGAACTATTGACAAAGAATATGTTGGTAATAAAAAGTCAAAACGTTCTTTAGAATGTATAACAAGAGAGATAGTTAGAAGTGTGAATGGGGCGTATGCTGGTCAAAGAACTGAATTAAAGGTTTATTTAACTAGACAATGTTCTCAAGATTTAGCAATATTAAGTAATGGTTATGTTGTTGCAAGTAATTGTGTGAATCAACTTAATACTAAGCAGGATGAAATGGCGTACTTAGTAGCTCATGCTTATGCTCATACGTTGTTAGAGCATGATAATGAACGTGTAACAGTTTTTTTAAAGGAAAAAGATTTTGATAAAGATAATCCGAATGTAAAAAAGGTGCTAAGAGGCATAGATGGGTACGTAGAATTCGGTGAAATGCTTGGCAGAGTAAACCCTAATGGAGTTAAGCATCCTTATAGCGAAGAACATGAATATTTAGCAGATCAGCTTGCTTTACAATTTATGGCAATATCAGGTTTTAATCCATCAGCAATATTCAGCTTCTATGAAAGAATGTCAGCAGAGTCAAACAATCCAAAGTATAGTGAGTATTTAAAACTTCATCCTCATTCACCAGAAGCTTTAAAGAAAGTGAGTGATGAATTAATCGAGCCTACATTATCTTTATATAATAAAGCTACTAAAGAGTATTTCAGGATTCCTCAATGTCAATTTTAATTAGAAATGCTCAGTTTGAAGACCTAGATGGGATAGCTAAGGTTCAACATTTTTCTCAAGCAAAAATTGAATATGCTGAGATGAGCGATAGTGTCGTTAAAAGTTGTTTGTTATCGATAGAACAGTTAAGGCAGTTATGGTTCTTTAGATTAACAGATGAGGATTTTATGACTATTGTTGCGTATGATGATAGTAATAAAGTCGTATGTGGAGTAATAACTTTTAATGTCTTTAAAGGTTGTGCCTATATAAGAAGTTTATATATTGAACCTTTTTATATTAGAAAAGGAATTGGTAGTTCTTTACTTCAATCTTGTATTGAGGCTTGCCGTGAGAACGATGAATCTAAAATGATAAGATTAGAGGTTTTAGAGAAGAATATTCCTGCTAGATCCTTATATGAGACTTTTAGTTTTAAATATAAGAATTTTAAGTTTCCATTAGAACTTGGTGGAACAGCCCAAAGGTTGTTTAGTAATGATATTAAGGTTCTTCAAATGGAATTAAGGTTGTGATTTAGTAAAATACAACTAGTTTTTGTTAATCAATTAAAATATATGCTAGAATAAGCATATATTTTTTTATACAGTGTTTAATTTTAAAGGAAGTAATTATGGATTTTTCTAAAGTTGAAGATAAAGTTTGCTATGGCATTGGTATTCAAATCGCATCACAATTAAAGCATAGCATGTTTCCTGCTTTTTCTTTAGAACACGTTGTTGCAGGTATTAAGGATGCATTTGAAGGTAAGTTAGCTTTAACAGATGCAGAATTAAGTGCAGCATTTGAAGAATTAAATAAAAATTTAGCAGCTGAACAAGCTAAATTAGCAGAAGTTGCTAAAGCACAAAGCAAGAAGTTCTTAGACGAAAATGCTAAGAAGGATGGAGTTGTAGTTACAGCTTCAGGTTTACAATACGAAGTTATTACAGAAGGTACAGGTAATAAGCCAACTGAAAGTGATTCAGTATCTGTTCACTACCATGGTACTTTAGTTGACGGTACAGTGTTTGATTCATCTGTTGAACGTGGTCAACCTGCTACATTTGGTGTTACTCAAGTTATCAAAGGTTGGGTTGAAGGTTTACAATTAATGAACGTTGGTTCTAAGTTCCGTTTCTATATCCCTTCAGATTTAGCTTATGGTGATCATGGTGCAGGTTCAATCCCTCCAGGAGCTGCGTTAATATTTGAAGTTGAATTATTAAGCATCGTTTAATAATTAACTCAGCATATAGTAGAGGTTGATATGTCTAAAGTGAAAATTGCGATTGCAGGTATTAATGGCAGAATGGGACGTTTTCTTGCTCAAACTGTTGCAAATGACGAACAAGCAGAATTAGTTGCTGCAACTGAATTTGCGGGTTCTTCTGTAATTGGTTGTGACGCTGGTGAATTATGTGGTTTTGGTAAGATTGGTGTTGAAGTAGTTGATTCAATTGAAAAGGCTGCTCAATTTGATGTATTAATCGATTTTACTCGTCCAGAACCATCATTAGTTAATATTAAAGAATGTGTTAACAGAAAGGCTGCTTTAGTTTTAGGTACAACAGGGTTCTCTGATGACCAAAAAGCTGTTATAGCTGAAGCTGCTAAGAGTATTCCTTTAGTATTTGCTGCAAACTTTAGTGTTGGTGTAAATCTATTATGTAAGCTTTTAGAAACAGCTACAAAGATAATGGGCGATTATGCTGATATCGAAGTTATCGAAGCTCACCATAGACATAAGGTAGATGCTCCATCTGGAACAGCATTAGCTTTAGGAGAAGTTGTAGCGAATACAATGGGTAAGAACTTAAATGATATCGCTGTAAAAGAACGTAATGGTATCATTGGTGAAAGAGAAGCTGGCACAATTGGTTTCTCAACTATTAGAGCTGCAGATATAGTAGGGGAGCATACTGTAATGTTCGCTGATATTGGTGAAAGAATTGAGTTAACTCATAAAGCTTCATCAAGACAAACATTTGCTACAGGTGCAGTAAGAGCTGCTAAGTGGTTAGTAGTTAACTCTAAAGAAGCTAAACTATACTCTATGCAAGATGTTTTAGGATTTAATTGTTAATATTAAAACAAGTAAGTCTTGTTCATTACATTAAAGTATTGCATAGTATTTTATAAAGTTTAAACAAAATTCCCTAATCAGTTGATTAGGGAATTTCTTATTTAATAGTTCTTAATCAATTAAATTTACACTTTAAAGAAATCTAAAGATCTATTTAAATGGTCTATCTTTTCTACTGCTAATTCAACATCAGTTCTAACACTATTTACTAAGCAGTTTAGTGAAGATGTAGCTGTACTTATTTTTTGAATGTTATTTGAAATTTCACCACTTGTTGCATTTTGTTGTTCAGCAGCTGTTGCTATTTGGGAGATCTGACCGTTAACCATATGAACTTGGTTAGTGATGTTGTTTAATAATTCTTCAACTAATACAGTTTCTGTTTCAAGGCTATCCATATTAGCTACAGAAGACTGCATTGAAGCATTTGCTTTGTTTGCGTTTTTTTGAATTTCAGAAACCATGTTACTGATCTCTGTTGTTGAATCAGATGTTCTTGACGCTAATGCACGAACTTCATCCGCAACTACTGCGAAACCTCTACCGAATTGACCTGCACGAGCAGCCTCAATAGCAGCGTTAAGTGCAAGTAGGTTGGTTTGAGCAGCGATGTCTGCAATTGTTCTAACAATATGGCTAATTTGTTCAGCTTGAGTTGCTAGTGCATGAACTTCTTGAGCATCGACTTTTGTTTTTTCTACTTGAGTTTTAATGATGTTGATAGTGTTGTTAACCTTAGCACAGCCTTCTTGGGTAATATTCTGGCTTGTTTCAGAAGCAAGAGCAGCCTCTTCACAGTTTGATGCAATTTCATTTGTTGTTGCAACCATTTCTTCAGATGCTGTAGCAACAGAAAGAGCTTGTTCTCCTGTAATCTTTCCACCTTCGTTGATTTCGACAGTAGTTTCTTTGATTTGAGAAATGTATTCTAATGTTTCATTTGCGGTTTGTCTGATATCTAAAATTTCGTCTTTGATTCGTACTCTGATGTTTTCTAACGCATTAAGCATGTGTCCAAATTCGTCTTCAAAGTGAGTTTGAATAGCTGAGCTAAAGTCACCACTTGCAAGTTGATCAGCTTTTATAACAGCTTTTCTTAGTATTCCAACAAATGTACTGTATAAAATAAAAGCTACACCAACAGAAATTAAAGTTGATATGAGTGCTAATATTAAAACAGTAAAGAAAGGAACAGATGATTTTAATGTTGCCATTTTGTCATTAACTGCACCGATTAAAGTGTTTGTTAATACATTAGATTTGTCTGTACTAACTCCTAACTTTAAGTAAATCGTTGTAGAGTAAATTTTGTTAAGTTCTACTACAGACTCTTTTTTATTTAAAGCAACCTTTAGGTTATCGTTAAAGCTTGCTGGTATTTCCTGTAATGAAGCGTTTAATTCATTAAATAGTTCAATAATTTTCGGGTAATTTTTAAATGAATCTCCTTGAACAACGTCATTGATATTTTTTGATATATCAGTTGTGATTTCAGGAAAAAGTTTATTTAGTTCAGATTCTGTTTCGTTATTCCAATGACTAGGAGTATCTTTGATGTCAAATACTATAGCTCTGATTCTAGCTAACTTTTCATTTGTATTTAATATTATTGAATAGGTTTCGTTTAGATAATTATTTGTAATAGTTGCAGCTTCGTTGCTGCTTTTTATGTTAGAAAGGGCGGTGTATGAGATGATAATAGTTAATAATATAATAAATCCAAATGCACCGATAAATTTGGAACTAACACTTATTGATTTAAGTAGATTCATATTCAGTTATATCCTTTAATGTTTATGAAGATTATTAAATCAAAATATAAAATAATTTAAGTTAGTTTTGTATAAATCTATTGTTAAAAGTTGACGTGTGTTACGGGTGCGCTTTATTAAATTAAGAATTTTTGATAAATGTCTAAAAAAATAAAGGTCGGATTTCTCCGACCTTTATACATTACTTAAGGACTAGTTGTTAGCGCTTTAATTCAAGTAGGATTAAATCGCCAGTACCTGATAATGATACACTACCACCAGATACCACACCTGTTGCTCCTGAGTAACCGTCTTGAAGTTCAGTACCATCTTCGAAACATGAACCAACGTTTACAGATGAAGCACTACCTACATGGATTACAACTGAGTTAACAATGTTCTTTTCTGCGTTATTGTATGTACGACAGTGTGAACCGTCAGCTGTTTCAGATAACTTACCAGCACCAACTGCTACGTTACGAGCACGGAACTGACCAATCTTCTGCCAATGCGCAAGACTTGCATTAGAAGAGAATGAAGTACTTAATGTATCAGCATTTTGTGCCCATTCACTTGCATTGTCGATATCAGATGGGAAGTTCATATCTGAACGTGTACCGTGTTCTTGGTCATTACCTGAACCACCATTGTCGTTAGGACGAGCTGTTTCATCACCGTAGTAAACTTGTACGCCACCTGGTAATAATAATAAGCCAGTACCTAATGCCTTGTTGTCACCTGGACGACATAATGAAGTATCGTGAGAAGAAACGTATGTTAAAGCATTTAACTTAGGAGATGTTCCACCTAAACCATATTTTGAACCATAAGTTTTCCAATCAGATTCTTTAGGTATGCTACAAGCTCCACCCTTTGAACCGTTAAAGCTAAAGTTGATCATTGAGTTGAAACCACCTGCTGATGCATATCCACTTCCGTCAACAGAATCTTGACCAAAGCCCCAAGCTTCACCTGTCATCCAGAAATCATCTGTCCATGCTGCTGCAGGATCATCTCCGTTAGCATTGTTTTCACGCCATTTCTTTAAAGCAGCAGACGAACGTTCTTTTAAAATCTTCCAACTTGCCTTCTCGATGTGTTTAGCTGTGTCACAACGGAAACCATCGATACCAAATTCTTCTACCCAAGAAGCTAACCAGTTTGCTTCGAATTCTACAACAGACATATTACCTGTGCGGAACTTACCAGCAGCCGGGATGTCATAATCGCTATTAGGCTTAGACCATTTATTCTTTAAGAATGTAGGAATACCTACTGATGGTCCATTTGGTTCGTTTTTGAAGTCTGGTAAGTAGTCTAGACATTTTGTTAAATCATCACCACCACATCCACCGTAGCCTCCGAATCTTAACCAATCTTTTCCCCACCAAGAATCCCATCTTGAATCAGGTTCTTCTAATATTGGCTTGTTATGGTAAGTTTGACCATTGCCTGGTATCCATTCATTACATGGATCTCCACCGTCACCTCTTACACCAAATCCGAAGTCACACATATCCTTTAATGTAGCGTAACCAGAGTGGTTCATTACGATATCAAGTACTACACGTATACCACGTTTGTGAGCTTCTGTTACGAATGTTCTGAATTCATCAACCGTACCGATATTAGGATCAAGAGATGTAAAGTCTAATGCATAGTAGCCATGGTACGCATAGTGAGCAAAGTTACCAGATGCGCCACCGCCAACCCAGCCATGTGCTTGTTCATATGGAGCAGTGATCCAAATAGCGTTCATACCTAAAGATTTTAAGTAATCTAAACGCTTAGTCATACCTACGATATCACCACCGTGGAATGTAGCTGTAGAATTGTTCTTTGTGTCAACCTTTGGACGACCAAAACTGTTGTCGTTAGATGTCTTACCATTTTCGAAACGGTCGGTCATTACGAAGTAAACTAAAGCGTTGTCCCAGCTAAAATCAGTCTTAGCAACTGGTTTAGTATACTTAACCTTCTTAATTGTGTAAGTAGATTCAGCATTGTTGTAAACAACCTTTAATGTGATTACAGTTGGTTCTTCACCGTTTTCAGTATCTGCAGCTTCGATCTTTTCACCGATACGGATTATTTCTCTATTAGTGAATGTACCTTCTACACCATTAATGATGTATGTACCAGTAGAGCTTTCAGTAGCGTTAGCACCGAATACACTTAAAGCAACGTCTACGTATTGAGATGTAGGAACATCATCCTTAGCTGAAATAGTAATTGTCTTACCACTATCAAGCTTTTGACCATTTACGTATGCGTATGCAGCGTCAGTTGGAGCAGTTGAACCTAAACCACACGCATCTTCACTTACGAACTTCTTAGTTTCCCAATCAAAGCATGGGGTATTAAAGTTAATTTCAACATCAGGTTGTTTTTCGCCAGGGTACTGTGGTTGACCATCTACGTTGTTGAATATTGCTAAGTTGCCAGCAGAAGCCTTAGAGTATGACCAAGTAGGAGTATCACAACCGTCAACCTTAGTCATTGCATCGCCAGGCCATACAGCAGAAACAGTTGTTTCGTCCTTAGTATAAACGTATACATTAGGAACAGTACCTGTGTTAGCCTTTAATACGAATTCACCATCGCCGATCTTACATGTGTTATTTGGATCGTAAACCGGTAATCTTTCATCTGTTGTACCTAAGTGTTCAGCAAATTCATTTGAAGGAGTACCACATTCATCGCCTTTACATGCAGGTACGTCGATAACGATAGATTCTTCAGCACCTCTTGTTCCTGCAGGGTTAGAAGCCTTAACTGTAATAGTTATTTGCTTATCTTCATTACCCTTAGTGAATCTAAATGTCTTAGAAGTCTTGTCGTATGTAGTTGTATCCTTAATACCGTTACTTGATTCCCACTTGTATGTTACGCCAGTGTAACCAGTTTCTACAGAAACAGTAGCTTCTACGTACTTACCTAAATCTTGAACATCAGAATCGATTGACATTTCAATATCAGCTGGTAAGTCAGCACATGATTCTGGGATTGTTTCAGGAGTACATACTGTCTTTTCAACTGTTGTACATGTTTTACCTGGTCCTAAATCAGACTTACCAATTCTTGCAAGAGGAACATCATAGATATCCATGTCTTCTTTTTCATTAGAAGTTGAGTCATCCTTAGAGTAAGGTGTTGCAGCGTTATCAACTAAGTTTGGAGTCCATGGAAGAGCGTCCATCATTGATTCACCAAATGTTGAGAATGCCATTACTGCAATACCATTCTTTTCAATATGTTCTTTGGTAATATCAATTGAAGCTAATGGAATTGTTATTTGGTATAAGTGACCTGAAGGATTATCATTTTCTTTAATTAAGTCTTTGTATTCACCACTTAAGTAGAATGAAGAGTCTTTTCCATAGTTGTCAGGGATACCCATATACGTAGAACTTAAAATCTTATGTTCTACTGAACGTTCAATTCCAGCCTTAGTAAAGCCAATTAATGAACCGTCTTTTTCGTTATATGAGAACAAGCCTTGTGCGTTTGTCTTAAATAAACCTGGAGTATTTACGGTTGGAAGACGAGGGTGGAACATTAATAATGTATCAATACCTTCTTCGATATTATAGAACTTGCCTGCTGTCCAAATATTTGTATCTTCGTTTGATAAACCATTTCCTGGAGTACGAACGCCTGTTCTGATGCCGATACCCATAGGTAAGAATTGGTCAGATGAGTAGTCGAAGTCTCCGCCTGGTTCAAAACCTTGAATATTAGGCATTTCAACCATTAAGTATAAGTTAGAATCATCCCATGCTGCATATAATGCATAGAAGTCTGTTGGTTTTTCGTGATAACCACGGAAAGCTCTAGGGTCATCATTTGCTGCACCTTGAGCAATAATCATGCTTGAATCCCAATCAGACATAGAACTAATTGTCTTGTTCTTACCTACTTGACCATTAGGGTTAGTTGCATAGTATTGATTTGTGATAGCTGAATTTGATGCAGAGTTGTTAGCCATTATTGTTACAGCATTTGTTTCAGCTGCATCTGTACAAACATATTCAGTCTTTGTTTCACATGTTTGCTTACATTCTGGAGGATCGATATCACCCTTACAGTATGGGGCGTTAGCATCACAGATATCATTATTTTGTTTAAATGAAACGTTGTTTGTAACTGTGTCAGCCTTGCCATCACACATTACAGATAACTTAACTGTATATGTCTTTTCTGTAGCGTACTGATGTACTGGATCTTTTTCGCTTGACTTTTTGCCATCGCCGAAGTCCCATTCAAATGTACATTGAGCATCTTCAGGATATTCAGAATTATTCTTAAATGTTGCAGTTAATGTGTTATTGTTTTTGCTAACTGAGAATAAAGCTGTAATTTCAATTTCAGGGTTATCAAAAGAGAAAGAGATAGTCTTTGAAGTGTTACTAATTACTTCACCATCAGTTACTTGTAACTTAACAACATACTTCTTATCTGTTGACGCGTATGCATGAGTAGGGCTCTTTTCTTCTGAAGTTTTGCCATCGCCGAAGTCCCATAAATATACTAACTCATCGCCGTCTTTATCGAATGAAGTGTTTGTGAATACAACATTGTTACCATCTACTTTGT
This sequence comes from Ruminobacter sp., assembly GCA_036311285.1. Lineage (GTDB taxonomy): Bacteria > Pseudomonadota > Gammaproteobacteria > Enterobacterales > Succinivibrionaceae > JAXJQF01. The sequence goes on along the minus strand of JAXJQF010000052.1, from coordinate 8,444 downwards.
ATGTAAATCCGGCTTCTGGAGGGTTGTTTTCAGGACCTTCACCACAGTCTGTAATTTTAACAGCTTGGTTAACTGTATTTGAGTCCATACCATCGCTTACAGTTAATTGAACATTGAATACACCGCACTTACCAAAATCGTGAGTTGGATTTTCTTCAGAAGATGTCTTGCCATCATCAAAGTTCCAAGAGTATTCAAGAGCATCTCCATCTTTATCAGTTGAAGTGTTGTTGAATTTAACAGTAGTCTTTGAAATTTGAGTTGAGAAACTAGCTTCTGGAGCGTTGTTTGTTGCTTCACTAGTTACTTTAATTTTATAAGACTTAGAAACAGTTGTAGAACCGTCAGATACCTTTAATGTAACTGTATAAGTTTTATTTTCTGCATATGTGTGAGTTGGGTTTGTTTCTTGTGAAGTTTCACCGTCACCAAAATCCCAAGTGTAAGTTAACTTATCACCATCTGCATCCTTTGATTTATTTGTAAATACGAATGTATCAGCATTCTTTCTTGTGAATGAGAATTCTGCTGTTGGAGGTGTATTTTCTGAAGTTGAAATTTTAACTTCAACATTCTTCTTTACGTATATCTTACCGTCAGAGATGATAACAGTAACTTTGTATGTACCAGCCTTAGCGTACTTATGAGAAGGTGCTTTGCTGTTTGACTTAAAGCCGTCACCAAAGTTCCATTCATAAGATAGGTTGTCGCCATCTGGATCTGTTACGTTAACAGAGAAGTTAACATTTAATTCGTTTACTTCGATTGATGGAGTATCTGCAACTGGATCAGCGTTGTTGTTGATATCACTCTTTGAAGGAATGTGTGTGAATGGATCGTTATTCTTGTTAGCAAGAATTGATGCTTCAATATTGCCTTCATTTAAGCCTTCTTCAAAACCTTGTTTGATGTTCTTATAAGCATCATCTAATTTGTTAAGAATTTGAGTTTCGCTTAAACCTTCTAGATCTTGAAGACCGTTTCTATCTAAAATGTCTAATGCTCTAACTAAAACTTTTAAAGAAGAGTCTTCTTTAATATTAGAGTTAAATAAAGATGTATCACGTAAACCTAACTTTTTAGCAACTTCTTTTTCAGCTTCTTGTTTAGTTTTGCCACTAGCTTTTTGGTATTGATATACTAAAGTAGTTAAAGCGTTAATATTAACTTTGTACTTTGTAGTAACAGCATTTGTTGTGGTATTGCTGTCAGAGATTTCATTAGCGTAAGTATTACCATCAGAAGAAAAAGCTAAAACAGTTTTATCAACAACGTTCTTATCTTTTGAATTAAATTCAGAAAAATATTCTTCAGATGAAGACTTGAACTTTAATGCAATATCACTGTTAGTACATAAACTGTCGTTGTTCATGTCTACACAAACATTAGCATTATTGTCTGTTACTAAACCATTAACAGCGATGTTTTCAACTGAAGCTGCTACGCTTGTTAGAGTATCAGTGGTTGATGCAGGGGCATCACCGCCACCACCACATGCTGGTAACAATAAAGCAGCTAAAATACTAGCGGAAATTTTGCTTTTTGTAAATTTCATATAGTTAGGTCCTTTAAAGTCCTTAAGTTAAAAAAACAACCATGAAATAAAAATAAATATAAATGTTGTTAATTGATTAAATTTTTTTGGTCTATACGAACTTTTTATTAACCTTACAGTCTAACTAACAAATTCTTAGATAAATATGTATAGATAGATTGTCAAAGCACAATTTTAGATTTAAATTTACTTGTTACTTAAAACACTTTTGTGTCTTTTGTAAGAGTAAATAATGCAAAAATGTAAATTTAATCTAAAAGTGTTTAATTTAAGTTTGTATTTAATAAAAATTTAATAATTATTATGTATTAACTTAGGAAACCAATGTCCTATTTTACATAAGCATGTATTTATATTTATTATATTCAAGTTGGCCATGCATTATGTTTATTACATATGTGTATGTGTATCTAAAGTAATAAACAAATTTGACATATTTTAATCAAATAATTAATGAAAATCAAGGAAAACATTTTCATAAATTTAAAATATTTTTTAAAAAACTTGATTTACCTTACTTTTAAATGTTGTGTTTTTTTTATAAAAAGCTGCTAAATGTGAAATTAGTGGATTTAATTTAATTTTTTGATGAAAATCTAATATTTTAAAGAAGTGTTTGAAAATGCCGTGCAGTAATAGTTTTTAATCACTTGAAGAGCAATAAAATATTAAAATTACATAGATTATTTTGTAATATTATAAAGTGTAAAAAAATCTCATAGTTAAGTTAAAAACAAAACTATATAAGATTTTTGTTACTATGGAGAAACTAAATGCTGATTTGTTATTAGCGTGTAAAATCCGTTAATGACAATTCTGTTGATGTTAAAAAACTAGTGACTTTCTTGAAGTTCTCTTCTAGAGTTGTATCGTTACTTAGTTTTATCTTTATTTTTCCAAAATATTTTTCCTGTGACCATAAAGAGAAGTTTAAGATTACATAATCTTCTTTTTTGTTTACTTGGTCTAGTTCTAATTTATCAATGTTTACGTCACAACTTAAGTCTTCTTTCCAATCAGTATTGATGTAACTTAGTATGTAGTAACAACTTAAATCGTAGGGCATTTTTTTTATTACAAACTTGTTGTTAAATAATATACTTTCGTTACCAATAAAGGTGATTTTTGTATGATTGACAGGATTGTTGTTTTTAGTGAACATGTTTATCCTCATGCATAATTTTTGTAATTTTTTTTGTTAAATTTTTATTTTCTAAAGTATAGTCGTATATTAAACCTTTAACATTAATTTTCAACTTACTTTAACGTAGCATTATTAATTTATGGTTCTTTAGCGATTTAGAGATTTATATGCTTGAGAGTATTTGAATCGAAAAATAATATAAGAATGAATTTTACAATTGAAATAATTCTAAAAGCAAAAAATCATATATCTCAAAATATCCATTTAACATCTAATATAACATGTTAATTAGAAATTTATGTTTTCAATAAGAAATAAATAGAAAATTTTGTATACGAATTAACAAAATGAGTTTAATAATTTATACGTTTTATTTGATTTATGGAATTCGTATAGTAATCGGTATACTTTTACATACAAATGTATATGCAAAATCTTTTAAATTATTTTGTCTGGATATATATAAATGTATTTATATAAATATGTATAAAGAAATATAAAGGATTTTATATTTTTTTTAACTTTGTTAAATATATTTGCGTTTATTTTGAATAATAATAGAGAATTTCTATCTCTAAAATAAAGTGTTGATCACTATTTTGTTATAAAGGTTTGGTTAATACATAAGTATTCATATTATTTAGTGCTCATATTAGTTATAATTGCTGGTAGATAATGTTATCTGTAGATGAAACGTCTGTTTTTGAATTTTAAATTTGATAAAAAGTGATATTTAGAAGTTGTTTTTAATATTTTATTCTGCTAACAAACGTCGTTAAATGAGTTAATATTGTTAAATCTAAAAATAACAAAATAATGTATGGATTAGAGTTTGATTTATTGAGACAACCATTAAAATACAACGTTTATATAAATGTAGCTAATTATGATATACAAAGTTTAAGGATTACATTGTTTTTGTTTTGTATATTTGACTGTTTTCGGTTTTATATCATTTAGTCATATTTACATATCTTTTGATTGAAAAAGTTACATAATTTTAAATAAAAGAGTTACATAATTTTAAATTAAAGATTTTTTCTTTTGTTTAAAGTAAAAATAAAAATGCTTAATAGGTGCGTTATGATTAATCCATTAAAGTTATTTAAGCTAGGTGTGATATGTACTTTAATTTCACCTTGTTTTGCTCATACAACCAATGTAGATGAGTGTATTGCTTTAAAGGCTCCGTTGGAGTTATGTAAGGATGCTTATAACGGTGATGAAAATGCACAAAGTAATTTAGCTTACATTTTTGAGATAGGTCAGGGTGTAGATGTAAATATATCAGAAGCTGTTTATTGGTATGAAAAGGCTGCACAAAAAGGAGATGTTGTATCTCAAACAAATTTAGGAGCACTTTACTTAAGTGGTCACAAGGATTTGAAGAAAGATTACTTGAAGGCTATTCAATATTTGGTTTTAGCAGCAGAACAAGGTAATGATATAGCTCAATCAAATTTAGCCTACATGTATGAAACTGGCCGTGGTGTAAACCGAGATTACAATAAAGCTATTGCTTTGTACTTGGAGTCTGCAAAACAAGGTAATATTGGTTCACAATTAAATTTAGCTTATTTGTATGAAAAGGGATACACAGGCAAGATTGAATTAGAAGAAGCTGCAAATTGGTATTTAAAAGCAGCTAAGCAAGGAAGTTCTTCTGCTCAAAATAACTTAGGTTTAATGTATGTATATGGTAATGGAGTAAAAAAAGATCCTATAGAAGCTTATGCTTGGTTCTACGTTTCTTCACAATGTAATACATACTCAAAAAGAGATATGAATGCTGTATACAAGAGATTTAAAAAACCATCTGAAAAGGTTGTTGCAGAGACATTAGGAAAACAATATTACAAAGACTATGGTTGTAAGTTATAGTTTTTGATTCAAGATTATGATTTTAGCAATTTGTTAACGATGGTTAATTAAATTGTAAATAAAATATTAAAAAAAATTATAACAATCTAAATAATTTTAATGGCTAGTTTTTAAAGAACTGGCATTATTTTTTTAGATTGAAAATAGAATTAACAAAATAATAATAACGATAAGAATAATTAACAAAGAAGAAATTTATTTATAACTATTTAAGAGAAAAATTAATAAAATTAATTTCAAAAATGAGGCATTGGTAGATTTTATTTACTATTTTCTTTATTAAGATTAGTTATTAATGAGCAAGAATATTTGAGTCACTTTTTATGAAAAATAATATAATAAATAAGTTTACGTTACTGATCATAAGTGCTCCTCTTTTATTGAGTGCATGTGGGAATGATGAACATGTTGAACGCTGTGTATCTAAGGGTGTAAAGGAATCTGAATGTATTGCAGCGAATATAGGTAGTAATGATATTAAGCTAACTTTAGCTTATAAGTTTTTATATGGTAGGGATATACCAGCTGATGCTGAAGAAGCTGCATTTTGGATGCAAAAGGCAGTAGATAATGGGGATGCAGAAGCTCAGTTTGCATTAGCAGAACTATATGAACAAGGTGTTGGTGTAGATATTGATAAAAATAAAGCGTTGGCTTTATATACTAGTTCTGCAGAGCAAGGAAACCCAAAGGCATCGCTAAAGCTTGCTAATTTTTATTATACTGGTCAAATGGTTGAAAAAGATTATTTGATTGCATTTGAATGGTATAAAAAAGCATTTTTATTAGGAAACAGAGAAGCGACCTCTAAGCTTGCTCATATGTATGAACACGGTGAAGGGGTAAATATAGATTACATTAAAGCGTACGATTTATATCATCAAGCGGCTATAAATGGAGAGGCATACAGTCAATATAAGACTGGTTATATTTTGCTTCACAGTGGTGTAATTGAGAAGAATGTTGAGGAAGCGTTTAAGTGGTTACTTAATGCAGCTGACCAAAACATAAAGCAAGCTCAAACTGAGGTTGCAAAGCTAATATTAAGTAAAGATAATTTAGAGTTATCTGAAAAGAAAATTGCTATTGAATGGCTTGAGAAAGCAAGTGCTAATAACGAGTCAGAAGCTACTTATTTACTTGGTGAATACTATTTAAAAGGTATACCAGGAATAATTACTGCAAATGAAAAGAAAGGCTTAGAATTATTACAAAAGTCCGCAGATTTAAATTGTGTAAAGGCTATGAATAGATTAGGGCGTATCTATTTATACGGTGAGTATGTGATTAAAGATATTAATACTGCCTATAAATGGTACAACAGAGCAGCCTCTTTTGATTCATCTGAAGCACAATATATGCTCGGTTGGATTTATTTGTCTGAATACAAGAATAAAAGTAATAAGCTAACCCCGGCTATTTCTTGGTTTGAATTAGCTGCTGATAACCAAAACGTAGACGCAATGCTTGAATTAGGTAAGATCTACGAAAATGGAATGGGGGTAAATAGAGATTTGAAAATGTCTTATCGTTGGTATAGTAAGGCGTATTCATATGATAATTCAAATCTCATGGCTTTATATAAGATTTCAAGAGCTTTAGAAACAGGTAGTTCTGGTTTTAAAGATAGAAAGACAGCTTTTGAGTATTATAAGACAGGTGCACAAAAAGGATATGCACCATCACAAGCTAAATTAAGTGAGTTTTACTTACGTAGATTAGGTGGAGTAAGAAATTACATTGAAGCATACGCGTGGAACTATGTTGCTTCTACTTGTATGAAAAAATATAAAAAATTAAATAGCAAATATTTTGGCTATTTAAGTAAAAACGATCGCAAGATCGCTAGGGATAAAGCTAGGGAATATCGTAACGACTTTGGTTGTATACCTGAAGGAACTAGCTTAAATGAAAAAAATAAAAAAAATATTAGTAATAGGAAGTAGTTTTGCATTATTAACTAACCTATTAACAATATTAACAGTTCTTTACACTCAAGATCAAAGAGTCTTTAGTGTAAGTGAATGTATCTATAAAAACGGTTCACTAGAGCTTTGCCAAGTGGCAAGCTCATGTGTTCTTTATTCTCAATGCCAGCCTACCATTACTTTTGTTGAAAATGGTATACAAGATCTTAATTTTGGTATCGAACAATTAAATGAATTTCATAATTCTAGTTTTGTTTCTTCAACAAAATTAGGTTTAGCATCTTTTTATATAACAGATAAGAACCAAGTTGATGAACAAAAATATATTGTAGTTATGAATCAAAATGAAGAGGGGGTACTCAAGTTGATGAATTACAAAATGGTATAAGAATTTGAGGGAGGAATTAAATTATATAATTAAAAATAATCTCTAAATCGTTGCTACATGCTAGATAAAATTGATTATTGGCAAATAAAAAGACAGTAATAAACAAAAATATAAACAAGTATTTAAAAAATTATAAATAAAGCGTATTAGAGAAAAGTGTGCAAACACGTGGGATAAAATTTTTTAATAATATGCATAAGAATAAAGAGGAAATTGAGGTAAAATTATAATAAGGGGGAATGTTAAATTTCTAACTTTTTTAAAAGAAATATAAAACCTCAAATGTCTCATAAATAATTATAAACTGCTACAAATATAAAAATATAATAGTATGTGTAATTGTTAAAAGACGAGCTGATCTTAGTATTTAGTTTTAATGTTTTAAGTTTAAAATATAAAACCGCGTACATGAGAGTAAAGATGTTCAAGGTTTAGTTATTTTTGAATAGTGTGGAATTTTGTTCTAGATATTTGTGATTACTACTAAATAAAATAAACAGTAATTGTAAAGACTAGAAATTTATTAATAAGAATAATAACCACTAAATAAGATTATGTACAATAAGAACTAAAATAATCTTAGAACCTGAATATATAAGATTTGAGTTAAATGCTAAGGCTATATTATGACCAAGACTACAAAAGGACATAAGTTTTCATTTTTGAAAGCTTACAGAAGAAAGTACCGTGGCACGAGTGCCCTTACTTTTATGAATGAACCAACGTTTGATGAATATGAGTCAAACAGATGGAATCTAATTATATTTTCATTAATATTCTTAATCGGTGTGGTATTGACTGCATGTCGATTTGAATCAAGTGACCTTGACGCTTGCCTTGATAATAAAGCTAATAAGGATCTTTGTTATAATGCAAACGCTGGTAGTGTGGAAGCTCAATACGATTTGGGTATATTTTTTGGGGAACAGCAAGATAACAAAAATGCTGCTTATTTGTCGGTATTTTGGTTAGATAAGGCTGCTAGACAAGATCATATTGAAGCTAACGTTATCTTAGGTCAATATTATAAGCAACTTGGCGATTTAGTAAGATCTAGAATGTACTTTGAAAGAAGTGCTGATCTAGATGAACCTATATCTTTAAATGAATTAGGTAAGATGTTCTACTCCGGCACAGGTGTTGATGTTAATGTAGGTATAGCGTTAGAGAAGTTTAAGAAATCTGCTGAACTAGGGTATGGTAATGCCCAGATGAATCTTGCGTTAATGTATTACTATGGAGAAACAGGAAAACAAGATTTAAAGGAAGCATATGCTTGGTACCAAGTTGCTTCAAGTTGTGAACTTGATGCTAAAGATGCAATTAAAGCTATCGAAGAGGAAATTAATAACGCTGAATTATTACAAGCAGCGAAAGAATTAGGTGATTATTATAAGACAAAGTATAAGTGTACTTTGTATCATGCAAAGAATATTTAGAATAACAACATGTACACACAATAGTTCTGGTATATATAAATAATGAAACAACAATTATTTTGTTGAATATAAATAGAGCCAGAATATTTAAAACAAGACAAAACAAGAT
>JAXJQF010000051.1:0-7294 GCA_036311285.1 Ruminobacter sp. | reverse complement strand
TTTTTAGCATCTTTTTTGTTTTGGTTAACAAATAAGTCATGCTTTTTCGCTGAAGTTAAATTTGCATGTTTCTTTTTAGAAGATTTGCTTTCTAATAGTTTATTTTGTTGTTCTTTTATTTCAGCGTCTTTTTCTTCCTTAGACGAAGATTTACGCTTAGAAAGAATCTTATCTTTAATATAGTTGATAGACGAAGTAATACTGTCTGCTTCGGTTACTCCTGAACTCTTATCCTTTTGTAACTTAGTCTTTATAAAACCTAAATGCTTATCACTATCAAAGTTATTTGCATCTTTGTTAGTTAATAGCATGTCTTTTCCTACAACAAGCTTTAAAAGTTCAATACGATGATTAGATTTACCAAAGTTCTCCATAAAAAACTGGAATTTGTCAGCCATTGAAACCGAATCAGTATCAAGCTGTGCAATTTTTTTAGCAAAGAAATCAGGTTTCCCCTTCTCTTTCTTTGTCTTTTCTCTAACTTTTACTGATTTCTTTTTATCTGCCTTGTTCTTATCTTCATCTTTATCTTTCTTCTTTTTCTTAGAAAAATCAGCAACCTTATTATTAGGTCTTAAACTATCAATAACACGTAAATCAGAAGTTTCTGATGTGTAATGCTCAATTCTTTCAAGCATTGGCACGTCATGAGCTTCAATTAAGTTTATTGCTGTCCCCTTCTTTCCAGCTCTTGCTGTTCTACCTATTCTATGAACATACACTTCTGCACTTCTTGGTAAGTCAAAGTTAATAACATAGGTAATATCGTTAATATCAATACCACGAGCAGCAACGTCTGTGGATAACAATATTTTAACTTCATTATTTGCGTATTTCTTAATAGCTTCTTGACGTTTAGATTGTTCCATTTCTCCTTTTAAAAACACATGTCTAAATCCATCCTTTTGTAAGCGAACTGACAACTCCATAAGTCTTTCTCTTGTTTTAATAAAAACAATTGGTTTATCAATCTTCGGATCCTTTAACAAGTGCTCTAACAGTAAAATCTTATGTTCTAAATCATCAGCATAATACTTATATTGCTTGATCTTTTTCTTTTCAGATCTCGGTGAATCTATATGAATTTCTACAGGATTATTAAGAATTTCATTTGCAAACTTCGTTAATATTTTACCTTCTAATGTTGCAGAAAATAATAGTGTCTGCTCTCTTCTGCTACATTGCTTAGATATAGCAATAACATCATCAACAAACCCCATATCAAGCATTCTGTCTGCTTCGTCCAATACCAATATTTCAACAGCTTTGATATCAAAAGATTTCTTTTTAAGGTACTCTAATAATCTTCCTGGAGTTGCTACAACAATATCTGTCTTTTCTGAAATAACAGACAATTGTTCTTGATGCTCCACCCCACCAATAATTGTTCCGATTTTGATGTTAGGTAGTTCAGAACAAAATGCTCTTGCATGTTCAGTAACCTGAATTGCTAGTTCTCTTGTTGGAGTCAAAATTAAAACTCTTGCTAAACCTATTTTCTTTGACGGAAAATCCAAAAGATGTTGTAAACAAGGGATCACAAACGCTGCTGTCTTTCCTGTACCTGTAGGGGCTTCGCCTAGTACATCAAACCCTGATAAAGCATTAGGGATTACTTCTTCTTGGATTTTTGTAGGCTTTTTAAATCCTTGTTTCTCAATTGCTTTTAAGATTAGTTCGTCGAGTTCTAATTCTTGAAATTCCATTAATATTTAATCCTTTAATTATTTTCTTTACTAAGAAGCTCATCGTGATATGAAATTATAATGTTCACAATCTTTAAGATTCTTTCATCTGTTGGAACCTGTCTTCTTAAAACAAAACGTACTAGTTCTAGGTCTGAGCATTCTAGTAAATATTCATAATCATTTACAATTTCTTCACTAGCTGTTGGTAAATAAGATTCAACAAAAGGTTCTAACATTAAATCAAGTTCCTTCATTCCTCTTCTAGAGTTCCAACGAATCTTATCAAATCTATTATCATCTATCATTACATTTCCATCCAATTCTATTTATAAAGTTACATATTTTCTAAACTGCAATTGGAGCTTTGATTACAGGGTGAGGATCATAGCCTTCAATAATAAAATCTTCGAACTTGTAATCAAAAATAGAATCAGGTTTTCTAGCAAATCTAAAGGTTGGAAGCTCTCTTGGTTCTCTTGATAATTGAAGATTTGCTTGTTCAATATGATTTGAATATAAATGAACATCACCCCCCGTCCACACAAACTCACCTGGAATTAAATCGCATTGTTGAGCAACCATGTGTAATAAAAGTGAATAACTAGCTATATTAAATGGTAAACCTAAGAAGGTATCACAGCTTCTTTGATACAACTGACAGCTTAACTTACCATCTGCTACATAAAATTGGAAAAACGCATGACATGGAGGTAATTTCATATTATCGATATCAGCAACATTCCAAGCACTTACAATTAAGCGTCTACTATCAGGAGTGTTCTTAATTTGATTGATAACGTTAGTAATCTGGTCAATGTGTCTACCATCATGAGTTGGCCATGAACGCCATTGATAACCATAGATTGGACCTAAATCTCCTTTTTCATCAGCCCATTCATCCCAAATAGTAACCTTATTGTCATGAAGATACTTAATGTTAGTATCCCCATTTAAGAACCATAATAGTTCATGAATGATTGACCTTAAATGACACTTCTTAGTTGTTACTAATGGAAATCCTTTACTTAAATCAAAACGCATTTGATATCCAAATACAGAACGAGTACCTGTTCCTGTTCTATCAGTTTTAATAGCACCGTTATCTAAAATGTGTTGTAACAAATCCAAGTATTGTTTCATAATTCAAAAGCCTCTTGCCTAATTTTTACGTTCACCAATTAAAGACCATAAACCTTTGGATTTTGCGTATTGTACATATAAATCCTTGATTTCTTTTGCACTAGACAATTTAATAGCCTTTGCGAACACTTCTTCTAACTCTTTAATACTTACTCTTCTTAAAATGTACTTAATTTCAGGAATTGAAGAGTAATTCATACTTAATTCTCTGTAACCTATAGATACTAACATTAATGCACCTAAAGGAGAACCCGCAAGTTCCCCACATACAGATATTGGACGATTTATTTCTTTATCACAGATTCTAAATGCTCTTGCTAATATTCTAACTATAGAAGGTTGAAATGAATCATACAATTTTGCTACTTTTGAATTAGCTCTTTCTATAGCTAATACATATTGAGTTAAATCATTACTTCCAATTGAGAAGAAATCGCAATATTGAGCTAAATCTTCTAATATAAATAAAACTGCAGGAACTTCAATCATTGCTCCAAGTTTTGGACAAGCGATAATGTCACTATATTCCTCACATATTTCCTTATGTGCTTGATCTAATAACTCTTTAGCCTTCTTAACTTCTTCTAAACTAGATACCATCGGTAACATAATTTCAAGATTTTCATACTTTCTGTTAGCCTTAAGCATTGCTCTAAACTGCTTTAGTAACAAATTAGGTCTATCAAGACTTATTCTTATACCTCTCCAACCAAGGAATGGGTTATCTTCTTCTAAAGATAAATATGGTAATGGTTTATCACCACCAACATCTAAAGTTCGCATTCTTACACGCTTGTTAGAGAAGTTCTTTAGATACGACTCATAATTAATGCTTTCTTCTAATTCTGTTGGGAAAGATTTACGCATCATAAATTCAATTTCTGTACGATACAAACCAATATTATCGATACATGAATTTAAATCCTCACCTTCATTTTCTAGGCTTAAACCCGCATTTAATTGAACGTCAATTCTAATACCATCTTCAGTAATTGCTGGTAAATCCTTTTCTTCATCATATAACTTTTGTTTTTCTAAACTATCTGTCTTTTCACCTTGATACTCAATTAGTACTGCAGCTTGAGGTTCAATAACTAACTCTTTTCTCTTACCATCAACAACAAATAATTTACGATCTAAACTTTCTAACGATAAATCAACCCCCATTACTGTTGGGATGTTTAAACTCTTAGCAACAATAGCAGCTACACTATGTTCAGACCCCTTTAATGAAACAATACCTACAAGCTTAACCTTTGGAAACTCCGCTATTAAAGAAGCTGTAATTTCCTCTGCAAGTAAAATAACAGGTTCATCAAAATTAAACTCATCTATATTGCTATGAGTTAGTCTAGATATTAATCTTTGAGCTAAATCTCTAATATCTAAGTCAGAAGAAATCTTTCCCGCTTGTTGTTGACTTATATAACTCTCAGCAACTTTCTTAATAGCTGACACTGCAGTTAAATGTTCTTCTTGAATTATTTTAATAACCTCATCTCTTAATCCACCTTCTTCAATTAAATCTTGATAGCTTGTGAATAAGTTTGAGATTTCTTTAATCTTATTAACAATCTTTACATTAAAGCCTAGTGATAAATTGTCATAATGGCATTGTAATTGGAATAAAGCTTGATCAAACAAATCAATTTGCATTTCACAATCGTCTGTTGTTTTATACACAATCTGTTCTAATTCCATTTGTGGTTGCCATAACCATGCTTTAGCAATACCAACTCCACCAAAACCAAAAGAACAAGCTATTGGTTCTTGTGAAATATTTCCATTGCTCTTTAATTGCTTAGCGTATATAAACGAAGCAAGCTGAGCTGTTAATGTAACAATAAAAGACTCTTCTTCATCATCAAATTGACGACTTTCTTTTTGCTGAATAATAAATACACCCAATACCACTCCGTCATGCTCAATAGGCATACCCAAGAATGATTTAAACTCTTCTTCACCAATTTCAGGAATATATTTAAAATTAGGATGATTTTGAGCTTCAGCTAGATTTATTAACTCCTTTCTTTCACCAACTAAACCTACTAAGCCTTCACCATATCTAAGAATTACCTTACCTACAGATTCTTCTAACAATCCATCTGTTGCAGCTAAACGATATCTTTGTCTATTAGGTTCAGTTAAATAAACGGAACAACAATCTACCTTAAGAGCCTTTCTAGTTCTCTGAACTAGTTCTCTTAAGGACTGATTGATATCGTTTTTACTTAAAACTTCTTCGACTATCTGTCTTAATATTGTTAACAAAATTTCCTCCTTGTTCGACTATCCCCATTCGAACGAGCACATCCTTTAAGTTTTCCATTTGGAGTGATATTTCTTGGAAGTGCACTTACCATAAATTCCTTTAACACTTTACGGTAAACATCCCTTTTAAATACAACTACTTGCCTAATAGGATACCAATAGCTAACCCACTTCCAAAAATCAAATTCAGGACTTTTTGTATGATTAAAATCAATTTTATTCTCAACATTCGTTTTAATTTTTAACAAAAACCACTTCTGCTTTTGTCCTATACAAACAGGTGATTCATCTCTTCTAATCAAACGACTTGGTAATTTGTATTTATACCAACATTTTGAGATTGCTAATATTGTAACGTCTTTTGGATTTAGGCCTAATTCTTCATCTAATTCACGGTACATAGCAGACTCGGCCGACTCTCCTTCCTTTATTCCACCTTGTGGAAACTGCCATGAATTTTGGCCAATTCTTCTTGCCCATAAAACCTGTCCAGCACTGTTACATAAAACAATACCTACATTAGGTCTATAGCCCTCTTTATCGATCACTTTTGAATACCAAATAACTTTACACTAACAATAATTACATAGAGTTAAGTACCAAATTTTTCAATACAAAATTGAAAATTGATAACATAATTAACTTAGTAGCATTTTATCATATTAAAAATTTTACTGACCTTTTAAATTGTCCTTGTTTTAACTTGCTCAAATTATTTTTTTTTATAATATTTTTGGATATAATAAATTGATTTTTAATAAAATACGTGACTTAATATCTGAGCTAATTATCCACATAAATTCCTTAATCTATAAGTTAATTTTTGAACTTTAAACATGCACCCAAAAACAATAGAACAAGCAATACAAAGAGCAAATAACATTACAGGAATGACAATTGCAGAGCTTGCAAAAGCACTACAAATTCCATTACCACACAATCCTAAATCAGCTAAAGGTTTTATAGGACAACTTGTTGAAATCGCACTTGGTGCTTCAGCTGGCTCAAATCCAATACAAGACTTCCCATCAATCAATCTGGAATTAAAAACAATTCCGATAAAATTCAATGGTTCCCCCGCAGAAACCACACATATTTGCGTTGCTCACTTAAATAATCTCTGTGGATTATCATTTGAAAATTCAAATGTCTACAACAAGATTAAACAAGTATTATGGGTACCAGTAGAAGGAGAAAAGGATATACCAATAGGAGAACGTCACATAGGTCAATCATTCCTTTGGAAAATGAATGATGAAGAATTTAAGCTACTAAAAACCGATTTTGAAGAAATCCTAGAATACATTATCCATAACGATAAAGAAAACATCCCAGCCTCAATTGGTGAATACATGCAGCTAAGACCAATTGGTAAAGTCGATGACAAAAAACAATATGGTTTCTATTTAAGAAAAAATTTCACATCCATGTTAATACAAAAATACTTTTTAAACTAATAAAGATATAATATTAATTTCAATTTATTATTTATTATTTTCTCTCTTATTTCAAAAATAAAAATAAGTTAAATTGTGTTATTCAACGCGTATTTTAAGACAAAAAATTTCATATTATGTTTATTATTAAACTATTTTTAGATAAAATGTTTTTGTTGATATTTTGATCAATGAAGAACACTAACATAGATAAAATTATAAAAATATAAAAATTTAAACTCTAAAGTATGTCTAAAGTATGCGAGGGAGAATAGATGAGTACAATTAAAAAAGTTTTAAAAACAGCTGTTAATGTAACATTTAATATTTCACAAGAAGCTGCTCAAGGGGCTAAAGAAATATATTTATTGTGTGACCATAATGGTTGGGAGCCAATCAAATTAGACGAAGGTGCAAAGAAAAAAGCTGGCACATTCTCTACTACTATCAAAATCATGAAAAAGGAAGCTAAGGAAGTTTACCAATATAGATTCCAATACATCATGCAAGATGGTTCAGAAAAATTCGATAACGACTGGGATGCAGAAAAATATATCGCAAACCCATTCGGAGGCGAAAATTCTGTATTTACATTAAACTTAGCAGAATAATTTAAATCAAAATCATCGAGAGTGAACGCGATTCCGTGTAAACCCTTGTTAAGCCCCTTTTGAAAAATTATCTAATGTACCTAGCTATCCTTGTGCTGGTTTCATCAAGACAGGATAGCTGGTTCAGAGCCTTTGCCCAATTCTGTAT
>JAXJQF010000050.1:0-10612 GCA_036311285.1 Ruminobacter sp. | reverse complement strand
TCTTTTAGTACTGTAATGCTTTTCTTTCCAAAGTCTATACATTTCTAATTTATCTTCATATGTATGCTTCATAAATAAAACCCCCGAAAGTTTTGTTCAACTTTCGGGGGTCACTCTACAATTGGTTCTTGTCTTTTTAGTTTTAACTTAATTTAGAATTCCATAAATTCGTCTGCGTTGCGTACATCGTAATCTGGGTCGATATCCTTTAAAGCTTTAATCAAGGCTAACTTTTGCTTTAAACGCTCAATATCACGCCAACGACTCTTCTTATCCTTCTTATCTGATTTACCATCTTCTAATAAGATTTCATCTGTAGTTTCAACAGCTTTCGCTTCAGTCACGTTATTAGTAGCCATAATCTCTCATCCTCGTGTGATATTGGGAAACCCATGACTGTATAATGATACTTATTTACTTTTAATGCAATAGCATATAATAAATTTTGAAAACCTTTTCACATTATTAAGCGTTTTTCTTTCAAAACACGGTTAAAAATTTAACTTGATTCACATTTTTTTCTTTGAATAACAACGCTTTAAAGACACCAAAACATGTGAACTAGATTTGGTTTTCCATCCAATATCCGTCCAATATTTCAGCAGCAGAATACGAATCAACAGTTCCTTTATCTAAAGACTTAAAGCCACCATCTCTAAATAACTTTTCTCTTGCAGATTTCGTCGTTAGTCGTTCATCCTTAAAATGAACAGTTACTTTAAAATTATGACCAATACGATTACCAAACTTTTTAGCTCGATAAGTTACATCTTGATAAGTTCCATCCATATTTAAAGGTAATCCAACAACAACCAAATCTGGTTGCCATTCTTCAAATACTTTTTTTAATTGGTCTACATTCGGAATTCCATCAACTGCTTTTATCGCAGGTAACGGCTGAATTGTTCTAGAAAACTCATTGCCAACAGCAACCCCAATACTAGCAGTACCAAAATCAAACGACAAAATAGTTCTTTGTCCTATTTCTCTAGCCACGATGAACCTTTTTATGTTTGTTAATTACCAAAACCATGTGAATTTAAATAATTTGAATTCTTATTCCTTCTATTAGGTCCTTCCAGCTGTAAAGGGAATAAAGAACTATAGGTCTTAATAGATTCAAAAGCAAAATCTCCTATCAGTTCTTGTAAATCGCTTGGCGGAACATTAGAAACAAGAATTGTACTCTTTCCTAGATTTGAACGAGAACGAATAATATTACCAAAGAGCTTTCTTTGATTTTCGGTTAAACCTACCTTTCCTACTGCTAATTCATCAATTACTAACAAATCGACATTATTAATATAGTCAAGATACTTAAAATATGAGTCATCTTTATTATAAGCAAGATTATATAAATATGCATATAAGGTCGACCATTGTTTAAAACAAGCTTCTCTTACATAAGTTTCAACAAATAATCTTGTTATCGCCCCTGCAAGCATAGATTTTCCAACCCCAAATTCTCCATATATATATAACAGACTTCCAGGAGCTACATATGGATCGTTACTTTCTTTCTCTTGTTTATATTTCTTTTCATAAATGTCATAATTAACAACCCATTGCCTACCAAACTCGTAAGCACTAATATATCCTTCGTTAGCCTCACTATTATCTACTTTATCAAATGACCAATTTGGATTGATTTCACAGTTTTCAAGTAATTGACTTCTTAATTCATCTATAGCAGGTTCACGAAGTTTCTTTAAATCATCAGCTAAGCTGTCACGATAAATTTGTCTGTTCTCTTCATATGTAGGCGCTTTAAAACCTGTACCTCTTTCAAATTCTTTAACTGCTGTTTCAATTTCTCTTTTAGCACTATTAAATTTTGAAGGATTAAATACATTCTCTAAAATACCTAAAACTTTGATAATAGTTTCCTTATCAGCTACATTTTCTGAGTTTGATTCTCTATCAGTTTCAGACATATCTCCCCCTACATACAAATATTTGATAAAAAATTTTCGTCATTATATGATAACACATCATATAATAAAAATTGTTACGAATAATTACGATTACTTCTAAATAGATAACGAAATCATTTTATATTTAATTAGTAAATACAAATATAAATTGCATTCCTTAATTTATGTTATAATTCTATAAATTAACAAATGTGCTGATAAATTATGAACAACGATAACCAAACTCCTGATACAAAAGTTTATAGATTAAAGAATGAAAAACCTTACGTTAGCAAAGCAATGAAAAAAGCTGAGCTATCTATAGACATGTTTCACCCTAGATATTGGTTACAATGGATTAGTTTCCTTTTTATACAGTTAATTGTACTACTTCCATATTCTGTTTTAATGTTTCTTGGTGACATCATTGGTAAGGTAGCTCTCAACGTTGCTAAAAAAAGAAGAAGAATCACCAGAATAAATTTAAAGCTATGTTATCCAGAAAAGTCCGACCAAGAAATAAAAGAGCTAGTTAAGCAATGTTTTCAAAATTTAGGTCGTGGCATATTTGAAACTGCTATTGCATGGTATTGGTCAGATCGTAGACTAGCAAAGATTGTTCATATTGATGAAAACGAATTAAAGATTGCAAAAGAACAAGCAGAAAAAGGACAAGGTATAATCGTATTAACATGTCACTTTTATACTTTAGAATTAATGGCAAGAATTTATGGTAGCTACATAAAACCTGGTGTTGGCGTATACCGACCAAATGACAACAAAGTTCTTGAATATTTACAAGTAAAAGGTCGTACAAGATCAAACCTATACTTAGTTGACAGAAAAAACACCTTACCTATCGTTAAGGCTTTACGTCAAGGCTTGCCTATTTGGTATGCTCCTGACCAAGATTATGGTCACTTGCTTCCACATGTATACGTTCCATTCTTCAAGGTTCCTAACGCTGCAACAGTAACTGGTACTGCAAGCTTAGCGAAAATTAAAAATACAGTTATACAACCATCATTTGCTATACGTTTACCGAAAAACAAAGGTTATCAACTACGAATATTACCACTTGTTGAAAACTTCCCTAGTGGTGATGACTATAACGATGCAGCTTACATTAACAAGGTTGTTGAGAACATGATTAACCATGCAACCGGACAGTATATGTGGTTACATAAGCGCTTTAAGACAACTGAAGATGGTACAGACAGATATAAAGTAGGTAGTGTTCATTAAAGTAGATATAATGTAAAACCTGCAAATATAACAACTTGGGAAGAAAAAACTTCCCAAATTTTATTTTATGTTCGTTAAATAATAAAGACTACGCTCTCTCTATATAACAAGGTTTACACTTCAGTGATGTTAAACACTTGTTTCCACAATCTAGTAACCTTATCTCGATATACATCAAGTTCGTCATCAAATACTATTCTAGTTATGCCTTGAAGGTTCATACGATGACCTACATTTCTAATTGCAATATATGATTCCTTTAAGTCATCAACAGACCCTTGTTCTAATATACCAAGTCTTGCACATTCATCTAAAATACGTACGTTATCAGACCATAATACAAAATCAGGAAATTTACTTGAGTATTTTAAAACTAGGTATTGAGTAATAAACTCGATATCTACCATTCCACCTACCCCTTGTTTTATATCAAAGGCTGTGGCTGGTCCTTTGCTTACACGCATCTTCTTGCGCATAGAAAGAACTTCTTCTCTAAGCTTTTCATCATCTCTTTGAGTACGCAATACGCATTCTCTAATTTTATTGAATCTAGAGGTCAAACGTTCTGGACCTAAAACAGCTCTAGCTCTAACAAGAGCCTGTTGTTCCCAAGTCCATGATTTTGTTTTTAAATAGTTTTCATAGGCTGAAATTGTACAAATTAACGGACCACTAACACCTTCTGGACGAAGTCTAGCATCGACATCATACAAGATACCTGACGATAATCTTGTACTAAATAAATGCATTAGTCTTTGCGCAAAACGTCCGTAGAACATACGGTCTGAAACGCTATTATCACCACTAGTTTCACCATCAAGGTCATCATCACATAAGAATACAAGATCAAGGTCTGAATTATAGCCAAGTTCTATTCCCCCAAACTTACCATAACCTATAACACAAAGACCTTTATCTCCGTTCTTTATTGAATTAGAAGGTTCACCATATTTCTCTACCAACTGAGCCCAAGTTAAGTTTACAACACTTTCTAGTATAGTTTGAGCTAAGAATGTAAGGTTATCGCTTACTTTCATTAAAGGTAACGCTCCAACCAAATCAGAGGCACAAATTCTCAAAAGTTGAATTTGTTTAAATTGACGCAAAGTTTCCATTTGTCTTTCAAGGTCGTTTGCATCAACACGAAGCATAAACTCTCTAAGTTCTTGAGGATAATCATCTAAACGAGTAGGTTTATAAAGTGCGTTTGGCATTAAAAGCTCGTCTAAAAGTACAGGATGCTCAGTAAGTTGCTGAGCTATAAGCTTCGACCCTGAACAAAGCTTAATTAGATGCTCACATACTCCAATGTTTTCAACAATTAATTGTAAATATGTTGTTCTAAGTACTATTTTTAAAAACAATCCCGATATTCTATTAAAAGTCTCATATACTCGATTAGGCATTTCAGAGATTTTAGATAGAATTAAAGGAACTAACTTATTTAAAATCTCTCTACCTCTTGAGCTTATAGGTTTATTAGTACATTCCTTTTTAAAAAACTGAAAGCTATCAATAAATTCTTCTTTGTTGGAGTTATCCTTAAAGCTTGATTCAATTATTTTAGAAATTTCATCATTTTTTAAAGGTAATAACCATAGATCAGCAAAAACCGAATTTTCTTCTTCAACCTGATTTTCAGGATCACTTATTAGTAAAGAGAACTCAGCGTTTACATCCTTCATTACAGAATCAATATTACTTAAAAACTCACAATAATCTTCAAAACCAAGTAATGAAGCTAAACGTTCTTGGTCTATTTGCTTTGAAGGTAAGGTTTGAGTTTGTTCATCATTAATTTCTTGTAAAAGGTTTTCAGTTCTCCTTAAAAACGTATAACACCTAACTAGCATGTCTGCAACATGCTCTTCAATACATCCACAGTTTTTTAATTTTTCTATAACTGTTAATAAATGACGTTCCTGTAGAGTCTTATCTCTACCACCACGCATAAGTTGAAATACTTGAGCTATAAACTCTATTTCTCTTATTCCACCTTTTCCAAGCTTAAAATTATCACTTAATTGCCTTCTTCTTACTTCAGCTTCAATTAAGCTCTTCATTTTTCTTAATGATTCAATTGCACTAAAGTCCAAGTATCTTCTAAAGACAAAAGGACGAAGCATTGACATTAGTTCTTTAGTCTCCTCACTTTCATCACCTAATACCCTACCTTTTACCATTGCATATCGTTCCCACGAACGGCCATGCTGTAAGTAATAGGTTTCAAGTGCAGCAAAAGAACTTACTAACGGTCCACTGTCTCCAAATGGACGAAGTCTCATGTCTACTCTATAAACTTGACCATCTTGAGTTTTCTGATCAAGCACTTGAATAAACTGTTGGCCTAGACGAGTAAAAAATAATTGGTTATCAATAGAGCGGCGACCACCAACAGTCTCACCTCTCTCTGGGTAACAAAAAATTAAATCAATGTCTGATGAAAAGTTTAACTCTCTTCCACCAAGCTTCCCCATACCTATAACAAGCATCTTTTGTTCTTTTCCACTGAACTCGCCGATTGGGGTACCATTAACTTTACACATTTGTTTATAAAGATGTTCTAACACCTTAACAATGATTATTTCCGCAAGATATGATAACTCAGCAAAACATTCATCTAATGAAAAATTGCCTAGCATATCATTCCATGCTATACACATCATTTTTTCACATCTAAAACGTCTAATCTGGCGTTTTAGTGAATTTTCATCATTAGTTTTTGAGAGAATTTCATCTAACTCTTGAGCAAAAGTTGACGCTCGATTCTTATTATCTAATAAACCTGTTGTTAAAACTTTTTGAAGAATGTCTGGTGTGCGGATACAGCTTGTTGCTATAAAATCTGATAATGCAAATATCTCTTCTATTTTACTTCTATGATTTTCAAAAAGTTGTTTTTGTTCGTCATTAGAACACTCTAATAATCTAGATATGCTCTTACTTGATTGTTCTTGCATTAACGGAGTTATTTTCATAGTTATATCCTTTGAAAGTTTTAACCAATCCATTTAGATTCAGATAAAACTATAAATACATAGACTAAACCTAAAAGCTTATACAACTGATTAAGTTTAAAGAATGATGTATACTTTATTGTTTTATTGCTGCAAAATTCATAGCTAAACGAGATTTTACAAATGGAGGGAAAGCCAATAACCTCTTTGTTAAATCAATATTATCAACACTATTCCATGTTTCAAGATAAACACCAACTAAAATACTCTTTAATAACACTAAAGGATGTCTATAGTCTTCTTCTACATTATCTAAATCCATTGAATTTAAAAGATTAGCAAAAGTTTTGATACAATATTTTAAATTATCAAGTGCACTGAAATTCTCTAAAAACAAATACTCATTCTCGTTAGAATCAAAGCAACGCCACAGTTTTTTTATACTCTCTAATAAATTATTAGGATCTACATCTGGACAAGCTATACCATTTGGGACATCTGCAATCCCAGCATAAATAGCTGCTCGGTACATCTTACTTAATGTTCCTAACCTTACTCTAATATCTTTTCCATTTTGAGAGCAAATATCTAGAAACTTATTTACAAACAATTCTAAGGCACATAAGGTTCCTACCTTTAATTCAAATTCAACTTCCTTACTAGAAATACTATTGTTGTTTTTACTCTTGTATAAAATTTCATCAAAACAAACTTCAACAACAAAACACTCTCCATCTCCTTGCTTTTTATTTGATAGAAGCAATACATGTCTAATACATTCCTGAGACATATTCTCATTTAGTTCACTTTGTACAAGTGGTAAATTAATATTTGCAAAGATTTCTTTTGGGAACAATAGCAAGTTAGGTACTGATGGTTTTTCATAAAGTTTTACATTGTATTCAGGATGAATGTGAACCCCTCCATTATCACTTACTCCTTGTGTCTTTGTCTTAATAGTCATCTCATAATCTTTGTTTGTCTTTCTTACACGTAAAGCGATACCATTCTGTTGTAGTTCTAATTTTGGAGTATCATAATAGAAGTTAGAAAGTCTCAAACTTTCTTCCTTAACAACATGCAAACCTATACTATCAATCAAATTTTTAAGCACGGTATAAGTTCCGCGCTCTACCATCATTTTTACTTCTATTTCGCTACTCATTTCTTGTTCCTAAATTCACGCTAAATTTCAAATAATTATTTTTGTTATATAGCATTTATCAATATATACTAAGTATAAATAATTTTAATTTTTCATTTTTTTTTTGTTGACGTCATCCGTTAAATCTAATAACATTTGTGACACAGATAACATTTAACAAATAGGAAATTACAAATGCAAGTAAATTTTTTTAACCTTTTTGCTAAATCACCTCTTCAGCCTTTAAACGAACATATCAAGAAAGTTCACGAATGCTGTAGTTTGTTACCTTCTTTCTTCGAATGTGTTTTTAGTGACACATGGGAAAAAGCTAAAGAAGTACAACATCAAATCAGCAGCTTAGAAAAAGAGGCTGATAAACTAAAAAGAGAAATTCGCATAAATCTTCCAAATTCTCTATTTATGCCAGTAGATAGAACAGATCTATTAGAACTGCTTACTCAACAAGATAAAATCGCAAACAAAGCTAAAGACATCGCAGGAATTATGCTAGGAAGACAACTTAAAATTCCAAAAGATGTAAAAGAAGAATTCATAAAATACGTAAACAGATGCTTAGATGCTACAGAATTAGCTACTAAAGTAATCGAAGAATTAGAAGACCTATTAGAAACAGGTTTCAGAGGCAAGGAAATTAACATTGTCGAAGGCATGGTAAGAGACCTTGATTCAATTGAAGATGATACAGATCATATCCAAATTTCATTAAGACACAATTTATATCTCAGAGAAAGTGAACTAAATCCTATTGATGCAATGTTCCTTTATAAAGTACTTGATAAAATTGGTGATCTAGCAGATCAAGCTCAAAGAGTTGGTTCGCGACTAGAATTAATGATTTCAAAAACATAAGAGAGGCTAAATAAATATGAATGAATTATTAAGTTTTATATTAGCCAACGGAAACATTTTTATAATAATTGCTGCTATATTTGCATTTTTTATGGCTTGGGGGATCGGTGCAAATGATGTAGCCAATGCCATGGGAACATCTGTAGGCACTAAAACAATCACAATCAAACAAGCAATCATCATAGCTATGATCTTTGAATTTTGTGGTGCTTATTTTGCCGGCGGTGAAGTTGTTTCAACAATTCAAGACGGAATAATTTCAAAAGACTTCCCTATTCCTCCTGCAGATCTAGTTATTGGTATGATATCATCTCTTTTAGCTGCAGGTGTTTGGTTAATCGTTGCTTCATACTTCTCATGGCCTGTATCAACAACTCATACTATCGTTGGTGCGATTGTAGGATTTGGAGCTGTAACATGTGGAATGGAAGCAATCAATTGGGGCATGTTCTCTGGAATTGTTGGCTCTTGGATCATTACTCCGCTTCTCGCAGGTATTATTGCATTCCTTTTATTTATGCATATCCAAAGATATATATTCTGTAGATTTCACCCATTAAGACATGCTAAAAGAATTGCTCCGTTTTATGTATTCTTAACAATTTTAGTAATAACAGTTGTTACAATACAAAAAGGTTTAAAGCATGTAGACATCATTTTAACAACAAGCGAAGGTTGGATGTTAAGTATCATAATCGCCGCAATCTGCGCTGTTATTTCGTGGGTTATTCTTAAATATAAGAAGTTTGAAAAAACTAGCGAAGCTAAAAAGCACTACGGTAATGTAGAAAAAGTTTTTTCAATTCTTATGCTTATAACAGCATGTGCAATGGCTTTTGCCCATGGTTCTAACGATGTAGCAAACGCAATTGGACCTTTAGCTTGTATTACTAATGTAATTCAATCAGGTGGTAATATTAGTAAAGAAATGGGGATTGCTCCATGGATATTACCATTAGGTGGTATCGCAATGGTTATAGGCTTAGCAACTTTTGGTTATAAAGTAATGAGTACCTTAGGTTCTGGAATTACAAGCTTAACCCCTAGCCGTGGTTTTGCTGCTCAATTAGCAACAGCTAGTACAGTAGTTTTAGCATCAGGAACAGGTTTACCAATCTCTACAACTCAAACATTAGTTGGTGCAATCATGGGTGTTGGTTTAGCTAGAGGTATCGCAGCCATTAACTTAACAATGGTTAGAAACATTGTTATTTCATGGGTAATCACCTTACCTGTAGGAGCTGTGCTTGCTATCATATTCTTCATTACATTCAAATATATACTACATTTATTTATATAGTTACTTTAATATCACAAAATAATTAAAAGACCTTAGCTTTTTTTGCTGAGGTCTTTTCTTATACTTGTAACAATTTTTCTTTTTAAGTAAAATACTACAAAATTTTAAAGGACTAATTAAGAAAGGAATAAACATGAATTATCTTAAGAGCATCTTTTTAGGAGCTTTCTGTTTTTCTGCTCTATGCTTTAATGCACAAGCAATAGTAATATCTGAAGAAAACTCAGACTCTGAACCTGTGCAATTAAATCTTCAAGCAGTAGAAAACCAACCTACTCAAAAAACTACAGCTTCAAATAATAAAGAAACAGTTGTTGAAGAACAAGAAAATGAAGTAAACAACGTAGCAAACACATTACCACCTACAAAGGGATATGTATACGTTTCTGATGACAGCACAGTATGGGTAACTAGAGGACCTGGTAAACAATACAGAGTCGTAGGAACAATCAAAGTTGGTGAAAAATTAAAAGTTCTAAGAACAGCTAACGGTTACTATGAAGTAATCGGCCCTAAAGGGGATGCTGTATGGGTTAGTGCTAAAAATGTACAAGAATATCCAAGTTTCAGAAACAGAGTATCTACTCTTGAAGAAGAAAATAGCAAATTAAAGTACAAGCTAAACAATATCGATAGCGAAACCGCTAGAGAATTAAAGCAAACATCTAAAGAACTAGCTAATCTAAAAGAAGAATATTCAAAACTTCAGAAGATTCAATCAGAACAAGAAACAAAATTAAACGAATTAACAGCTTTAAACACTGAATTAGAAGGAAAGCTTGAAACAAAAGATCAAGATATGCAGTTAAGATGGTGGAAACATGGTGCTGTTATTGCGTTCATTGGTATTATAATTGGTGTAATTTTAGTTTATCTTCCTAAACCAAAACGTGGTAGAAGAGATGACTATTACTACTAATATTTATATTACAAATATTTAGTTTTAGTTATACTATTAACTAATAGAAAAATATAAGAGATTAAAGAGAAAATGATGTTGATATTCAACATCATTTTTCTATAAATACTTGATCATTGGGTGTGACATAAAATTCGTGTATTCCTGTTAAGTCTGTTAATATTAAAGACTTAATTGGAGTTATATGAATATGGCAAAAAAAGATATTAAGCGAAATCCAGCTTCTGAAAAAATTGCAGATTTAATTCTCAATAATTATGA
>JAXJQF010000049.1:0-2242 GCA_036311285.1 Ruminobacter sp. | reverse complement strand
GTATTAATGTAAAGCAATTACCATTTACAGTTAAGGGGCCTATAAGAATAAGTATAGAAGCTTTTGATACTGATGGTGAAACATCTAAAAATAGGTCAAGTGCCACTATTTAAATATATTAGAACGCATCGAAATAAAAAAATATTCTATGCGTTTTTAATTGTGTGCCCAGCATGGGCAACAACTTGACGGTGAAAGTCCGTTGTGGGCTTGGTAGTGGGAACCACTAGCTAATGACAAGGGTGTCCATCGTGAGGTGGAATCTGAAGGAAGTCGGAGGCAAAGTCTTGGTCTGAGGGACACGAACTACATATAAGGCTTGCTAAGGTCGGACGAGTTTGCAATACAAAACAAAGTCCAACACTACCCGAAACTTTAGGAGTAAATGTAGCAGATGTATGAGATGAAGGTTGTTGTTCTTACCTGGGGAGGTCTGATAGATATATTGCTAATAAAGATGAATTTCTAAAGCAATAACCTACATAGTGATATGTAGCTGAACTATCAGAAGTCAGCAGAAGTCATAGTAACTCCGCTAATCGCGATAGCGGATGAAGGACTGAACTTTAAGGAGGTTTTGAATTTTGAAAGTTTCGCAGAATAATCAAAGATTGCAGAAAACTAAATATTTAGGCTCTAGTGCCCAAGATAGAGTGGAACTCGAATATAAGCAAAGAGCGCATAGAGGATTCTCGGCAACTTTAAAAGGAGAAAACCGTGAATTTGAATATGGTTCATTAGAAAGAATATTATCTAGGGAAAACCTGCTTCTAGCGATGAAGAGAGTAATTTCCAATAAGGGTAGCCACGGAGTTGATGGAATGACAGTTTATGAACTTAAACAATTTCTACAAACAAACTGGCTTAAAATTAGAGAAGATATATTTAATAATGAGTACAAGCCGATGCCAGTTAGAAGAGTTGAAATCCCAAAACCAGATGGAGGTACTAGATTACTAGGAATACCTACGGTTTTAGATAGATTTATTCAACAAGCAATTGCACAAGAACTAAACCTAGTTTATGATGAAAATTTCTCAGAGAATAGCTTTGGATTCCGCCCTCGCAGAGGTGCAAAAGATGCAATAAAGAAAGCTGAAAGTTATATTAATGAAGGTTATAGATGGGTTGTAGACATAGACTTAGAGAAATTCTTTGATAAAGTAAACCATGATATTTTAATGTATAAGCTATCGAAAGACATTAAAGATAAAAGAGTTTTGAAACTAATAAGAAAATATTTACAATCAGGAATAATGATTAATGGAATAGCTGTATTAAACGAAGAAGGAATGCCACAAGGTGGTCCACTAAGTCCATTATTATCTAACATTATGCTAGATGAATTAGATAAGGAATTAGAGAAAAGAGGACATAAATTTTGTCGCTACGCGGACGACTGTAATATTTACGTAAAGAGTAAAAGAGCCGGAGAGAGGGTTATGGAAAACATAACTAGCTTTATTGAAGGAAAACTAAGACTCAAAGTAAATATTAATAAAAGTGCAGTCGAAAGACCTTGGAAAAGAAAATTCCTAGGATTCACACTAGGACTTATGTTTGGTAAGGCATATTCAAGCATATCTAAACAATCATTGAAAAAGCATAAAGATAAACTACGAGAAATATTATCAAGGTCAAAACCGATGACTTTGGAACAAAGAATAATTAAGCTAAATCAAATTAATATAGGTTGGATTAATTATTATGGAATAGCAAAGTGCAAAGGCATTGTTGTTCAATTAGATAGATGGATTAAACAAAGATTAAGAACATGTATATGGAAACAGTGGAAGAAGGTTAAAACAAGATATAAAAACCTTAAGAAACTAGGACTTAATCACTATCAAGCAATAAAATTCGCCAATACCCGAAAAGGATACTGGCGAGTAGCAAATAGTGCAATATTAAATACTACATTAACAAATCAATTCTTTAACGACTTAGGCTTGAAAAGCCTAACGCGTCAATATATTAAAATTCATTAAACTTAAAGAACCGCCGTGTACCAGACCGGTACGCACGGTGGTGTGAGAGGTCGGTAGATAAAATAATTATCTACCTCCTACTCGATTTAATTTTTATGAAAATATTAGCAATATAAAGTTATGTGAAGAAATAAAGAGGAAATTTTCAGTAAATTCAGAAAATAATCATTGATATATATGCTCTTGGAAGTTAAAATATAGATATAAAACTAAATAATTGAAACATTAAATAATTACAAATAATTCTTAAAGAG
>JAXJQF010000048.1:0-2810 GCA_036311285.1 Ruminobacter sp. | reverse complement strand
CCTAAGATACCATCTATAAGACCTGCTAATACAATTAGTATAGCTGATAATACAAATGTCTTTGCCTGCATAAATGCATTCACAGTCTCTACTGGTGCTTTTACAACACCAAGTACGAGTGTCTTAATATCATTAATAATTGCCTGACTCTGTGGATTCATCTTAGGTCCGTTATAATTCATATTCTGTCCCTGTGCTCCACCATTGTTCATATTCTGGTTAGGCTGCTGTCCCTGATAATTCATATTCTGGTTAGCCTGCTGTCCCTGATAATTAATTGTCTGTCCGTTATTTACCTGTCCCTGATTGTCTCCTGTTGCAAATGTCTGTCCCTGTCCACTTTGACATGTACAAACTTCACCTTCTTTTAAAGGTCTTCCACAATTATTACAAAATGCCATTTTATTTTACTCCTCCTATGTATTTGTTTAAACATTTTTAATACATTTTAACATAACTTTTATACTCATACAACTATTAGTTTTTTATATCAGATACTTTAACATGCATATATGCACACTATACACTATTAGATTAACTCACCTATTAGCAAAAGTGATTTTTGAGTTAAATTTTAAACCAATACGTGTTATATTAATTATACAAAAGGATGTCACCGATAGACGGCTGACCCATTAAATCAATTAACTAAAAATAGTCGCTCAACTTGCTAGGTCGGGGCGGCTATTTTTGTGTCTTATTATTATCCTTACCAAAGGAAACCCTAATCCAGAGCAGGTTAAGCCGAAGCTTACCACTGCGATAAAATCAACAATACTCATATGGCTTAGCCCTCCTTTCCAAGAAATCAATGACTTCTTTCGATTTTCTCATAACTCCATGGCATTTTCAATGTAATATCACTCTAAATCGACAAGAATATACATCAAGATTAAGAAAGGGGCTGTCGCACTAAGAAAAAAGGTTCTAAACTTTACTTGGGGGTAGAGTTTAGAACCTTTCATTTTTATAAAAAAAGATAGGCATAAACAATCCCATAAGTTATAATTAAATCACCACAAAATAATCAACAAAGGAGAATGCTTATGCCTAATACTAATTTTATATCAAATCTTCTAGAAATTAAAGACCTAATTGTAGATAATATCGAATTTTTTAATTCTGATATTCATTTATACTTTCATCTTGAACGTAGGGACGTTTCTTGTCCTTTCTGTGGCTCTGTCACTAACAAAGTCCACGATTACCGTCCTTCTATTATTAAAGATGCTCCTATTCAAGGCAAACCTTTACTTTTACATTATAGGAAAAGACGTTACCATTGCAATAATTGTCGGCACCATTTTAATGAACCGTTTTCTCTTTTACCTAAACACTGTCGTATTACTACAAGACTTGCCTTTCTTGCAGTCTACCAGTTAAGTGAAGTTCAAAATGTTTCTTCTGTTGCCAGACAGCTTGGTATTTCTGCTTCCTCTGTTTTTCGCAGAATCAAGAATATATCTTTTCCAAAGCCATCTATTCTTCCTTCTGTTTTATCTATTGATGAATTCAAAGGAAATGCAGGCGGTGAAAAATTTCAGGCTATACTTACTGACCCTACACACCACAAGGTTTTGGACATACTTCCATCCAGAACCCAGGCTCAGATTTCAGCTTATCTCAGCTCTTTTCCTAACAAAAAACAGGTTAAATACTTTATTATGGATATGAATAAGGTTTACCGTGACATTGGTTTATCATATTTTCCTAACGCAACAATTGTTATTGATAAATTCCATGTCGTCCGCTATATTACCTGGGCTCTTGAAAATGTAAGAAAACGTGTTCAAAAAGATATGCACCCGTCAAAGCGAAAATACTTCAAACGCAGTCGGCGTATTCTTTTATCACACTATAGTTCTCTTTCAGATGAAAACCGGCTTGCTCTTGAAGTTATGCTGCAACAATCATATGATCTTGCTCAGGCATACTATTTAAAAGAATTATTTTATGATTTTATGGATTCTGAAAGTTCCAATACTGCCAAACCTAAGCTTCACAAATTTATTATTGCTGCACAGGTAAGCGGGTTAAAAGAATTTTCAGCTACATTAACAATGCTCGGAAATTGGAGCAAATATATATTAAATGCTTTTGACTGCCCTTATTCAAATGGTTTTACAGAAGGAATTAATAATAAGATTAAAGTTATTAAACGAAATGGTTATGGTTTCCGTAACTTTGAGAATTTTAGAAATAGAATTTTGCTATCAACGACTTAGTTATATTAAAGAAACCTGATGCTTATGCACCAGGTTTCCAATATGGGATTTTACCCCCGCTCTTGACAAAGAGCCGTAAAAAATAGTAGTAAGTGAAAAGATCGGTCATTACGACCGGTCTTTTCGATTTGTGATTTATTTAAAGGGAAAACAAACATTAATTAGGTAGTACTTGTGATTACCTATATTAGTAATACTAAGTTCAAATATTACTAACTAATAATTTCATAAGCTTAGGTAGATTATTTACCGTAGTAAGCTCTTAAGTACATTTCTTTCATTTCGCTCATAAGTGGGTATCTTGGGTTAGCACCTGTACACTGGTCATCAAATGCTGCTTCAACCATATCATCAAGTGTTGCTAAGAAGTCTTTTTCATCAACGCCATAATCAGCGATTGTCTTCTTGATACCAACTTTAGCTTTTAATTCTTCGATAGCTACGATGAAGTTATCGAATTTCTCCTGGTCATTCTTACCTTTGATTCCAAGGAAGTTAGCACATTCAACATATCTGTCAAATGCATGTGGATACTGATACTGTGAGAATGGACCCATCTTAGTAGGACCCTCAGCAGCATTGTAT
>JAXJQF010000047.1:0-3632 GCA_036311285.1 Ruminobacter sp. | reverse complement strand
GTGTATTATACGCATGAAGGGACATAAAGTATTCTCTCTATTTTTTTTAGTCGCTTAAAATATTAGAGTACTTTTGTCCCTTTTTCAATCTTTACATTTCCAACAATTCCGTGAAGAGTCAATTTAAAGCTATGGTTTAATAGTAATGATTGTTCCTGGACTTACGTAGTTTATAAATTCATCCATATCTTCATTTAGCAATGCTATACATCCATCAGTCCAATTAGAAGCTTGTAAGCCGGGAATGTAATCTTTTCTATTTTTTATATCATTAGGCTGGCCATGAATCATGATCATGCCTCCAGGCTTTTTGCCGATTGATTGAGCATGCTGGATATCATTTATGTTAGGATATGATATATGAAATGCCTTGTAATAATTTGAGTTTAACTTTATGTAATCAAGAGTATAGGTTCCTTCAGGAGTTCTTTTATCTCCTTCATATTCCTTATGTCCTTTTGGATTTTTTCCTAATGCGATATTATAGGTTTTTATAATTTCATCATTTTTGTATAATATCATCTGGTATCTTGATTTATATACTACAACCTTATTAACAATTTTATAAATAAAAGGTCTGTGTATAACTTTTATTTTGTCTTGTTTTTCTTTTATAGTGTTGTCTTTATGTAAATTTAGGATGTGAATTGTTTTTAATTTTAGGTAATCAAAATCTTCATCATACTCAGGAGATTCGGTTATGGAATTAAAAAATAAATTGTATGGAAGATTTGTTCCTAAAGTGTAGT
The DNA here is from genome assembly GCA_036311285.1 of Ruminobacter sp. Lineage (GTDB taxonomy): Bacteria > Pseudomonadota > Gammaproteobacteria > Enterobacterales > Succinivibrionaceae > JAXJQF01. Next base: position 2,883 of record JAXJQF010000047.1, on the reverse strand, counting down.
CAGCTGTTTGCGAAAATGCACATTGATAACTAAATGTAAATAAGTAAGCAACAAAAGTTAGAATGTATTTAATTTTAAATGAATGCATGTTTCGAAACTTAAATAATTAAAAATATGATATTAGTTAGACCTTAATTCTTTTTGTAAAATGAATTATACAAAATATTATATAATATAACAAAATATTGGAGGCGTGTGCGATGGATGATAAAAAAATGAGTTTAGAAGGCATTGAACAGATGCGATTAGATTCTTTTACGGAATCAGCGTATTTGAATTATTCAATGGCTGTAATAAGGGATAGAGCGTTACCGCATATTTCAGATGGATTAAAACCAGTGCAAAGACGTATTGTGTTTGCAATGAGTGAATTAGGTTTACATAATGGAGCTAAGCCAATGAAGTCTGCTAGAACTGTCGGTGATGTTTTAGGTAAATATCATCCACATGGTGACAGTTCTTGTTATGAAGCTATGGTATTAATGGCTCAAGAGTTTTCATATAGATATAAGTTAATTCAAGGTTCTGGAAACTGGGGTAGTGCAGAAAATCCAAAATCATACGCTGCAATGAGATATACCGAGGCTAAATTGTCTAGATTTTCTGAGGTATTATTAGCCGAAATAAAACAAGGGTGTACTAACTTTATTCCTAATTTTGATGGCACAATGAAGGAACCTCAATATTTACCAGCACGTTTACCTCATATATTGATAAATGGAACTTCTGGTATTGCTGTCGGATTAGCAACAAATATACCTCCACATAATGTAAAGGAATTATCTCAAGCATGTGTTCATCTTATTGATCATCCTAATGCAACAGTTGAAGACCTAATGGAATATGTGCAAGGCCCAGATTATCCAACAGATGCTGAGATTATTACACCAAGAACAGAAATTAAAAAGATTTATGAAACAGGTAGAGGCTCTATTAGAATGAGAGCAATTTACACTGTGGAAAAAGGTGAAATCGTGATTTCATCTTTACCTTATCAAGTTTCTAGTTCTGTTGTTGTGGAAAAGTTAGCTGAGTTAATAAATTCCAAAAAACTTCAAGCTATTAGCGATATTAGAGATGAATCAGGTTCAGGTGTTGATTGTCGTATAGTTCTTGTTCCTAAATCTAATAGAGTTAATATTGAACAAATAATGTTGCATTTATTTGCGTTACCTAAATTAGACTTAGAGTGTTCGTACCCTGTAAATATTAACATTTTGGGGATGAATGGTAATCCTGCGGTTAAAAATTTACCTACAATCTTAACGGAATGGTTGTCGTTTCGTAAAGATGTTGTTACAAAACGTATTGAAACTAAGCTTAGTAAGATTAATGCAAGACTAAATGTTTTAGACGGTTTATTTATTGTTCTTTTAAACATAGATGAAGTTATTAGAATAATAAGAGAGGAAGAAAACCCTAAAGAAGTTCTAATGCAGACCTTTAGTTTAAATGAAGCTCAGGTCGAGTATGTATTAGAAACTAAATTAAGACAACTTGCTAGATTGTCTGAAATGACAATGCGTGCAGAATACGATGAACTTCGTGCAGAAAAGGAAAAGTTAGATGCAATATTAGCAGATCCTAAAAAGATGAAGAGTTTACTTAAGAAAGAAATAAAGGAAGCTGCTAAAGAATATGGTGATGATAGAAGAAGCCCAATTGTTAATAGAATTGAAGCTAAACTTATTGATGAAAAGGATTTAGCTCCATCTGAACCAATTACTATTGTATTATCAAAGATGGGTTGGATACGTGCAGCGAAGGGTAATATGGCATATGATGGTATATGTAATTTGTCCTACAAGCAGGGTGATAATTTATTAGACTATTCATATGCTAAGTCTAATCAGCCTATCGTATTGTTATCTAATAAAGGTCAGTCGTACACCTTAAGTGCAAATCAATTACCATCAGCAAGAGGTCAGGGCGAACCTTTAACTGGTAAGCTTGGAATGGGGAATGGGGAATTTATAACCTCTGTTATCAGTGGTAACGAGGATGATTACTATTTAATTTCAACAGATGCAGGCTATGGGTTTATTTGTCAATACAAAGATATGATTAGTAAAACTATAAATGGAAAGGCTCTTATCTCTGTTACTGAGAATGCAAATGTGTTGAAACCAATACTAATTAACGATATTGAAAACTCAGATTGTATTATTGTTTCTAATATCGGTAGAATGCTTTTATTTAAAGTTTCTGAATTAGCTCAGTTATCTAAAGGAAAGGGAAATAAGATGATTTCAATATCTTCAGATAAGGCTATTCAAAGAGAAGAGTATGTTGTTGGTCTATGTGTAATTAAGCATGATGAAACAGCTGAGTTAGTTTCAGATAAGAAGACAGTTTCAGTTACCTACAAGGAATTAGAAAACTATCGTGGTGATAGAGGTCGTAGAGGCGTTAAATTACCAAGAGCGTTACAAAAGATTGTTTCTATTAAGAAAGTTGTTGCAGAGAATATAGAGTAATACGAGAAAAAAAATGATTTTATTGTTTAGATTGTTAGTTATTGGAATATTAGCGATAGTATGGTTAGTAATAGGCTTAACTATTTGCTTATTTAGACCAATGCATAAGAATAATGTACATGTTTTAACTCAATGCTTAGCTGTCGTGCAGCATGTTATTGGTGTTAAAGTTGAAATAAGATGTAATGTTGAAGAATTAAAGAAAGAATTACCAGGTGTGTTAGTTGCAAATCACCAATCTAATTGGGATATTGTAACTCTCGCAGATATGATATTACCTGGTTGTGTATGTGTTGGTAAAAGAAGCTTAATTTGGATGCCTGTTTTTGGTATCTTATTCTTTTTAACGGGAAACGTTTTATTAAATAGAGAAAGTAAATCAAAAGCTGCTGCTTCTTTTGATGTG
>JAXJQF010000046.1:0-2437 GCA_036311285.1 Ruminobacter sp. | reverse complement strand
TTGGGCAAAGGTTCTGAACCAGCTATCCTGTCTTGATGAAACCAGCACAAGGATAGCTAGGTACATTAGATAATTTTTCAAAAGGGGCTTAACAAGGGTTTACACGGAATCGCGTTCACTCTCGCAGATAGATTATCAATCAATGTAATAATCTCTTTTAGATAAACTTATATTGTAAAACCTACAATATAAGTTTTTTCTTATTATATTCTATAATCTCAATATTAGTATCAAACACCTTTGATAGAAATATTTGATCTATCTTATTTGCGGGCAATACGTGTGTAGACTTGCCGTCAAGAGCAATTACTGTTACTTCGTTATTTAATACGAAATTTAAATTGTGTGTAACCAAAATAACACCTTTTCCATACTTAGTACATAAAGATGTTACGATATCGTAATATAAGTTCTTATATGTAATATCAAGAGATGAATCCGCTTCATCAAATAACACAAATTTGGAATCTTGCATTAACGCTCTTGCAACACTAACTAATGTTTGCTCACCACCACTTAAGCTATAGTAGTATTTATCCATTAAAGTGCTAATTTTAAGGTCACTTACTATCTTCTTAAGTTTCATTGCATTTACTTCTGTTTCATAATTATTTGTAAATACATTCCATCCTAAGTTTGCCCCCATGTTAATAACGTCTTTAACCTTTAAATCAAAGCTTAAATTAAAAGACTGAGGAACGTATGAACAGTTGCATCCACGAAGTTTAAGATTTATATCATTTAAAGGCTTATTGTTAAATAATACTTGTCCAGACTTTACTTCCTTTAATCCTAAAATTGTTTTTAAGATTGTACTCTTTCCTGAGCCGTTTTTTCCAATAATTGTATAAATACTTCCCTGTTCAAAGTTAGTATCTATATTGATATCGTTCGCTGTTATTACTCGTTCTAATCTAATCATATTTGCGTCTTACTTTCATATTATTAAATAAAATAACAACAAACATTGGAATACCTATTACTCCAGTTATAATACCAACAGGGATTTCAACAGATAAAATACTTCTTGACAACGTGTCACAACATAGTAAAAACAATGCCCCTAATATTGCAGAATACGGTAATACCTTACTATGCTCAGTTCCAATCATTATGCGCACAAAATTTGGAATTATTAACGAAACCCATGCGATAATACCTACAACAGAGACACATATAGACGTCATTATTGTAGACAAAACCAATAATATCCCCATTACTAAATTTACATTAATACCTTGGGTTTTTAATACGCTTATAGGAAGCGATAAAAGGTCAAGCTTATTTCTAAAGAAATGAAATATAAAGTAAATGAATATGAAAATTGTGTAAAGTTCTACTATAAACTCAAAATCAACACTACTTAAACTTCCATTAGAAATGATTAAACCACCTCTAAGTAAGGTATCATTATCTGAATACAAATAAAGGATACTTATAAAAGAAGACAACAACGATGAAATTAAAAGACCAATTAATACTAAAACAACAACTCCTAAATGCAATCGTTTATTTATAATTTCTGTTAAAATAACAGCAATAACAACAACAATTACAGAAAATAGTAAAGCTCCTAGCTGAGAAGATGCTAATGAAAAATCAAACAATATTCCTAAAATACTTCCTAATAAAGCGCCTGATGATGCTCCTAATATATCTGGAGAAACTAAAGAATTTTGAAACACCGACTGAAAAATTGCACCTGAAACGCTGAGCATACTACCAACAACAATAGCAGATAATATTCTACTAACTCTAAGCTCAAGGAGAGGATGAATTTCTTGATTTTGGAAAAAACTTGATAAATAAAAAAATGTTTCACCTTCACCTAAAAATAAAGATAAAACACTTAATATAATTAGCAATATAAATAACAGAATAATCTTCATAAAGAAATATTATCAAATCAATTTAAGATATACTGTACTTTACTTTTGTTCTGTTTCTGACTCGTCCACTTCCTTTATAGCTTCAAAAGGACATTCTGCTTCGCATGCACCACATTCAGCACATAAATCGCAATCAATCACACATTTACCTTCATTATTATCGTCTTCTCTGATTGCACCACATGGACAACAATCCATACAATTCTGACATCCGTTACACTTTTCTTTATCTACAACAAACATACGTCCTCCACACTTATATAATATTTTTTCACATTACATAAAATTCTACCATATGTCAACTACCCATCACCTAAATGAAATGGGCTTGTAACTGCCCAGCCGTCGTCACGGATGTTACTCCTGCGGCCTTTAACCCCGATAGGTAATACTACCTAAAGTGGCGTTACATCATAGGGTGGCTGACAACACCCTTTACAACAGAGTTTACTCAGTTGTAACTGCACTAGGTACTTGACTATCTTCAAGATAGTTTATTCCCATACGGTGCAGATTCATAGCTCCAATACGGTCATCATTAGACTTAT
>JAXJQF010000045.1:0-26375 GCA_036311285.1 Ruminobacter sp. | reverse complement strand
ATTATTGAGAATTAAATCTGCAATTTTTTCAGCAGCTGGATTTCGCTTAATATCTTTTTTTGCCATATTCATATAACTCCAATTAAGTCTTTAATATTAACAGACTTAACAGGAATACACGAATTTTATGTCACACCCGAAGAGCCAATTATTTCGTTTATATTTCTATGATTTGAATGTATAAAGAACTCTTTTATAAAGCTGTTCTTTAGTTGATTATCTGTTATTGAAATACATAGATTTTTTACTTTTTCCTTTTGCGGTATTATTTCTATAATAAATCTATGTTTAGCTTTTTGCTCAGAATCGATATTAGAGATGGTTGTGTATGTGAAGTTTTCTGTGAACTTTTTAAATTCACTAATAATTGATGTTGATTTGTAATTATCAATTATTAAAACGTTGTCGTTCAGTTTTAATAACTCAGTTAATTGATTAAAACGATTGAAACTATCTTCTGATATAATGTAATCACCAACGGCATCTTTAATGAATGATGAAGCGATTTCTACATCGTCTAATATCTTTGTATCACTTATAAGTTTTAATTCTGTATTAGTTTCTGTTACTCTATATCCAATTTTTATGGAATTAGGGAAATTATAATTATTAAGCTTTGTGTTGATATCGGCTTCACCAATACCAAATGTAAAGAAATATTTAATGTTAAAGTTGTTTTGATTATTGTATTTACTTAAGATAGAAGGGATTATTTTGTCAGTAATCATTCTCTTAAATTCTTTTGGTACCCCAGGTGTGAAATAATAAATTCTATTATTGTACTCACACATTACTCCGCATGCAGTTCCTATAGGATTTTTGATAACTATCGCCTTTTGGGGTAGATATACCTGTTTGATATTTTGGTTATCAAGTTTTCTTCTTCTTTGTGATAGTGCTTTTTTTAAATCATTTAAAGCTTCTTCGTTTTTCTCTAACTCTACCCCTGAATATTTTGCAAAGCATTCTAAAGTAATGTCGTCACTTGTTGGTCCAAGTCCTCCGTTAATGATAATAACATTTGCTTTTTCGTGATATTTAAAAGCATTTGTTATATCTTCAAAGTTATCGCCAACAACGGATATTTTATTTAGAGTTAAACCTGTTTTTTGTAAGCATTGTGCTAAAAATGTTGAATTGGAGTTTTCAACGTATCCACACAATAATTCATCTCCTGTGCAAATCATTTCGACTAGTAATTTTTTCATTTTATTTGATTCCATATAAATAAAGCTTGCATTTATACTTTATGATTATTATATATAGATTATAATAAGATAAGTAATTTAATTTAAGGATCTTTATATGCCAATTACAATACCTGATAGTCTTCCTGCTGCTAGTATATTAGCTTCTGAAAATGTTTTTATAATGCCAGAAAGTAGAGCTATTCATCAAGATATAAGACCTTTAAAGGTTTTATTATTAAATATTATGCCTAAAAAAATAGAAACAGAAACTCAGTTTTTACGTAAGTTATCGAATACTCCTCTTCAGGTAATTGTTGATTTGCTAAGAATTGATGACCATGTATCAAAGAATACACCTCAAGCTCATTTAGACCGTTTCTACCAAAGTTTTGACGACGTTAAAGATAATTATTATGATGGAATGATAATCACTGGTGCACCTTTAGAATTTATACCATTTGAGGAAGTTAACTATTGGGATACTCTTGTCGAGATAATGAATTGGTCAAAGTCTCATGTAACTTCAACATACTTTAGTTGTTGGTCAGTGCAAGCAGCTTTAAAAATTTTTTATGACTTACCAAAACAGACTAGAGATGTAAAATTATCAGGAGTTTATAACATTGAAATTTGTAAGGAGCATGAGCCTTTAATTAGAGGTTTTGATGATAACTTCTTAGCTCCACATTCAAGATTTGCTGATTTTACAAAAGAGTTTATAGAAAATAATACAGATCTAGAAGTATTAGCAAGCTCAGATGAAATTGGTGTGTATTTAGCTGTATCTAAAGATAAGAGACAGGTATTTGTAACAGGACATCCTGAATATGATGCAGATACTTTAAATAACGAATATCAAAGAGATTTGGGAGCGGGTTTAAATCCTATTATACCTGTTAATTATTTCCCTAATAATGACCCAAGTAAAACACCTAAGTGTTCTTGGAGAAGTCATGGGAATTTATTATTTTCCAATTGGTTAAATTATTACGTATATCAAATTACCCCTTATAATATCTCTGAAATAAGATTGAACTAGGAATAAATGATGTTAAGTAAATCTAAAGTAGAGAAATTACAACAAATATTACAGAATCAGATTCTTGTCCTAGATGGAGGGATGGGAACTATGATTCAAAAATATAACCTTCAAGAAATTGATTACAGATTTGAAGGAGTAAAGGATGTAAAACAAGAACTCAAAGGGTGTAATGATTTTCTTTGTTTATCTAAGCCAGAAATAATAAGTGAAATTCATATGAGTTATTTATTAGCTGGCGCTAACATAATTGAAACGAACACTTTTAATGCTACCCCTATTCCGTTATCAGATTATGGTGTAGAAAATTTTTGTTATGAAATTAATTTAAAAGCAGCTCAAATAGCAAGAAACACTATAGATAAATTTAAAGAGCAAAATAGTGATAACGAAGATTATTTGTTTGTAGCAGGTGTTTTAGGTCCTACTAACAGAACTTTATCGATTTCTCCAGATGTAAATGACCCTTCGAAAAGAAATGTTACTTTTGATGAATTATCAGAAGGTTATAAGGAAGCGGCAAAAGGGTTAGTAGATGGGAATGTTGATATTTTATTAATTGAAACAATTTTCGATACTCTCAATGCAAAGGCTTGTGCTTATGCATTAATGACATTGTTTGAAGAAATAGGTTATGAACTACCTATTATGATATCAGGAACGATTTCAGATTCATCAGGAAGAACGTTATCAGGACAAACAATTGAGGCATTTTATAATAGCTTAAGATATATTAAGCCTATTTCTTTTGGTTTAAATTGTGCGTTAGGACCAGTTGAATTAAAGCAACATCTTGAATCGTTATCTTCAATTTCTGAAACTTTCGTTTCAGTTCATCCAAATGCAGGTTTACCTAATGAATTTGGTTTATACGATTTATCTCCAGAAGATATGTGTAAACATATTGCAGTATGGGGAGAACAAGGGTTATTAAATATTGTTGGTGGTTGTTGTGGTACTACACCAGAGCATATCAAGCTTATTAAAAATAGCATTGTAAATTGTCAACCAAGAAAAATCCCAGACCTTGATATTAAATGCCGATTGAGTGGTTTAGAAGCATTAAATATAAGTAAGGATACGTTGTTTATAAATGTTGGTGAAAGAACCAATGTTACAGGGAGTGCAAAGTTTAGAAGACTAATCAAGGAAGGTAATTTTGATGAAGCATTAGCTATTGCAAGAATGCAGGTAGATAATGGAGCTCAGATTATTGATATAAATATGGATGAAGGCTTAATTGACGCTAAGGCTTGTATGATTAAGTTCTTAAATCTAGTAGCTTCAGAACCTGAAATTTCAAAGGTTCCGATAATGATTGATTCATCAAAATGGGATGTTTTAGTAGAAGGGTTGAAGTGTGTTCAAGGTAAATCAATTATAAATTCTATTTCAATGAAGGAAGGTGAGGATTTATTTTTATCACACGCTGAAACTTTAAAAAAATTAGGTGCTGCTGTGGTTGTGATGGCATTTGATGAACAAGGTCAAGCTGACACCTATGATAGAAAGATTGAGATTTGTACACGAGCATATAACTTATTAGTAAATAAAGTTGGTTTTCCGCCAGAAGATATTATTTTTGATCCAAATATTTTTGCAGTTGCAACAGGCATGGTTGAACACAATAATTATGCATTGGACTTTATTAATTCTGTAAAAACAATTAAAGAGAAATTACCTTATGCTTTAATATCTGGTGGCGTTTCTAATGTTTCATTCTCATTTAGAGGCAATGAGTTTATTCGTCAAGCAATTCATACAGTATTTTTATACCATGCTATAAGTAATGGTATGGATATGGGGATTGTTAATGCAGGTATGTTATCGGTTTATAGCGATATTCCAACAGAATTGAGAGATAAGATAGAAGCTGTAATTTTAAATACTTCAGAGCAAGCAACAGATGAATTGATTGCATTAGCAGAAGAGTATAAGAATAGAGAATTAAATTCAACAAATAACGAAACCGTAAATCAGTGGAGAAATGAAAACATAAAAACTAGAATAGAGTATGCAATGCTTAAAGGTATTGCTGACTATATTGAAGATGATGTAAAAGAACTATTAAAAGAATATGACAATCCTGTATCTATTATAGAAGGCCCATTAATGGAGGCAATGAATAAGGTTGGTGATTTATTTGGTGAAGGAAAGATGTTTTTACCTCAAGTTGTTAAATCAGCTCGTGTAATGAAAAAGGCGGTTTCATTCTTAGAACCTTATATAAAGGAAGGTCAAAGTAATACTACTTCAAATGGTAAAATATTGATGGCAACAGTAAAAGGAGATGTTCATGATATAGGCAAGAACATAGTGTCTGTTGTTATGCAATGTAATAATTATGAAATAATAGATTTAGGTGTAATGGTTCCGAGTGAACAAATTATAGAGACAGCAATTAAAGAGAATGTTGATATTATTGGTTTATCAGGCTTAATTACCCCTTCATTGGATGAAATGGTTCATGTTATAAGAGAACTTGAGAAGAGAGGTTTAAATATACCAGTAATGATTGGTGGAGCAACAACATCAAAGGCTCATACAGCAGTAAAAATGGAACATGAATATTCTGCTCCAATTGTGTATGTAAATAATGCAAGTCGTGGTGTTACTGTTGCACAATCTTTATTATCAAAGGAGCTAAGATTAGGATTCTTGAAAAAGCTTAGAGAGGAATATGCCTTTGAAAGAAAGCTTCATGAAATTAAGTATTCAAAGAATGTTTCTGTATCGTATGAAGAGGCTAAGCAAAATTGTATTAAAGTAGATTACGCAAAAACTAAAGCAAAAGCTCCAAATATGTATGGAGTGCATGTTTTAGATATTGATATAAATTCAGTTAAGAAATTTATAGATTGGCAGGGTTTTGTGTCCTCATGGGATTACAAAGTTAATGTTGATAAGCTTGACCATTACCCTAAATTGAAGGAAGAGGTTGAAAGGCTTCTTGTTGATGGTAAAGATGTTTTAAATGAATTAATACAACAAAATAAATTAACAGTAAAGGTTCAATTTGGTTTATTTAAGACTCGTAAATTAGATACAGATGATTTAGTTGTTACATATCAAGATAAAGAGTACAAATTTAGTTTCTTAAGAAATCAATTAGACATGAGTAATAGAGAAGAAAGCTCTAATTACTGTTTAGCTGATTTCTTTGATGAAGAAGATTGTATTGGTATTCTTGTTGTGAATGCAGGTATTGGTCTTGATAAAATCTTAGCAGAGTTAAAAGCTGATGATGAAATTTATAAAATGATGTTAACTCAGACAGTTGCAGATAGAATAGCAGAAGCAACAACAGAGTATGCTCATTATTTAATTAGAACTAAATATTGGGGATATAGTTGTGAAAGAGAATCTAATAGTGTATCTGAATTAAACTATAAGGGTATTCGTCCGGCTATTGGTTATTCTACGTCTTCAGACCATAGACAGAAGAAGATTATTTGGGATTTATTAGATTGTAAAAATAACATTGGTTTATCGTTAACTGAAAGTTATATGATGAATCCTGTTTGTGCTACTTGTTGTTTTATACTTGGTAATTCTGAAGCATATTATTCTTCTGTTGGTGGCGTGATGAAGGACCAGATACAAAGTTATTCACAACGAACTAATACAGATGTATCTGAAACAGAACAATACTTACAAAGAGAGTTGGCTTATATTGTTGAAAAATAATTAACAAAAACCCAATATACAAATAACCCCCAGAAATTAAAATTTCGGGGGTTATTTGTTTTATAAACGTCTTGTATCTATTTATAAGAATTCAAATTTATCTAATAAATCGTTACAACTTATAATTTGACCTCTTTCTTTGTCGTTTGGAAGAGGGAAAATTTCAAAACAAATGTTGTTGTTATTTAATTGAGGAATCCACTTTTCTAAAAAAGCACCTAGGGTTATTCCTTGGGTTTTGTAATCATTTAAATTACTATTTTTAGAATAATGCTCAGCGTACAGCTCATGGCACCATAGTGGTAACACAGTGACTTCTTTTCCGTCATTTTCTGCTTGCTGTAAGAATGGTTCATCATTTGGAGCTGTTAGAATGAATAGTTCTAAACCTTTGTTTGCTTTCTTTAAAAAATGATGGTATCTAAAGATAGAATCTAATTTTACAGCTGTATTAAATTCTATAGTGCTTAACTTGTAAGACATCGTTGATTTCCTGTTTATTTAATCCTATTTATATTATTTAATTATTATATTTAATTATCTATTTATTCTATTGTTTCGTTAAAGTTTTCTAGCAAATCTTCTCCACATATAATATTTGTATCAGTGTTAAACGCTAATGGAAAAACTGCAAATTCAATATTCGATTGTGATAATTGAGGAATCCAAATTTCTAAAAATTTTGCTAGTGTTATAGGTTGAACTTTATACCCTTCTAGATTTTTTTTATTTATATAATTATTAACAAAATCCTCATGACACCAAATAGGTAGAACAGCAATATCGTTACCGTCTTCTTCTATTTGTTCTAATAATGGTTCATTGTCAGATGTTACAGCAATGAATATTTCCAAACCTTTTGTAGCTTTTTTAACAAAATACTCATATCTACCATCAGCATTGAATTTAATGGTATTATTGTATTCTGTTTTTGATAACTTGTATGACATTATATACTTCCTCTTATTTGTATATAAATTATTTTATACTATTTTAGCCAAAAATTGACCTGTGTATGATTTTTTTTCTAGTTTAACTTCTTCAGGTGTACCACAGCACACAATTTCACCACCTTTATATCCTCCATCAGGTCCTAAATCTATTATGTAGTCAGCTGATTTTATGACATCTAGGTTATGTTCAATTATTACAATTGTATTTCCAGCATCTCTAAGCTTAAATAAAACCTTTAATAGTATGTTTATATCTTCAAAGTGTAAACCTGTAGTTGGTTCATCAAGAATATATAAGTTATTGCCGTTGTTTTTCTTTGACAATTCCTTTGCTATCTTTACTCTTTGTGCTTCTCCACCAGAGAAGGTTGTTGCTGATTGACCTAGTTTTATATAAGACAAACCAACTTCTGAAATAGTCTTTAGCTTGGATTTAATTGTAGGAATAGCGTCAAAGAATGTTAAAGCTTCTTCTATACTCATTTCTAAAACATCATTAATGTTTTTACCTTTATAATGAATGTCTAAAGTTTCCTTATTATATCTGCAACCATTACATTCTTCGCATTTTATATAAACAGCAGGAAGAAAATTCATTTCAATTTTCTTAACTCCGTCGCCGTTACATGCCTCGCAACGACCTCCTTTAATATTAAAAGAGAATCTACCAGGAGTGTAACCTCTTGCTCTAGCTTCCTTTGTTTGAGAAAACAGTTCTCTTATATTTGTAAACACATCAGTGTAGGTAGCACAATTTGATCGAGGGGTTTTTCCAACAGGGGTTTGGTCAATGTTAACAACCTTTTCTAAGTAGTTTAGTCCACTAATTTTCTTGTATTCACACGGCTTTTCACCTTTAGCCTGATTTAGTTCTTGTCTTGCTATCTTATATAGTGTGTCATTTATTAGAGTTGATTTTCCTGAACCTGAAACCCCAGTAACACAAGTGATGCAGCCTAAAGGTATTTTTATATCAACACCCTTGAGGTTATTTCCTCTTGCTCCTTCAAGCGAAATAAATTTCTTAGATTTTTTTCTAACTTTTGGTATTTCTATAATTTTTTTCTTAGATAAATATTGACCAGTAATAGAGTTTTTTGAATTTTTTATATCATCAGGTGTTCCATAGGCAACGATTTCACCTCCATGAATACCAGCTTTCGGGCCAATATCTACAATAAAGTCGGCTTGGTTCATTGTGTCCTCATCGTGTTCAATAACGATTAAGGTATTTCCTAGTTTTTTTAGGTGATTTAAAGCTTCTAGTAGCTTCTCGTTGTCTTTTTGATGTAAGCCTATGCTAGGTTCATCCAGTACGTACATTACTCCAGTTAATCCTGAACCTATTTGACTTGCTAATCTTATTCTTTGAGCTTCGCCGCCTGATAATGTATTTGCAGTTCTGTTTAAAGAAATATAATCTAATCCAACATTGTTTAAAAATGTTAATCTCTCTATGATTTCCTTTAAAAGTTTTTGAGCAATTTGTTCTTCTGTAGAAGATAATTTTAAATCTTTCAGAAAATTTATAATTTCTAAAATAGAGTTATCACCAAGTTTTGGTAGTGACATGTTATTAATGAAAACATTTCTGTATTGTGTTTTTAATCTTTCGCCATTACATTGTGGACAAATTTGCTTGTCTAAAAGCGGTGTATAAAATTGCTTATCTTCATCATTTGCTTCAAGATATTTTTTGGTTGTGATTGCTATTATTCCAAGAAACGAGCTTTTTCTTTGTTGTTTAAAATGACGATAGTCTGTAGATAATTCGATTTCTTCGCCATTATTACCATACATAATTATATTTTTTTGTTCATTTTTAAGTTTTGAATATGGGGTCTCAAGACTTATGTTGTAATGATTACAAACAGATGTAAGTATCGAGTAACTGTAACCTTGTTTTGGGGTCCATCCTTTAATTGCCCCATCTTTAATACTTAAGGAGTCGTCTTCTATTATAGAGTCTTCAGTTATAATACTGTTTGAGCCTAATCCATGGCAAAACTCACAAGCCCCATTAGGGTTGTTGAATGAAAAATTTCTAGGTTCTAGTTCAGGAATACTGTATCCGCATTCCCTACATGCATATTTGGTAGAAAAAACTTTTTCATCAAATGAATTATCTAAGGAACTTACATAAATTAGTCCATTAGATATATCTGAAGCTAAAGAAATTGAATCTGAAATTCTGGTTCTAAGGTCATCCGTTTTTTTGATTTTTATTCTGTCGATTATGATATCGATACAATGCTTTTTATTTGGTTCTAGATTTATATCTTCACTTAAATCAACTATTTCGCCGTCAATTCTAGCACGGACAAAACCCTTTTGAGAAAATTCACTTAGAAGTTTTTTGTTTTCTCCTTTTTTATTTATGATTATAGGAGATAAAATCATTACCTTTAAATTTTCGTCAAGTTCTAGGATTTGGTTAGTTATAGAAGTAACAGTTTGAGCTTTTAAATCTAGCATGTGGGTAGGACATTTGGCTGTACCAATTTTTGCATACAATACACGAAGATAGTCGTGTATTTCAGTGATAGTTCCAACTGTAGATCTAGGATTGTGTGATGTAGATTTTTGTTCAATTGAAATAGATGGAGACAACCCTTCAATATGTTCTACTTCAGGTTTGTCCATAAGGGCTAAAAATTGTCTAGCGTAAGAAGATAAAGACTCAACATACTTTCTTTGTCCTTCAGCAAATATTGTGTCAAAAGCAAGGGACGTTTTTCCAGAACCTGACACACCAGTTATTACACAGAACTGATTTTTAGGGATATTTATGTCAATATTTTTTAAGTTGTGAGTTCTTGCACCTTTAATAATAATTTTATTGTGCATTTTATCTACCTTCTATATAATTGAGAACTTGTAAAATTTTATCATTTTTGTAATTTATATTAAATTATTTTTCACTAGGGAGATAATATGGCTAGAGGTGTTAATAAAGTAGTTTTAATTGGTACGTTAGGTCGAGACCCTGACTGTAGAACTTTACCTGGTTCAAATACATCAGTTGCTACTTTCTCAATAGCTACAAATGAAAATTATAAAGACCAATCAGGTGTTGTTCAAACAAGAACAGAATGGCATAGATTAGTTTTATGGAACGGATTAGCAAATATTGCAAGACAATATCTAAGAAAGGGGTCTTTAGTTTATGTTGAAGGTAAATTAAGAACACGATCTTATGATGACAAAGACGGTGTGAAGCGTTATGTAACCGAAATTTATGTTTCTGAATTAGAAATGTTAGGTGGTAATCCAAATGGTGCTTCTCAGCCTAACAATAATGTATACAATAATGCTCCGCAGCCAAATAATGCATATGCGAACAATGGGGGCTCTCAATATAATAGTAATAGAACATATAATAATTCATATGTGCCTCCTGCTCCAACTCAATATCCAAATCAACCATTTGCACAAGCTAATGCTGTTCCAGAGTTTAATGACTCTGCTTTATTATCAAACAGTTCATTTGGAGCTTCAATTGAGCAACAATCAATGACAGTTCCACCTGTTCCTCAAGCTGATAATTCTTTTGATAATTCTGATGATGAAGTTCCGTTTTAATTAGTAATTAGCATTTATTCTTTATAAAGTCTCTCTTTAATAGTAAATAAAGAGAGATTTTTGTTTTTTAGCATACAAAATTTCATAAATTAAATAAAAGTCTCAATCTATATTTTTAATTTGAATTAAAATTAGATCGCTAATTTATAACGTTTTATAGTGGTTTTTATGGCTAAGAAAGATATTAGTAAGTCAAGTGTAGTGATTGGTTTAAGCAACAATCAAGTTATATTTCTATACTTGAATAAAGAAGCGATAGTCTGTGAATGTGAAAATGTTTCTTCAAATGTTGAATGGGGACGTGTTATTAATGTGCTTTTTAATAAGCACAAAGTGTCTTATAAAACAAAAGTTAAAGTGGTACTAGATACTTCATTATACAGTAGTGTTCAATTACCTAAAAATAGCAACTTAACTGATGAAGAGTTAAAAGGGGTTGCTATGTACAAAGATTTGGAAGGAGTAACCCAAGGTAGAGTAGCTGATTTTACATGGGATTTTTACGATACAAAGACAAGTAAAAACTCTAAGCCATCATTAACCTTTGTTCTTGTTGAAAAGAAAATAATTAGTTTGATATCTGAAATAATAGCTCCAATTGGGATATTAGAAGCCGTTACTGTAAAAGAACTTGCTATGGCAGAATTTATTTCACAATATCAAAGTTATTTAGGAAAGAAGAACGAACCTAATGGTGAATCTCAATATGTAAATCAATTATGCGTTGGATTATATATGCCAAAGGATAGCGAACTTAGTCTATTTGCTATTTATCAAGGCGAAATTTGTTATACCAGAGTTTTAAGAGGGTATAAAGAGCTATCTGCAGAAGGAACTTTGGTTAATGCTGATGTGCTTATTTCTAAATTAACAACAGAAATATATAGATTAAGTGATGATTTTTTAACAGCTCAATTAGGTTTACCTCCAATGTCTAAGTTATTACTAATGTTAGATTGTAGCTGTATAGAGTTGATTGGTAATTTATTGAGTCAAAACTTTAAAAGAGTTGTTGAGTTGATTCCTAAGGAAGATACGAATAATCTTGACTTAAATAGTGTGGGGTATACTTCTTGTGAAAATAAGGCTATTTTAGAAATAGTAAAGAAAGGTTATATATTCTTGCCATTATATGGGGTAGCAAAAGAGGGGTGCCTTGTAAATGAGAAAGATTAGAATAAATTTATATTCAAAAGAATTTAAACCTAAAAAACAATTATTAACATTATATGAAATGATATCAATATGGGTTATTTTTCTGTTAATAATGTTTTCTTTATCTTACTATTCTATTTATCAAAGTAATAAATTAGAAGCAAAGCATAAGATAATTCAAGAACAAAATACAAGAATTGATAGGCAGCTATTAGAAGTACAAGAATTATTGGCTAAGATGGTTCCAAATGAAGCGTTGAAAAGCAAATTAGAGCAGATAAAAAAAACGCACGAAAGTAAAAAGAAGTTTATGGACTTTTTATTGGCTAATAAAGATCTGAGAAATAATGGTTATGCTGATTTTATGAAGGTATTGTCATTAGTTACAGTAAAAGATATATCTATTACTAGATTTAGATTAGATTCCCATAGTGTTGAGATGTACGGTGACACAATTAATTCAGCAGCTATACCACAGTGGTTGGATAGATTTAAGGAATACGATTCTATTAAGAATATGACTTTTGGCGCACTAGATATAAGTAATAATGCTGAAACAAATGTATTGAATTTCTCTCTTACAAATCCTGTGTATAAAGATGACAAATCTTCATCGGTACAGCAGTAAGGTGTAAATATGTCTAAATTTAGAGAATATGAAAAAAAATTTATGGGGTTATCTTTAAGAGAACGTGTGTTAGTTGCTCTTGTTGGCTTGTCTCTTATAATTGCCCCTTGTTATTTTTCTGTATTAGATAGAAATCTCATTGAAAATGAAAAACTTTCATTTGAAATAAAGAATCTTGAGGATGATTACAAAAATAAGCAAGATGAGTTATTAGCTTGGCAGTCAAAAGTTACCCAGGATCCTAATGAGATAATGAGACGAGATATTGAAAAAATAGAAAAAGATATCGCGTTGTTGGATGCTGTTTTAAATAGTGAAACTGCAAATTTACTTGACGCTTCAGAGATGACTAAAGTTCTTACTAACATATTAAGAACTGAAAAAAATATTCAAATATTATCTGTTAAATCTGTACAACCAGAGGTGTTGATAAAAAAAGACGAAGCTCAGTTATATAAGCATGGCATAAGTATGGTTGTTAGAGGGCGTTATTTGGATATTATGAATTATTTAAGTTCTTTAGAAACATTAGATAAAAACTTCTATTGGGATTCATTAGAGCTTAATGTGGATAAGTATCCATATTCGATAGTAACTATTGAAATTTATACATTAAGTGTAAATAAGGACTTTATTCGTGGTTAGCAAAAATATAATCTTTATCTTGTTTGCATTTATGCTATGCGGCCTTCATAGTTTGAAAGCTGCAGAGTTAAATTATCGAGATCCAACAATTCCTCTTCGTCCTATAGATACTAGAGCTGTTGAGTTAAATGGTGAAACAAATGGGTTGGTTCTGCAAGCAATTATGAAAAATGGAAGTGATAGTATTGCTATTATAAGTAATCATAGTTGTAAATTGAATAAACCATGTCATGGAATGATTTTAAGAAAAATTGAAAAAAACAGTGTTTTATTACAAGAAGAAGCATCTAATAGCCACTTAAAATTAACCCTTTATTCTTCAAGGATTATGAAATGAGAAAAATATATCAAACGTTAGCAATCTGTTCTTTATTAGGTTTAGTTGGATGCTCATATAGTCATCCTAATCCTAAAATGATTAAAGATGAAATAAACAATGCCATTGTAAATAATACTGAAAATTCACTAGATATTCCTGAGGATGTTATTAACGAATTAAATAGTGGCGCTCCACTGTCATCAGATGGAACACCTTTTACTTTAAAGAGATTTTCTATTGCAGCTAACGAGGTTCCTGCTGTTGAATTTTTCTCTCAAGTGGTTGAACAAACAGGGAACTCTATTGTTGTTCATCCGGAAGTTGCAGGTTTAATCTCATTGACTGTAGATAATGTAACTTTAGATGAAGTTTTTGATTCTTTGTATAGTGTTTATGGTTATAAGATTGAAAGGAAGGGGGATGTCTTTTATGTATATCCTTCAGGTGTTCATACTGAAATTATTCCAATAAATTATTTAGCCATTATTCGTAGTTCTGAAACAACATTGAACATTACAAGTAGTACTATATCTTCAGAAGAAGGGGAAGATTCTGATAGTAGTAGTTCTTCATCATCGTCAGATTCAAATAGCTCTGATAGTGAAGATGAGGATAGTGGCTCAAAGGTTAAATCAACTTCAGAAAGTGATTTTTGGAAAGAATTAGAGGGAACTTTATCTGGTATTGTTGGTGATAAGGATGGAAGGTTTGTAAGAGTTAGTCCTCAAACTTCAAGTGTTTCAATTAGAGCTATGTCAGATGAAATAAAGGCAGTAAAGGATTATTTACAACTTGCTGAAAATTCTTTAAAACGTCAAGTTATTATAGAAGCCAAGCTTTTAGAAGTAACATTAGATGAAGGTTATGAGCAAGGAATTAACTGGGGCATGGTGTTAAATGGTTCAAAATCTTCTTTAAAAATTAATGAAAATGTAGCAGTTAAAGGTTTTACAAATTCCGTATTCTCTCTTTTGGGTGGCGGTCTTTCGATGTCTGGCTCTTATACACATAATGATGATACTTACAATGCCTTCATAAGTTTGTTAAAGGTACAAGGTGACGTTGCAACTTTATCAAGTCCTAGAATTACAACGGTTAACAACCAAAGAGCAATAATGAAAATAGGTACAGATGAATATTACGTAACAGGTGTAGAAACTTTAGTGTCTTCTAATTCTTCATCTAGTTCTTCAGATGTTGTGTCGAACTCTGCAACAATTAAGCCTTTCTTTAGCGGTGTTTCTTTAGATGTATTACCACAAATATCTGATGATGGTACAGTTATTATGCATATTCATCCTGCTGTTGTAGATGTTGAGGAAAGTGTTAAGGACATTCAATTTTCTGATAAGCAAACAATGAAATTACCTACAGCTCGTTCTAGTGTTAGAGAAACTGATACAATAGTTGAAGCGAAGTCTGGAGACATAATAGTTATTGGTGGGTTGATGACAAGAGTTAAAGTTGATAAACAATCTAAAGTACCGGTAATTGGAGATATTCCACTATTAGGAGAGTTGTTCACAAACAAGGTCGTTGAAGATAGAAAAGCTGAGTTAGTTATTTTATTACGTCCGGTAGTAGTTGGTGGTGAAACTTGGAAAGACGAAATGCAAAAGGCTGCTGATTTATTGCAAAAATGGTATCCAGATGAATCATTAAGCTTGCATGACCGTATTTCAAATAAAGAAGATTAGGAAAGAAATTGTACCAGAGTTATTTTGGTTTAGAGCAAAAACCATTTAGTTTAACCCCTAATACTAGTTTGTATTTTGGTTTACCTCCTCATGAAGAAGCCTTGGAGCTATTAAGAGTTGCCCTAACTAACGGAGAGGGGGTAATAAAAATTACAGGAGAGGTTGGGACTGGTAAAACAATGGTTTTACGCATGTTATTATCGCATTCTAGTGATGACTTTGAGTTTGTTTATATTCCTAATCCTATTTTAAGTCCAGGCGAATTCAAAATAGCAGTTGCCAAGGAATTAGATATTGTTTTCGAAGATGGAATTAATAATTTAAGTGTATTTGATGCGATTAATGAAAAACTATTAGAACTGTTTAAGCAAAATAAAAAGGTTGTTGTAGTCATTGATGAAGCTCAATCATTGAGAGAGGATACGTTAGAAGCAATTAGGTTATTGGGTAATTTAGAAACAGAATCTGAAAAAATTGTTCATATCGTATTGTTTGGTCAACCAGAATTAGATGAGATGCTTCAGGATAACGCATTAAGACAATTTAACCAGCGTATTTCATTTTGTTTGAAGTTAAGAACTCTCGATTCGGATGAAACATATGCTTATTTAAATTACAGAATGAGGGCTGCAGGTTATAAAGGTGGAGAGATTTTTTCTAAGAACATAGCTAATTATATTTCAAATAGCTGTATGGGGGTTCCTAGAATTATAAATATAGTTGCAAATAAGTGTTTAATGCTTGCATATGGGTATGGTGACTATGCAATATCCAAAAGCATTGCACGTGAAGCAATTAAGGATACACCACAAGCAAATACTAAGCATTTTAAGTTAGATTTAAATTTTGTCTTAATGATGTTAATAGCTGTTGTTACTGTTGCATGTTTGTATTTGTTGTTAAGTGATAGGTTATGAGTGTAATAAATAAGACTTTAAAGGAATTAAATAAGAGAACATCAAGTTCGGACCACGGTGTATACGTTGGGCCAGGAAAGAAATCTAACAATGTTGGAGTTATTAGATTAGTATTGTTGATTCTTTTAGTTTGTAGTAGTTGTGTATTTACTTATATTCTATTTTCTGGATTTAATAATAAAGTAGAGGTAAGTAAACAGCATGACATCGTTGTTAATGAAAAAAAGAGTGAAGAACAATCTTTAGTTCAAGTAAATAAAGAATCGTTAACTCAAAAGGATGTCTTAGCTGAGAATAAAATTCAATTAGAAAATGCATCTAAGAAAACTGAACAGGACAAAGCATTACAGATAGAAAATAAAGTTGTCGAAGATATTGTAGAAAACAATACAGTTGATAAAAACAAAGTTTTAAAAGCAAAGAATGTAGTTGTTACTGATACTCATGTAATTGAAGATAAGAGTATTGAAAATGATAGAGAATTACATTCATCTGATTTAAACGTGAACGATGATAGAGTTTTCTATGAAGAAGAAAAGAACAAGAAAGTATATGTAAAGGTAACTCAAAAGAAGGTTACAACATCTGATTTGATTAAAGATTTGTATAAGAAAGCAAATACAGCTGTTGTTCAGGGAAAGAAAGAGAGGGCTGTTACTGCATACAAAGAGATTTTGCAGTTAAGACCTAAGGAAATAAAGGCAAGAGAGAAGTTGGTTGCCATATATTACGGTTCTGAGAATTATTACGAGGCGATAAAGCTTTTAGAGTTAGGATTAATTGTTAATCCAAATCATTATGATTATCGCTTATATTTAGCACGTATTTATAAATCAATGGGCCAAAGTAATCAAGCTATTAGAATTTTAAGAAAAGCTGAACCTCCAGTAAAAACTAACATTGATTATTATGTTTCATTAGCTTCTATAGCTCGAGATAGTGGTGATTTTAGAGTGTCAGAATACGCCTATAGAAAACTGTATGAAAATGATAAGAAAGAAGGAAAATGGGGACTGGGATTAGGTTTATCTTTAGAAAAACAGAAGAATTATATAGCAGCATTAGATGTTTATAAGGAATGTCAAAAAGCTTTTTTGAGTTCGTCTTCATTAGAATTTATTGATAAAAGAATCAAATTTTTGGAGCAACTAAAAAATGGTAAGCGATAATAAGAGACTACGTATAGGTGACGTATTAGTTCAATCAGGAATAATTACGAATGATGAATTATTGCAAGCTTTAGATTATTCAAAAGAGAATAATGTAAAGATTGGTAAGGCTGTTGTATCCCTTAATTTTGCTACAGAGTCTGATATATGTGAGGCTTTAGGTCAGCAATTAGGAATGCCAGTTTTTTCTGATTTATCTAAATTGACAATTGATTCTGCTACAGTTTCAATGTTGCCTGAAAATCTCGCTAGACAGAAAAGAGCTTTAGCAATAAGTCAGTCATTTAACGAAAATACTGGAAATAATGTAGTCACAGTTGTTATTGCAGACCCTCTAGATTATCCCGGCAGAGATGAAATACAAGATAAATTAGAGCCAAATGAAGTTGATTTTGTTATAGCTCCAGAAATGGAAATTGTGCATTATTTATCTCAGTTATATAAAAATAATGACACAATTGCTAAATATGCAAATCAGTTACAAACAGAAGTAAGCCAAAGTGCTTTTGAATTAAATTCAATGGAACAATTGAGTGTAACTGATGGCTTATCTGACGTTGCTGTTGTAAATTTATTACGCTCGGTATTTGAAGATGCTGTATCAAGTAAAGCATCCGATATTCATATTGAGCCTGACGTAGACTTACTAAGAATACGTCAAAGAATTGATGGAAATTTAGCAGAACAAACTTTAAATAATGTAGACATTGCACCAGCAATTGCTTTAAGACTTAAATTGATGGCAGGTCTTGATATTTCTGAAAAACGTTTACCTCAAGATGGTCGTTTTCCTATATCTATTGGAGGTAAAAATTTTGATGTTCGTCTTTCTACATTGCCAACTCAGTATGGTGAATCAATCGTAATGAGATTGTTGAATCAATCTGATGGGTTACTTTCATTAGATTCAACAGGTATGCCACCTGAATTATTAGTTAGATTTAGAGCTCAATTACATCGTCCACATGGAATGATACTAGTTACAGGACCAACAGGGTCTGGTAAAACAACAACACTTTATGGAGCTTTGAATGAGTTAAATAATCCTAATGTAAAAATTATTACAGTAGAAGACCCAGTGGAATATCGATTACCAAGAATACAGCAGGTGCAAGTTCAAACGAAAGTAGGGTTAGATTTCGCAAAAGTTTTAAGGTCATGTCTCAGACAAGATCCTGATGTTATTCTTGTAGGGGAAATGCGTGATTTGGAAACAGCGGAAATAGGTTTACGTGGTGCGATGACTGGGCACTTGGTTTTATCAACACTTCATACTAATGATGCTGTATCTAGTGCTTTAAGATTTATGGATATGGGGGCTGCAGGGTATTCGGTTGCAGGTTCATTAAAAGCGGTCCTAGCTCAAAGACTTGTTAGAAAAGTTTGTCCAAAGTGTGTAAAAGCATATACTCCTACACAGCTGGAAATGAACTTCATTGAGGATGCGCTAGGAATTCCAGTCGAAACTCAAAAGCAACATGAATTTAAGATGGGGAATAATGGTAGAGGATGTCAGTTCTGCAATTTTTCAGGATATAAGGGGCGTGTAGGCGTATTTGAGTTTTTAGAATTAAGCCAAAAAATGATGGACGCACTTAGACGCGAAGATCATGAAGCATTTTCTCGTGAGGCGTTAGCAGATGAAGGATATAAACCTTTATCTCATATGGCTTATCATTATGCAACCAAAGGCATTACGACTTTAGAAGAAGTAATAAAAGTATCTGAGGTTATTAAATAATGGCTAAGTTTAAATATAAAGCTAAAGATATAAGTGGTAATTATATTAACGGAGAAGTTGAGGCTACTAATGAATCAGACGCTTTAAATGAAATTATTGCCAAGGGATATACTCCTATTGAAATTAAGAAGGGGAGTAAACGTTCCCTTGACTCAAATTTTGAATTAAATTTTGATGAAATATTTAATAGCAAGGTTGGTTTAACAGAGTTAGTAATGCTTTGTCGTCAGATGTATTCTTTATCTAGAGCTGGCGTTCCTATTATTCGTGCAATTAGCGGTTTAGCAGATTCAACAGAACATTATGGTTTAAAAAAATCATTACTAAAGTTGAACAAGGATTTGATTGGTGGTAAGTCGCTTACTCAATCAATGCAAGAACAATCTAAAATTTATAATTCGCTTTTTGTAGCAATGATCAATGTAGGCGAAAACACAGGTAAGTTGGAAGAGTCGTTTAATCAATTAGCAGATTATTTCTCTTTAGAGTTAGAAACAAGAAAACGTATATCTAGTGCAATGAGATATCCTATATTGGTTATTTTGTTCATTTTTGCTGCAATGGTTGTTCTAAATATTTTTGTAATTCCTGTTTTTACCCAAATGTTTTCTAAGTTTGGGGTTGAATTGCCTTTAACTACTAGAATATTAATTTCAACTTCTAATTTTTTTGTGTCTTATTGGCCTTGGATGCTCGCAGGTGGTATAGCTTTACCGTTTTTAATTAAATATCTACTACGAAAGGATGAAAATCGTAGAATATGGGATAAATATAAACTTAAACTACCTGTGATGGGAAAAATTATTCAACAAGCTTTACTTGGCAGATTTTGTCGAAGCTTTTCTTTAATGCTTCAATCAGGAGTTCAGCTAAATTTGGCTCTTACGTTAGTTGCAGAAGCTATTGATAATAAGTATTTGGAAACTAGAGTTCTTGATATGAGAAAGCAAATTGAACAGGGTAATCCTCTGTCAGTCGTAACAACTCAAAGTAAGATGTTTACACCTTTAGTTCTTCAAATGTTTGCTGTTGGTGATGAAACAGGTAGAGTGGACGAGTTATTAATTGAGGCTGCTACCCATTATGAAAGAGAGGTTGATTATGACTTAAAGTCCTTAACAGCAAAGATTGAGCCGTTATTGTTAGTTATTGTTGCTTTAATGGTTGGCGTTCTTGCTTTAGGGATATTTACTCCAATGTGGGATATGTACGGAGCAATGCAAGGAAAAGGTTAGTACGTGGCATATAGTGTTCATAATGACAATGTTAATAAAAAGTTTATGTACATATTACATAAAATCATTTTAATAATTTTATTGTTAGTATTGACAATGGTTCTTTTGAAGAATTATTTTTTGCCTCAAAGTATTAAAGCGTTAGAAATAACGTTTAAGGCACAAGTTTCTATTTTTAGTGAACGAGTGTTGTTAGTTCATAATATTTGGATAAACGATGGAAAGGGACAAATTGTTCGTTTAGATAAAAGAACAGGATTGCAACAAGACGTAGAATCTAAAGATAGTATAAATAAAATTTACTTTTATATGTCTTCAAATGGTTGGCCTTATAAGATTGGTGGAGAAAATATAAATGGTGAAGGATGTGCTAATTTATGGAGTTACATTTTAAGAGATAAGAATAATATAGTGATTAAGAATATGAATATATTACACAATCGCTATCAAACTAAATGTATATATAAAATTGAATCGGTAACTGCAGAATACAATTACTCTGATGGTACTGTTGAACTTAATTAGGTGTGATTAGATTATGAAAGTGAATAAAGGTTTTACTTTAATTGAATTGATAATTGTAATTGTTATCTTAGGTATATTGGCTGCTACAGCTTTACCTCGATTTTTGGATGTTACAGAGGAAGCGAAGAGAGCGAGTGTAGAAGGCGTTGCAGGAAACTTTGCTACAGGAGTTTTACTTGTAAGAGCTCAATGGGAAGCAAAAGGGAGACCGAAAGAAAATGGTGTAAATAGTATTCTTTATGATGGTACAAGATTCTATTTAACAACTCCTACAGTTACTAAAATCAATGATGGTTCAATGAGTGTCGGTTATCCAATAGCTGCAGTTGCAGCAAGTGGGGGTTCATCTTCTCTTACTAGTGAAACTGCAAATAGATATTCAGTACCTTTAAATGCTAACAATTGTTTAGATATTTGGAACAAGATGCTTCAAAACCCTCCAAAAGCAACAATTAATAAGTCAGATTTAGCTTCAGGTAATGACTATAAGTATTTCATCTCATACTCTATGGGGTCAGTTAATAATAGCATAATCTCAGATTATGGAATTTGTCATTATTATTTAATTTTATCTCTAGAAAAGGGAAATGATGGAGAATATGTAGATCCTAATAATACAACTTCAAAGTATATGAGTTTTAGTTATATCCCTGCACTTGGTTTAGTAACTCCAAACATAAATATAGTGAATTAGTTTGGAGATAATGTATGCGTGGATTTACATTAGTAGAATTAGTTACTGTAATTATCTTGATAGGTATTTTATCAGTAACTGCCGCTGTAAAAATAAGTTCATCAAATGATGAAGAAATTCACGCATGTAAGGATGCTGTAATTACCTTAAATTTAGTTAAAAATTTTAATATAAATCAAGGAGTTGATAGCGATATTTTTTTTATTGTAAAAAAAAGTGGTTATTATGGTTATTGTCAAGAAAGTAATTGTTCTGATCCTAGTAAATGGATTTCATCAAAAATAGTTGCTAATGTAATTTCTGATAAAGACGTACAGATCATTTTTAATCGTTTGGGGCAGTACAATGATGTGAAGAGTACGGGGGGAGATTTTTCTTTTATTAGTAATTTAGCTTCGTGTAATGTGTCAGTAAATACAGAAGGAGCTATATTATGGAAATAAAAAAAGGAAAAGGTTTTACTTTATTAGAAGTTGTTCTTGGCATTGTTGTTATTTCAATTGTGACTGTAACGATAGTGCCAATGATGTTTATGTTTACTAAGAATACGGTTGACCCTTTATTTGAGACTAAAGCAAATTTTATTGTTTCTGATCTGTTTTATAAATTAAAGCAAGTAAGTTATGACGAGCAGAGCGACCATAATGGCGGACAATGTCGATGTGGTGAAGTGATTTATTCTAAGGCTGGAGAATTAATTTGTAATTCAGATTGTACAGCAGTAGATAAGTTTGGTCCTGATGATATTACAAGTATGATCAATGGTTCAATTATTGGGTCGGAAAAAAATCAGTTGTCTTCTATCATATATAACGATGTAGATGATTTTGATACGAAGAAAATATGCTCTAATTCTTCTATAAAAACAAACTATTGCTCTAATAATGTCAATTTTTGTACTGACAGTAGTTACTGTATGATTGAAGCAAGTTTCTTTTTAAGTCAATTTGATTCTTCATCAGGTGATGCTTTCTCTCAACTAATAAGTAGATTAGAGGATGACAATGAATTGACTTACTCTGATGCTCAATATAAGCATTTTTATGTAAAGATAGAGGTTGAACCATATACATATGCAAGTATCGAATTTAAGAAAGTAAAATTATTTGTTATCGATCCTAGTGAACAAGTGATGGAATTTTCATTTCTTAAAGGTAATTACTGATGAAACAAAAAGCTTTTACCTTAGTTGAATTAGTTGTAACAATGGTGTTGTTAGGTATAACATCAACAATGGTACTTACTTTTATTTCAAATGGAACTTTGTTTTATATGGAGTCTTTGGGGAGAGCTGAGGTTTCCTCCTTTTCTAATAACACTATAACGAGATTAAAGAAAGATATATCATTGTCTATCCCTTATCAATTAACAATAACAGACAGTTGTTCTGATTGTAACGTTTATAGTAACAAACTTGATTTTGTAGTCCCTTTTCATGTTTTAAATATTACCAATAAACAAATATTTGATATTGACAATTCCGATAATCCATTCGCTTTATTGAACAATAATGACAGAAAATTTTATTTTTCAATATCTGATTTTCATAAACAAAATTATCAAAAATTATACGGTAGAACTTTAGTTGATGATATTAGGTCTGGTTACGTAGGAGTGGTTACTTTAAGTCGAAAGCTTGAGAAGTTGAAAATAAAGAGTTTAAATGATTTAGGTAATGGTGATTATTATATAACTCTAGATGGAAGTAGTATTCCGATGGCGTTTTTATATCGAAATACATTTTATTTAATAAATGATTCATCCTACAGATCATATTATGTAAATAAATTCTATGAATTAGTGTATACCGAGGGCAATGTAAACGGGAAGATAAATTTAGGTAGCTCGGAGAATTCGTACGGTTCAATTAAAGTAAAGGCTTTAAAATTTAGTGTTGATAGTGGCAGTGATAAAAGTAATTCTAATTCTGTAAATGTTGATATTGTATCTACATGTCAAGAGCAAATTATGGCGGTTAAATATTACATAGAGGCCCTAAATTATGAGAAATAGTGTCTTATGTTATCAAAAAGGTTCAATGTTATTAACAGCTGTTTTTATTATAATTACATTTTCAGTAATGTTAGCTGTATTAGCACAGATGTATCAATCAAATAATCAAATCAAAGTGAATAACTTTCTTGCCTTTCATGCAGAGACTGTTGCATATACAGGTTCGGAATATGCTATGTCTTATTTGTTTCCTTTACAGCAATGTACATCCGCTGCTTGTTACTCTAGTTCCTATGAACAAACTAATTGGAAAAATTTATGGGGACAAAGTGGAGAAAACCTAGGGAAAAAAAATATTATAGATATTGAAGCATGTAAGAATAGGGCGCACATTGAAAATGACCCATTATGTAATGGTGTACGAGATGGTTGTTATATTTCTGAATTATCTATTGAACCAAAATTAAAAAAAATGAATTCAACAGATACTGATGGTTATGTATATACCATCGTCTCTGAAGCTACATGTGATGTTCCTTTTATAGAAACATTGAACATTGATAGTCCTACATATCAAATAAAACGTAGACGAATTTTAACAGTTACAGATTAAAATATTGTCAATTTTTATATTTATATAATGTAATGAAATGATTTAGATCATTTTTATTAAGTAAAGTGTTAATTTAAAAAAATTATATGTGATATAATTCTTGAAGTTAATAAAAGTAAACTAGATTTATGACAAATCTGTTTTGGTCATTTTATATATAATCAATTATTATTTTCGGATAAAAAGAAATGTTAAAAAAATTTAGAGGTCTATTTACAAATGATCTTTCCATAGACCTTGGGACAGCGAACACTTTAATTTATGTTCAATCAAAAGGTATTGTTCTTAATGAGCCATCTGTAGTGGCAGTAAATAATGAGCATGGTCGTAGAAACGCAACTGGTACAATTGCTGTTGGGTCTCAAGCAAAACTTATGTTAGGTAAGGCTCCAAAGAATATTAAAGTTGTTAGACCAATGAAAGATGGTGTAATTGCAGATTGTCAATATACAGAGAAAATGCTCGAAGAGTATATGAAAAGAATATTCTTCAGTTCAAATAAGTTATTGGGTTTTCTAAAGGGTGCACCAAGAGTTTTAGTTTGTGTTCCTCACGGCTCAACTCCTGTTGAAAGAAATGCTATAAAGAACTCAGTATTACGTTCTGGTGCTAGAGACGTATTTATTATTACTGAACCGATGGCAGCAGCAATAGGGGCAGGCTTACCTGTAAGAGAACCAAAGGGATCAATGGTAATTGATATCGGTGGCGGCACAACAGAAGTTGCTATTATTTCTTTAGGTGATATTGTTTATGCTAATTCTGTAAAGGTTGGTGGCGATAAGTTTGATGAATCTATCGTAAATTATATTCAGGAAAAGCATCGCTTAAAGATTGGTGAGGTAACAGCTGAAAAGATTAAAATTGAAATTGGTTGTGCTTACGAAGATGAAGGTGACGAAGTAAGAACAATGGAAGTTAGTGGTTATAGCATCATCGAACAAGCTCCTCGTTCTATTGTTATTACTTCTACTGAAATAAAAGAAGCGTTAAAGAACCCGATTGATGAAATTATTTTAGCTGTTAAGAAGGGGTTAAACAACACTCCTCCTGAATCATCTGCTGATATTTCAAATGAAGGTATGGTAATCACAGGTGGTGGTGCTTTATTAAGAAATATTGATAAGGTAATCGCACAAGAAACCTTAGTTCCTGTAAGAATCGCTGAAGATCCTTTAGTTTGTGTTGCTAGAGGTGGTGGTCAAGCGTTAGAAATTTACGATAACGAAGGTGTTGCATTATTTGATCAATAATTTAATAGTGCATAAATAATATGAAAGATAAATTGAGCAATTCATCTATATCAGTAAATATAAAATTTCTAATTGTAGGGATTTTGTCTTTAGTTTTGATAATATGTGATGCTCAATTTTCTTATTTTTCAACAGTAAGATTTTACGTAGAAAGCTGGATGACTCCAGTTTATTATATTGTTGATGCTCCTAGTTCTATTACAAGAAACGTTTCTAATAGATTCTATACCTACGAAGAACTGCATGAAGAAAATACATTTCTAAAGCAACAACTAAGAGAAATTAGAACAGATCTGTTAAGATATGACAGTTTGATTAAGGATAATGAAGAACTGAGAAATCTTAATAATTCTCCAATTAAAGAGGATTTCAGAAAGTTAGGTGCAGAAGTAATGATGGTTGATACAAATTCTTTTTCTCAAACTATTATTATTAATAGAGGAAAGGAAGATGGGGTGTATGAAGGTCAACCTGTTATTAACGAAGAAGGTGTTATTGGTCAGGTAACATCCATAGCTAATTATACAAGTAGAGTATTACTATTGACAGATCAAAACCATTCTATTCCAGTTATTGTAATGCGTAATGGTATTCGTGCAATTGCATCAGGAACGGGGGTAGTTAACGAGTTAAGTTTAGTTAATATGCCTCGAAATGTAGATATCCAGGTTGGTGATTTATTGGTATCGTCAGGCTTAGGTGGAAAGTTCCCAAAAGGTTATCCTGTTGGCCGAGTAGTTATGTTTGATAAGCAAGAGGGGATGCAATTTGCTGATATAAAAGTTCAGCCTCTAGCATCATTAGATAGATTAAGATATATGTTGTTAATTTGGCTTCCAAAGTCAGAACAAATGAATATTGATGAAATCAATTTATTGTTTAAACAGACTTATCGTGATAATAAGAAATAGTTAGTTGTTGTGGTAAATATATGAGCATGAAATCTACAAACAAGATAATTGTAATTTGGATTACTATTGTTGTAGCCTTGTTTCTTTCTTTATTTCGCATGCCTATATATATAGAAAGTTTTTTACCTAACTATCTAGCAATAATATTGTTATATTGGGCAATTGTTGCACCAGAGAGAGTTAGTGTCTTTACTGGATGGATATCAGGAATTATCCTTGATTTCTTGTTAGGTTCCACGTTAGGTGTTCACGCGATTATATACTCATTTATGGTATGGGTGTTAATAAGTCAGTTTGAAAGTATTAAATATTATTCTTTATTTCAAAAAACCATAGTTGTTGGAACAATAAACTTTGTTGGTTGTTTTTTATTGTTCTGGTTAGAGCATGTATTTGGGGCTTTAACTGTAGATTACGATTTATTATGGTCAAGTATTTCAACGTTCTTTGTATGGCCATTATTGTATGT
>JAXJQF010000044.1:0-6197 GCA_036311285.1 Ruminobacter sp. | reverse complement strand
TTACAATTCATTAAAGCTTAATTTCCCAGAAAGAGCTGAAGAGTTATTCGACAGAGCTCAAGCTTCTGTAGAAGAACGTTATGAAGCTTTAAAACTTCGTGAATCTAGTTTTGTGGCAAAGGGGGAATAAGAAATGTTAATCAATTTTTCAAAGGTAAAAGGCAAGTTATCAGAAACTAAACTTGAAGAAAGATGTAATAATTTCTCCGAAGTAAGTGAAAACTATACTGAAGAACGAGCGATGAGAGAAGCTATGAGATGCTTGAAGTGTAGAGACAAACCTTGTAGTTTAAAGGGTTGTCCTATCAATCAGCAAATTCCTGAGTTCATTGCTAAGGTATCAGTTGGTGAGTTTGAAGAAGCTTATAAGATCATTAAACAAAGAAGTGCATTACCTGCAATTTGTGGTCGTATTTGTCCGCATGAAAGTCAGTGTGAAGGTGCATGTGTTAGAAAATATTGTGGTGATGCTGTAGGTATCGGAAGCTTAGAACGTTTCGTTGCTGACTGGTATGCAAATAATTGCGATGGTAGTGTTGATACTAAAGAAGGTATCGTTAAGAACAAGAAGAATGTTGCAATTATTGGTGCAGGTCCTTCAGGTTTAACATGTGCAGGGGATTTATTAAATATGGGGTATAACGTAACTATTTATGATAGTTACTCTAAGGCTGGAGGTGTATTAGCTTACGGTATTCCTCAATTTAGATTACCAAAGCATGTATTGGAACGTGAAATAAAAATCCTTGAAAACAAAGGTGTTAATTTTGTGTTTAACACAACTGTTGGTAAGGATATGATGATTAAAGAACTAATTAGTAAGTATGACGCTGTTTATATTTCAAATGGTGCTAATGAGCCTGTAACGATGGATATTCCTGGAAAGGACTTAGAAGGTGTTTATTCAGCATTTGATTATTTAAGAACAATCAATGAAGTTGACATAAAGACCTCTGATGATATTTCCAAGCTTGATATACCAAAGGCAAGTAAGATATTTATCATCGGAGGTGGTAATGTCGCAATTGATTGTGCTAGAAGTGCAAGAAGAGTTGGTGCTGAGGTTACAATCATTTACCGTCGTGGTTTTGAAGAAATGCCAGCTTTCAGAGGTGAAATTATTGAAGCTCAAGAAGAAGGTGTTAAATTGATGCTATTAACTGATACTGTAGAAGTTCTAGGTGACGAAAACGGAAAAGTTAAGGGAATTAAGTGCATAAAAATGATTCTTGGTGATCAAATTGATTCAACAAGAAGATTACGTCCAGTTAAGGTTGAAGGTAGTGAATTTGAAATTGAAGCTGAATGTGTAATCATGGCTGTAGGTTCGGGAGCAGATCGTAATTTAACAGATGGCGTTGAAATTGAAAAGAACAGAAAAGGTTACATAGTAACTAATGTTAACAAGCAAACTTCAATATCTAAGGTCTTTGCTGGTGGTGATACAGTTACAGGACCATTAACTGTAGTAAGAGCAATGGGGGATGGGAAGAAAGCAGCTGTAAGTATTGATGCTTATATTAAGTCAATGGCATAGAAAAATATATTGTACCCATGATTGACTATATCCCCTACCTAAAAAGCTAGGGGATTCTTCTATACGGCTGATATTGAAAAATGTGTTATTTTATAACATCAAATTTTTTAACATCAATTTGAGTTTTCTCAAATGCATCATTATCAACTTCACCGTATATACGGATTTGGTTTTGAGGGGTAACAGTACGACCTTTGAATAGGTCATTATCAAGTTCTATTATAATTTCACCTGTTGAGTCTTTAAATAAATATAGATCATCATCACCTGCTAGTTGCTCAATTATGTTTCCTATTAGTTCGCATTTAGAGTCATCTCGAGCAGATTTTGCTTGCTCAACAGTTGTGATGATAGCTTGAGCTCCAGGGCCTTCAAACCCTCCTTTATTTGTATTAACTGGATTTTGTTCAAAAGCAGCGTATGCAGGTATAGAAAAAGCGGAAAGAATTAAAAACAGTGCTATATTACGCATAATATCCTCCGTTGTATGTGTTGTGTATTATTATTTGAAATATAATTTTTTTTTAATTTTATAATTTTAGACTTTATAAAATAAATATAGCTATTTTTATTATCAATATCAATGTGAATGTATTTAAAAATACAGAGACACATAGAATAGACAGAGTTAATGCTTATTTAATAAGGGAAAAACAAAAATGAGAATTTTTCTATTTTTTAAATAAAATTACTTTTTGCTATTTTTCTTGTTTGTTTTGCAAGAGATTAAGGTTAAATAGTTGTATTGTTGTCACAGCTCACAACATTAAACAAAACAAAGTTAAAAAATAGAACGCATGTCAATATTTGTAAAAAGTATTTATGTTATATTTATATTCACATGATTTTAATCAAACATGAATTTGATAGAAGGTCATTGTAAAGTAGTTTTTTTGTTTTTCATTTTTTTTATACCTTTTTGTGTTGGCCTATGCAATTTGCATAGGTCTTTTTCTTAATAGGTATATGATTAACTTTATATCTTTAATTTAATATCGTTGACTATGGAAATATATAAAGGTTAATTTTATGAGACGTGTAATAGAACTTAATGATGATGACCTAGAGCAGTTAGAATGCTATTCAAAGTTTAATGATATGTCGTTTGAAGAAGCGGTACATAATAATTATGTTATAGATAACGATAATTGTAGCTCTGAGTATGAACATGAAAATGAATACTTAAACTCAATTGAAGATAGGTATCTTGAAGATGATGATTATTTTCAAATAGATGATTATGATAACAGTCATTTAGATAATTAAGAAAATAAAAAATAAATGCTGCATAACATCTTAAGACTACTAAAATAGAATTAAAATTCTAAAAAATAAATTTGATAAGGAATATACATATGCTTGGTAATTTTGGTTATTACAATCCGACAAAGTTATATTTTGGTGATAAATCATTAGAGAATTTAGCAACAGAACTCCAAAATTATGGTCCAAATATTCAGTTAATATATGGCAGTGGGTCTATTAAAAAGAATGGAATCTATGACAAGGTTGTAGCTATTTTAAAGGCATGTGGTAAGAATATATTTGAAGATAGTGGTGTAATGCCTAATCCCACAATTGAAAAAGTATATGAAGGAATTAAGATTGCTAGGGATAATAAGGTTGATTTATTATTATCTGTAGGTGGAGGCTCTTGTTGTGACTATGCTAAAGCTGTAGCAGCTTCTGTTCATAGCGAAGTTGACCCATGGCAGGTTTATTATTTAGCAAATACAGACCCAACTTGTAAGATTGTTCCAATTGGGTGCGTGCTTACAATGACAGGCACAGGTTCAGAGATGAATACGGGATCTGTTATCACTAATCATCAACAAAACTTAAAGATTGGTCATGTATATAAGAATGCAGAGTTATTCCCTAAATTTGCAATACTTGATCCAACTTTTACTTACTCACTACCAAAACATCAGATGATTGCTGGTATATATGATATTTTTAATCATATATGCGAACAATACTTCTCTGATTTTGATGACAACACTAGTGACTATATCAGTGAAGGTTTAATGCGTAGTTTAATAGTATCATCTCAAGTTGCTGTAAAGGAACCAACTAATTATGAAGCTCGTTCAAATATTATGTGGACTGCCACATGGGCTTTGAATACTTTAGTTGAAAAAGGTAAAACCCAGGACTGGATGGTTCATATGATTGGACATGCAGTAGGGGCATATACTGATGCAACTCATGGCATGACTCTATCCGCTGTTTCATTGCCTTATTATAGATTTATGCTTAAATATGGTTTAGCGAAGTTTGTACGCTTTGCAAAGAATGTTTGGAATGTAAATAGTGAAAACAAGTCAGACGAAGAAATTGCAAATGAAGGTCTACTTGCTATGGAACAATGGATGTGTTCATTAGGTTTAACAATGAACTTAAAGGATTTAGGCGTAACTGAAGACATGATTGATGGTATTACTAGAGCAACAATTATTTTAAATGGTGGATTTAAGAAATTAGAACCGTCAGAAGTTAAACAAATTTTGATAGAAAACTTATAAAAGTTGTTCAGACAATATATTTGTAAATCCAATATTTTATATTTATACTATAAAAATGATAAGTATTTAAAGGAGTTAATGATATGGGAACATCTTGTCCTATAACACTTAAATGGGTTGCAAGATATTTTGAAATAGCAGAACTAGTAAGTTCTTGGTCAAAAGACCCTTCAACCAAAGTTGGTGCCATTATTGTAGGAGATAAGGGACAGATTATCTCTCAAGGCTATAATGGTTTCCCAAGAGGCGTTGATGATGATGAAAATAGATACAACGACCGTGAAACTAAATACAAGTTTGTAGTTCATGCTGAAATGAATGCAATTTTAAATGCTCTTTATAATGGTTCGCCTGTAGTTGGGGCTTCTATATTTATTCATAATCTTCCTGTATGCCAAGAATGTGCTAAAGCTATTGTTCAATCAGGTATTTCGTATGTATTTATAAATAGAGAGATTGAAGGTAAATGGCTAGACGCATGGCAGTTCTCAAAAACTATGTTTAGAGAAGCTGGTTTAAAGGTGTTCAAGTTTAATAAAGATAAAGAAGAATTAGTGCTTATTGACGACTAATAACACATAATCATAAATTAAATATGCCTGCCTCTTTTAGTAGTGGCAGGTGTTCACATTGTTCTTAAATCTATTTGTTATTTTCTAATAAAAGTATTCAGTATCATCGTCTATTTATATATCTCTAACACAGAAAGTTAACAAAACCAAATAAAATCTATAAAAATCAATAAACGGGTAAAAATGTTAGCACTGTCACAAAATTTTTGGATTATAATGCTCCTACCAATATAAATTATAAGGTTTAAATATTATTACGAGGATAGTTTTATAATGAAAAAATTGTTAGTTTTAGGCGTATTGTCTTTATGGGGAACGTCTGTTTTTGCAAATTGTGAATGTACTTCTGCAGAAGATTGTTATCAGAAGGCGTATGATCCATATGGTTATTGTTTAGGTGAATGTGGTAAGCAATATTGTGCTAAGGCATGTGACTTTAAGAATGTTAATGCTTGTTTCGATTTAGCTAACCACTATATTGAAACAATTCCAGGTAATGCGACAGCAGAACAAGAAAAAGAAATCTTAGCTTTATCTTTAGAGTATTCAAAGAAAGCATGTGACTTAAATGATGCTATGTCATGTAATAGTGTAGCCTTAGCATACAAGAACGGTGATGGCGTTGATGTTAATAATAATGAAGCTATCAAGTATTTTGATAAAGCATGTAAGTTAAATTACAACAGTGGTTGTACAAACTTAAAAGAATTAAAGGATTCTATGAAATAATAATCATAGAAGTGACATTATAAAAACGTAAGTATGAAAGAATCTTATATAAGGTTATTTAATAAAACAACCCCCAGAAGTTTAAACTTTTTGGGGGTTATACTAATCCGTGAAGAGACTTTTTTTAATTATTAGTTCAAATTGTTTTAAAAGTTTTAATTTGATTTACAAATCTCAATATAAAAAGTATTCTCTAGCTAATAATATGTAATTTATACATATACTTGTCATCAAATTTTATTTATAAGCATAATATTAAGTAAAATATATTTAGGAACATTAATGTGTGATAAATTACAGGACTTATTTATACATAAATATGCGGCTATTTAGATATTGATTAGATTCCAGTTGAGTAATTTAAATACACTAGTTAAATTATTATAAACGAACAACACAATTACTTACCGGAAGTTTAATTCTGAATCACGGATAAAAATTCACTGTTGTGAAAAAATGGTTGTAAATGATGTTGAATTCTGTGAGAAAAAAGTTATGGGAAATTTTCTAAATCCTGATAAAGAAAACAGTTTTATAACCCTTGCAAAACGTAAAAATAAATATTTATTTGTTGATAAAACAAGTTTTATTGAAATAACCAATAATCGATTGAATAAAGATAATCGTTTTTTGGCTGTAACTCGTCCCCGTAGATTTGGAAAAACAGTAACAGCTCACATGCTTTTAGCTTATTATTCCAAAGAGTATGAAGGCTACAAGATTTTTGACGAACTAGAAATTGCAAATATTTCCACTTATACCGAACATCTAAATAAATACGATGTAATTTATATTGATATGAACTTTATCAGTAGTTTATACAAAGGATACCTA
>JAXJQF010000043.1:0-31282 GCA_036311285.1 Ruminobacter sp. | reverse complement strand
TCTAATATTAAAGATGTGAAGATTGATGATGTTAAGTCATATATCGATACTAACAAGAATGAATATGGTCAAATCGTTTCATTCCAATTAGCAAATTTATATGTTGCTGAAGGGAAGTATCAAGAAGCATACAACGCTTTAGTTGATAATATCCAAGTAGGTATGGTTAATGATTCAATTTTAAATGATGTAGCAAGAATCAGAGCTGCAAGATTAGCAATTGAGTTAAAGAAGTTTAACGATTCTGTTGCTTTATTAGACAAAATTGAAAATGATAGCTTTAAAGCTGTTGCATTAGAATTAAAGGGTGATAATGCAAAGGCTCAAGGAAAGAATAAAGAAGCATTAGATTTTTACAATAAGGCTGTTGAGTTATATGAATCTATCAATACAAATATTGTGTTAAAGCTTAAGAGAGATTCTTTATTAACAACAGATGGTGTTGTGAATACAAATTTTGTAAAGACTGAAGAAAAAACAGAAGTAAATGCAGAAGAAGTTAAGTCTGAAGAATCTAAAACATTAACTACTGTTGAAAACGTTGCAGAATCTAAGGTTAACTAATATATGGGCTAAGCATAATTGTATATGCTTAGCTTGTTTTTATTTTTTAGCAAAGAAACAAATTTATTAAATTAATATTTTAAAATTACCAAACTATTATTTTACGGTTTGATGGAGACTGGTTAAATGAAAAATACAATAACAAAGCTTTTTATGTTTGTTATAGCTATATCTAGTATCTCATTTGCTGGATGTGTTAAAGATGTTGATGTATTTCAACCAGTTGCTGCACCTGTCGTAGTAAATAAAATGAAAATGGAAGTGCTATGGAGTAAAGGTGTAGGTAGTGGTATTGGTAAAATTGATGCTCAGTTATCACCTGTTTTTGATGATAATAATGTGTATGCAGCATCTAGAGATGGTGATGTATATGCAGTTAATAAGGAAACAGGAAGCTCAGTTTGGGATATTGATTTAGACGATGAAGATGAAAATGATGATCGTCGTTCTGCGA
Source organism: Ruminobacter sp. (assembly GCA_036311285.1). Lineage (GTDB taxonomy): Bacteria > Pseudomonadota > Gammaproteobacteria > Enterobacterales > Succinivibrionaceae > JAXJQF01. The sequence goes on along the minus strand of JAXJQF010000043.1, from coordinate 30,264 downwards.
GACTATCAGGAGGTCTTGCTATAGATGGCGAAAATCTTTTTGTAACATCAGAAAACGGTTATGTATATTGTATAAGTACAATAGATGGTTCACTTAAGTGGAAGTACTATTTAGGTATTGAAATTAACTCTCCTGTTGGTATAGGTTATGATAGGGTGTTTGTTCTATCTATCAATGGTACTTTGGTAGCTCTTGAAACGGAAACAGGAAAAGAGATTTGGAAGACTGGTAATGATAATTTAATCTTATCTTTAAGAGGTGATTCCACGCCTTTAGCAATTGGTAGGGATATTGTTTTACACGGTACAGTTGATGGAAAGATTAACATCGTAAGCCAAGAAACAGGGGTTTTATACAATCAATTGGTGTTAGGTGTGGCAACGGGAGCTACAAAGCTAGATAGATTAAACGATGTCATAAGCTCTCCATTACTAATTTCAAATGAAATTTACTCTATAGCCTTTAAGGGTAACCTACAAGGTTTATTATTACCTAAGCTAGATAAATTATGGGACTTAAACTATTCGTCATATAGAGATATGGCGTATGACTCAACTGACGTAGCTATTACTGATAAGAATAGTCATATTTATACAATAATGAGAATGGATGGAAGTCAAAGATGGGTAAATACAGCATTGACTTACCGTTCGGTTACATCTCCAGCATTTTTAGATAAATATGTGATTGTAGGGGATTATGAAGGATATTTATATTTCCTTGATAATGCGACTGGTGAATTTTGTGGGATGTTTGAATTAGACTCAAGTGGTTTATATGTAAACATTGCTGTTGATAATGATGTAGCATATATACTGTCGCGTGATGGTAATTTATATGCTGTAAAGGTAGCAACTGAAGAATAATAACTCAAGTTACTATAATTAAATAAAGTATAGCAACAAGTTTTAGTATATAAGGTAATTAAGTATGTCAAAGGTAGTGGCATTAGTAGGTCGACCAAATGTTGGTAAATCAACATTATTTAATAGATTAACAAAGACTAGAGACGCATTAGTTGCAGATTTTCCAGGTCTTACACGTGACAGAAAATACGGAAGAGCAATATACAACGACCATGAATATATCTTAATTGATACAGGTGGTATTGATGGAAGTGAACAAGGTATTGAAACTCACATGGCTGAGCAATCTTTGTTAGCGATTGATGAATCTGATTTAGTATTTTTTTTAGTAGATGCTCGTAATGGTCTTTCTTCTGGCGATTATATGATTGCTGACTATATTCGAAAAAATCAGAAGAAGGTTGTAGTTGTAGCAAATAAGATTGATGGTTTAGATCCTGATGTTGCTTTAGCTGAATTATATGCTTTAGGTTTGGGTGAAATCTATCCAATTGCTGCTGCTCATGGAAGAGGTGTTGGCGTTCTTTTGGATGAGGTTTTAGCACCAGTATTAGAACAAGAAGATGAAAAGGAACTTGAAGTTGGTCCGTTTGATACACTAGAAGCAGTTCAATGGGAAAAGGGGTTTGAATTTTTAGATAACGTTCCTACTGATAAAGATGGTGGTGGTTTTAATTGGTATGAATGGAAGCAACGTCATAAAAAGGGCGGAGAAGAAGAACAAAATCAAGCTAAAGAATTAAAAGAAACAACAGCAGAAGAATTTAAAGAAAAATATAAAGACTTACCGATTAAGTTTGCCATTGTAGGTCGTCCAAATGTTGGTAAATCAACTTTAACAAATAGAATGCTAGGTGAAGACAGAGTTATTGTGTACGATATGCCTGGTACAACTAGAGACTCTATTTTTATTCCGTTAGAAAAGGATGGAAACCAGTATATCGTTATTGATACAGCTGGTGTACGTAAGCGTAAGAAGGTAAATGAAATTGCAGAGAAGTTCTCTGTTGTTAAGACTCTTCAAGCAATAGAAGATAGTAACGTTACTATTCTAGTTATTGATGCTAATGCTGGTGTTACAGATCAAGACCTGAGTTTGTTAAGTTTTATTATTCAAAGTGGTAGATCGTTAGTAATAGCTGTTAATAAGTGGGACGGATTAGAAAAAGAAGTTAAAGAGAAGATTAAACAAGAATTAGAATTACGCTTAGGATTTGTTGACTTTGCTGATATTCACTTTATTTCTGCTTTACATGGAACTGGTGTAGGGCACCTTTTTGAATCTATCCAAAATGCATTTAGGTCTGCTACTACAAGAGTTGGTACATCTAAGCTTAATCGTATTCTAGAATTAGCTGTACAGGAGCTTCAACCTCCAATTTCAAACGGTCGCAGAATTAAACTTAAATACGCTCATGCAGGTGGTTATAATCCTCCAATTATTATCATTCATGGTAATAAAACAAGAGATTTGCCAGATTCATATAAACGTTATTTAACAAATTACTTCCGTAAGAGTTTAGATATCATTGGTACTCCAATTAGATTAGAGTTTAATGAATCTGAAAATCCATACGAAGGTAAAAAGAATAAATTAACACAAAGTCAAATTAGAAAACGCAGAAGAATGATGTCTTATGTGAAAAAAGCTAAGGCAAAAGCAAAGAAGCGTTAATTAGTAAAATAAAGAGAATTATATAATGAGTAATAAAGATAAAAATGTATTAGCATTATGTACTTGTGGTAGTGGAAAGGATTACAACGAATGTTGTGGTCGTTTTATTGAAACTTTAGAACTGCCAACAGAAACTCCAGAACATATCTTACGTTCTAGATATACCTCTTATAATCGTTCAAAGGGTGAGTATCTGTTAAAGAGTTGGCATCAATCATTTAGACCAAAGAAAAATGCTAAGCAAATCGTTCGTGAAGGTGCAAACATCAAATATACAGGTTTAAAGGTTCTTAATGTAGAATTTGATGATACTAAAGGCAAGATTTCATATGAAGTAAGATATCGCGATGGTATGAGATTTGGAAGCTATGCAACCACTTCTAATTTTATAAAGGAAGAAGGGTATTGGTATTATACTAACGATGATTCAGATGTATAAACAAGCATAAAAGAAAACTAAATATTAAAAAGTTCGGAATGATAAATCCGAACTTTTTTTGCTTATAGGTTATTTTTGTTTTGAACTCCTAGCTGTCGTTTCTATTATGAGTGACTGTAATTTCGATATACACTTCTTTGATAATGGAATAAAGTGTGTAGATTTAATTTTTGGTACATATTTTTTATGTTAACTGTACAATGAAAAGTATCGTTTAAAATTAAATATGTTTAACTTCTCAATAATTATTAAATCTTGTTAAAAAAAGTAAGCAATGGGATATTACCAAAAGTTTTGATTTATAAATTTTGATATATTCATGTTACTAATTTGTAGGAATTAGGCTGACTAACGAATATATATATATTATGTATATATAATTGAGTTATAGTGATAAACAACCTAGATTTCTTTAAAGAGGGGATGTTAGTGAAAAATTCGGGTTTTACATTAATAGAATTAGTATTAGTAATTGTTATACTTGGTATTTTGTCAGCTTCAGCGGCTCCTAAATTTATGAATTTAGCGACTGATGCCCGTATTGCTTCTTTGCATGGTCTTAAAGCAGCAATGACTAGTGCTCGTAATATGGTTCATAGTAAAGCAATTATCGCAGGCTTAGATAAAGCAGGGTATGAGGAAAAATATATTTGCTTGAATGGTTCGGCTAGAGCAAGTTGTGATAGTTCAAATGGTATTGAAATTAGAGTTGGGTATCCGACTGCTACACCAAATGGTATTTTAGCTGCTTTAGATATAGATGCAGTTGCTTATAATTCTTCAGATGTTAATAAACATGAATGGCAATATAGAACATATGATTGGAATAATGCGACGGGTGATAAACAGTTTTTTATTGGCCCTGTAGGAATTCCTCTTCCTGAGAAGTATGAGGATAACAATATCCAATCAGGGTGTTATATCTTTTATGATAGTCCATCAGGTAATCAATATATTAATACTGCTAAAGGGCGTATTATTATGATTACAAATGGTTGTTAATAGATAACCTTTAAAAATTCATGAATAAGTTTATGAAAAAAAATTAAGGGACTTAAAAGTCCCTTAATTATTTATTCGTATTTTTAAATAGTAAACTTAACTATTAAACAATACCTTGAGCATACATAGCGTTAGCAACCTTTAAGAAACCAGCGATGTTAGCACCAGCAACTAAGTTGTTCTTATCGCCAGCGTATTCAGCAGCAGCGCTTGCAGCAGCTTCGTAAATGCTCTTCATGATACCTTGTAACTTAGCATCAACTTCTTCAAATGACCATTCTAAACGTTGAGAGTTTTGGCTCATTTCTAAAGCAGAAGTAGCTACGCCACCTGCGTTAGCAGCTTTTGCAGGTCCAAAAATGATACCAGCTTCTAAGTACTTAGCAATAGCTTCGTTAGATGAAGGCATGTTTGCACCTTCACCGATAGCCCAAGTACCGTTCTTTAATAAAATTTCAGCACTTGCTTCGTCGATTTCGTTTTGAGTAGCACATGGTAAAGCGATATCACACTTAACAGTCCAAATGTTACGACAACCTTCAGTGAATGTAGCATTTGTACGAACCTTAGTGTATTCAACGATACGTTGACGCTTAACTTCTTTGATTTCTTTCATTAACGCTAAATCGATACCATCTGCATCGTAAACGTAACCTGAAGAATCACTCATTGCTACAACTTTAGCACCTAATTCAGTTGCTTTTTCTGCAGCATAGATAGCAACGTTACCAGAACCAGATACAACAGTGATTGCATCCTTGAAGCTCTTACCATTAGCCTTTAATGCGTTGTCCATGAAGTAGCATAAGCCATAACCTGTAGCTTCTTTTCTAGCTAATGAGCCACCCCAACCTAAACCTTTACCTGTTAAAACACCAGTAAATTCGTTACGTAAACGCTTGTATTGGCCATACATATAACCAACTTCTCTACCGCCTACACCGATGTCACCAGCTGGAACGTCTGTGTCTGCACCAATGTGTCTTTGTAATTCTGTCATAAAGCTTTGGCAGAATGCCATGATTTCACGATCTGACTTTCCTTTAGGATCGAAGTCAGCACCACCTTTACCACCACCAATAGGTAATGTAGTTAAGCTGTTTTTGAAAACTTGTTCGAAACCTAAGAATTTGATGATTGATAAGTTTACACTTGGATGGAAACGGATACCACCCTTGTATGGTCCAATTGCACTGTTAAATTGAACACGGAAACCACGGTTTACTTGAACGTTGCCATTGTCGTCAACCCATGGTACACGGAACATGATTTGTCTTTCTGGTTCTACTAAACGTTCTAAGATACCAGCCTTCATCCATTCTGGGTGCTTTTCCATAACTGGTTCTAAAGTGCTTAAAACTTCAGATACAGCTTGGTGGAATTCTGGTTGATTTGGGTTACGAGCAATTACGCCGTCCATAACTGATTGTAATAATTTCATATGATTCAATCCTATAAAATGTTTGTTTGTTCTTGTTTGTTTTGATTATAACAAAATTATCAATAGCCACTCATTATATAACCAAAAATTGATCCATGTAAAATAAAAAATTTAAAAAAAATAATTTTTTCATTACATAAACTTTGTGTTTATTTTGTGCTGTAGTATACATTTTTCTAATAATTTTATATAATATTCAAATATTTTTGTTCGATTCGAGCAATTTCAATTGTTATGTTATGATTCTTATTTTTATATAGAGTAGTCAAGATGGAAATTTTACACGGTGCACCAGCGCTTTCAGAGTTTCGTATTAAAAAGTTATTATCAAGTTTCGCTGAAAAAGGCTTAAAAATTTCTAGCATATATGCTGAATATGTTCATTTTGCAAATGTTAGTGAAACGTTAAACGATAGCGAAAAAGAAGTTTTAGCGAAATTATTAACATATGGTCCTCATATTACTGAACGTGAATTAAAGGGGAGTTTATATTTAGTTGTTCCTCGCCCAGGTACAATTTCACCTTGGTCATCAAAGGCTACAGATATCGTACATAACTGCGGTATTAGCAAGATTGAAAGATTGGAAAGAGGTATCGCTTACTATGTAGAAGGCGAAGATGCATCTAAGATTGAAGATATTAGCCCAGTTATTCATGACAGAATGATGGAATATGTTTTCACATCATTAAATGATGCTGAAAAGTTATTTAAGCAAGCTGATCCAAAACCTTTAACTTCAGTAGATATTTTAGGTAGAGGTAGAGAAGCTTTAGAAGAAGCTAATGTTGCATTAGGTTTAGCTTTATCTTCTGATGAAATCGATTACTTAGTAAATAGCTTTACTACATTAGGAAGAAATCCTAATGATGTAGAATTATATATGTTTGCACAAGCAAATTCTGAACACTGTCGTCATAAAGTGTTTAATGCAGATTGGGTTATTGATGGCGTAAAACAACCTAAGTCATTATTTAAGATGATAAAGAATACATATGAAAACAATCATAATTATGTATTAAGTGCTTATAAAGATAACGCTGCTGTAATGGAAGGTTCTGTAGCAGGTCGTTTCTTCCCAGACCCAAATACTCATAAGTATAGTTTCCATAACGAACCTATTCAAATTTTAATGAAGGTTGAAACTCACAACCACCCAACAGCAATTTCTCCATATCCTGGTGCTGCAACAGGTTCAGGAGGTGAAATTCGTGACGAAGGTGCAACAGGTGTTGGTTCTAAGCCTAAGGCTGGTATGTGTGGGTTCTCTGTTTCAAACTTAAGAATTCCAGGTTTTGAGCAACCATGGGAAACTAACTTCGGTAAGCCTTCTAGAATTGATAGTGCATTAGATATTATGTTAGATGGTCCATTAGGTTCTGCAGGTTTTAACAATGAATTTGGTCGTCCAAATATCAATGGTTATTTCAGAACGTATGAAGAAGCTGTAGATAGTCATAACGGACATGAAATTCGTGGTTATCACAAGCCAATTATGTTAGCAGGTGGTTTAGGTAACATACGTAATGAACATATTCAAAAGGGTGAAATTCCTGTAGGAGCTAAATTAATCGTTTTAGGTGGTCCTGCAATGAACATCGGTTTAGGCGGTGGTGCTGCTTCGTCTATGACAAGCGGTCAATCAGCTGAAGACCTTGATTTCGCTTCTGTACAAAGAGATAACCCTGAAATGGAAAGAAGATGCCAAGAAGTTATCGATGTATGTTGGCAAATGGGCGATCAAAACCCAATTTTATTTATCCATGACGTTGGTGCAGGTGGCTTATCTAATGCTTTACCAGAACTTGTAAATGATGGTAATAGAGGTGGTATATTTGAGCTTCGTGATGTTCCTAATGATGAAAAGGAAATGTCTCCATATGAATTATGGTGTAATGAATCTCAAGAAAGATACGTTTTAGCGGTAAGTGCTGAACAATTTGAAACTTTTGAAAAGATTTGTAAGCGTGAAAGAGCTTGTTTTGCTGTGGTTGGTACAGCAACAGAAGAACGTCGTTTAGTATTAAACGATAAGCACTTTGGTAATCAACCAATTGATTTACCTCTTGATGTTTTATTAGGAAAACCTCCTCGTATGCACAAAGATGTTAAGTCATTAAAGGCTGAAGGTAAGGAATTAGATTTATCAGGTGTAAATCCAAAGGATGCAGCAGAAAGAATTTTAAGATTACCGTGTGTTGCTGAAAAGACATTCTTGATCACAATCGGTGATAGAACAGTTACAGGTTTAGTTGCTCGTGACCAAATGGTTGGACCATGGCAGGTTCCTGTTGCAGACTGTGGCGTAACAGCTGCGTCATATGATTCATATTTTGGCGAAGCAATGGCAATGGGTGAAAGAACACCAGTTGCATTATTAAACTATGGTGCTTCAGCAAGATTAGCTGTAGCAGAAGCTATTACTAACATTGCAGCAGTAGATATCGGTGATTTAGATAGAGTTAAATTATCTGCTAACTGGATGGCGGCAGCAGGTCACCCAGGTGAAGATGCTGGTTTATACGAAGCTGTTAAGGCTGTTGGTGAGGAATTATGTCCTGAACTTGGTATCACAATTCCAGTTGGTAAAGACTCTATGTCTATGAAGACTAAGTGGGAAGAAAATGGTCAACCAAGAGAAGTAATTGCTCCATTATCATTAATTATCAGTTCGTTCGCGAGAGTTGAAGATATCCGTTTAACAAAGACTCCTCAATTAAGAACAGACTTAGGTGATACAAGCTTAATATATATCGATTTAGGTTTAGGTAAGAATCGTTTAGGTGCTTCATGTTTAGCTCAGGTTTATAAGCAATTAGGTAAAGAAACTCCGGATGTTGAAAATGCTTCTCAATTAAAGGGCTTCTTTGATGCAATTCAATTCTTAAACAAGAAGAATTTCTTAATTGCTTACCATGATAAGTCTGATGGTGGTTTATTTACAACTGTTGCTGAAATGGCTTTTGCGGGTCACACAGGTGTTACAATTAACGTTGATAACTTAGGTATCGATGATTTAGCAGTATTATTCAACGAAGAATTAGGTGCTGTAATCCAAGTTAAGACAGAGAAAGTAGAAGAAATCTTAAATATTTTATCAGGTCATGGCTTAGCAAATTGCATTTATACAATCGGTACATTAAATAATGAAGATAGAATTATCTTCAGAAGAAATGGCCAAGACATTATCAATGAAACAAGAACTCACTTCCGTACAATTTGGGCGGAAACAACTTACCATATGCAAGCATTAAGAGATAATCCTGCATGTGCAAAGAGTGAATTTGATGCTAAGTTTGATGATAAGGATCCAGGTTTAAATGTTTCATTAACATTTGATGTTCATGAAGACATTGCTGCTCCATATATTGCTAAGGGCGTTGCTCCAAAGATTGCTATCTTACGTGAACAAGGTGTTAATTCTCAAAATGAAATGGCAGCAGCATTCAACCGCGCAGGATTTGAATGTGTTGACGTGCATATGTCAGATATCTTAGGTGGTAAGGTTACATTAAAGGACTTCCAAGCTTTAGCAGCTTGTGGTGGTTTCTCATATGGTGATGTTTTAGGTGCTGGTGAAGGTTGGGCTAAGTCTATCCTATTCAATGCTAGAGCAAGAGATGAATTCCAATCATTCTTCACTAGAAATGATACTTTAGCTTTAGGTGTATGTAATGGTTGCCAAATGATGTCTAATTTAAGAGATATTATTCCTGGTGCAGAATTATGGCCAAGATTTGTAAGAAACGAATCTGAACGTTTTGAAGCACGTTTTAGCTTAGTAGAAATTCAAAAGTCTCCATCAATCTTCTTAGGTGATATGGCTGGCTCTCATATGCCAATTGCTGTATCTCACGGGGAAGGACGTGCTGAATTTAGAGATGAATGTCACTTAGCAGCAGTTGAAGATAGCGGTATTATCTCTGTTCGTTACATCAACAACTATGGTCAGGTAACTACTCAATATCCATTCAACCCTAACGGCGCTCCAAATGGTATCACTGGTTTAACAACTAAGGATGGTCGTGTAACAATCATGATGCCACATCCTGAACGTTCAATGAGAACAGTGGCTAACAGTTGGCATCCAGATGATTGGGGTGAAGGAAGCGCATGGTTACGTGCGTTCAGAAACGCTCGTAAGGCATTAGGTTAATAATTAGTTAACTTTATAAAATAAATCCTCTTTAGCATTGCTAGAGAGGATTTTTTCTTTTAAAGAATAAGAAAGTTTGGATTTACTTTTAGTACTTTCTTTTTTTTAAAGAAAATGTTTAGCATTGTACTTAGTATAGTATTTGAGATTAATATGGTTTTGCTTATTGTTGAAGTTTATCTTTCTTAGTGTTGGTATTGGAGTTATTATAATTATATTAATCTAGTTCATGTCAAACACATTAGAGTTTTTTAGCTTATCAATTATAGTAATGTCAGCTTTTAACCATTCTACAGAGTCTAAGTCTTCTTTAGATAGCCATTTAGCTGCAATGTGTTCACTTAATACGATGTCACCATTCTTTATGGTGCTGATAAAACATTGCATTGATAAATGAAAAGTAGGGTAATCATACTCGATTGTCTCAAAAAGTTCACCAGGAATTATATCTATATTAAGTTCTTCTTTAATTTCACGAATAATAGCATCTCTAGGTAGTTCGTTCTCTTCAATCTTTCCACCAGGAAATTCCCATCCGCCTTTAAAATCTCCATATCCTCTTTGGGTTGCGAATATCTTATTGTCTTTGATGATTATTGCTGCTACAACGTTTATTGTTTTCATAAATAACCTTTAATTTATCAGTTCTAAATATCTTATTCTAATGCAAGTATTTTATATCAAATGCTTACAATTTTTGAAATAATTGTTTTAATGACTGTATTTGAGTACGATAAAAAAGGAGGCTTTCGCCTCCTTTTTGTGAAAATTTAACAAGTATTACTTATTAGCTTTTCTTTTAGCAAAGTATGCAATCATTGCAAGAACTAGAACAGATAATGGTGAAGAACTACCACCACCTGAACCACCGCCTGTACCATGTTCTGGTTCTGGAGTAGGTTCGCTATTTGCTTCAACTGATACGTTTACACTACCACTATATGTTTCGTTATCAATTGTCTTACCACTCATATTAACTGAGAATTTACCTTCATCCATGAATTTGAAAATTGTATTACTTGTACTATCAACTTCGATATAGTCGCTAGCATCTTTTCTAAATTCATCAGAACAGTAAACTTCATTTTGAGTAGTGATTTGACACAATTCTTGTGAAGAGTTTGAGTTCGTAGTAACGTAAGAGTCTACAGTATTTGTTCTTACATTGTTGAAGATGTTCTTAAATATTCTGATTACAACTTTATCCTTGAAGTTGTTGATATTTAATGTAACAGCTTTGTTCTTTGTAAAAGTTTTATTTACATACTTGCTTTCATCAGTAGATACATCATGTTTTGTATCATCTGAGTTAAAGCTAACAGTAGGAACTTCGTTAACCTTGCTGTTTACATGAACTTCTTGGTTGTAGCTTGCAGTGTTGCCGATTCCGTCTTCAACTACTAAAGTAACAATGTGAGTTCCTGTTACAGTGAATGTGTAATTGAACGCAGCATCTGTTGTTGAAGTCTTAATACGTTCACCATCTACATACCATTTATAAGCTGTAATACTACCAGTCATACTTGCACTTGATGATGGATCAAATGTAGCTTTTTTGTTAACTTCTACATATTTTTCGCCTTTGAAGTTTGAAATTAACTTAGTAGCAGAGCTTGAATTAGTAACAATTACCTTTGTACTGTCAGAACTCTTTAAGCCGTCGTTATCTTCAACTTCAAGAGTAATAGTGTATGTACCAGCTTCCTTTGGAGAGAACTTAAATGTACTTCTTTGACCAAATACTTCAACTTTACTGTTAACACTCCATGTGTATTTAGTAATTTGATTATCATCGTATGAAGCTAAGCCGTTAAACACGATTGATGAATCTGTGTTAGTTTTTATTTGACCAAAAGGAGTAATCTTAGCAACAGGAGCGATCTTTTCACTTATTGGATTTACTGTTACCTTGATACTTGCAACACCTTGAGCTCCGTTAGAGTCAGTTACTGTTAATTGGTAAACTGTATCTGTAGTAGGGCTAACAGTGATTGAAGTAGAAGTTTCTCCTGTACTCCATAAGAATGAAGCACTATCTCCATTTTCATCATTATAGCTACCATTTAAGACGATAGAGTCACCTTCAGTAATTGTATTGTTGCTCTTGTTAGAAGTAATATTTGCAACAGGAGCGTGGTTTGTTGTACCAGCAATACTTACTGTAATTTCAGCAGTATCCTTACGAGAAGTGTTCTTATCAGTTACAGTTACTTTATAAGTAGTTGTAACATCTGGAGTTACAGTGATTGACTTAGTTTCTTCACCAGTACTCCATAAGAATGTAAGGTTAGCACCTTTAGAAGATGAAGCATCTAGAGTAATTGATTCACCAGCGTTGATTGTAGTTACATTATCCTTAGTTGTGATAATTGCTTCTACTTCAACGATTACGTTTATGCTAACATCAGCAGATATAGTTTGAGAAACAAGTTCACCATTTGCGTTCTTACCAGAAATTGTTAATGATACATTGTATGTGCCTTTATCTTTGTAAGTATGTGTAGTGTTCTTTGTAGAAGACGTTTCCCCATCACCAAAGTTCCATTCATAGGTAACATCAGTTAAACCAACAACATTAGATTCATTATTGAATATAATTGTCTTAACGTCGGTATCATTAACCATTGTATTAAACTTTGGTTCAAGAACATATGAATTATTTGTGTTAACAATAATGTTTATTGAATCAGTGCTTTTTGCTCCTTGGTCATCTGTTACAGTTAAGGTATAAGTAGTATTGGTCTTTGGAGAAACAGTGATTGTTGATGTTTCTTCACCTGTAGACCACTTATAGCTTACTATTATTCCATCTGGGTCAACAGAGTCTTTCCCTGATAAAGTAATAGTTTCACCTGCATCAATTGTTGTTTTAGCTGTTGTTATTTTAGCAATTGGATCAATGTTATCGATGATTTCCTCATTTACTGTAATGGTAATAGATTTAGAACCAGTTGCTCCTTGTTCATCTGTTACAGTTAATATGTAAGTTGTAGTCTTAGTAGGGGTTACTTGAATAGACTTAGAAGTTTCTCCTGTTGACCACTTGTAGCTAATGATTTCACCGTCTTTATCCTTTGAATTAGAACCGTCTAAGGTAACAGTTTCACCTTTTTGGATAGAAAGTTTTGTTGTTGTGATTGAAGCAACTGGAGCTTTGTTTGTGTCATCTAATTCTTCAGGAATACCACTTGTTAGTTTATTTCCATCAATATTAACATCGTTAATAGAGTTGTTAATAAAGTTTCCATTTGAAGAAGCCTTGTACCATGTGTTCGCACAGTCATTGAATAAGAACTCATAGCCTGTAGCATCAGAACCTAAGTCAGCAGTGTAGTTGAACCAACCGTCCTTAACAGCAGTCATTTCTATACCAGGAGCTTTTGTCCAACCTTTTCCTTCTGGATCTGGTAATGCTCGATAATGAACACAAACCTTAGATAATTCAGAAGTTGGTTTAAAGTAGATAGTGACAGAGTTCATGATGTCATCAGGAGAACCGTCCTTTATTGAACCGTCTTCGTATAGAGTATATGTTCCTTTCGTTAAGCATTGACCATTTTTGCTTGGTACAAAGTTTTCAGATAAAGCTGAATGAGTACGTACGTCAGCACATCCTGCATCGCGAGTGAATTTGAATGAAGTCTTGAAATACTTAGAGTTTTTAACTTTTGTCATATTCTGAGTATTCCAAGTGTTAGTTCCTTTGTCCTTAAAGTCTAAGAAATGAGAATTAACTGATTCATCCTTAACTTCACTAAAGATTGTTACTTGGTCCTGAAGAACAACGGAACCGTCAGAGAAGAACATATGTGTACCTTCGATATCTCCATTTACGTCTTCTACTAACACTCCATCTTCATTTTTATATCTGCCAGCACCTACGTATGTGTGGAATATTTGAGATTTTGTTACATTTCCAAGGTTGTCTGTTGCTTCCATGTAGTAATCGATCAACACATCTCTGTAATCGTTGATATAAGCATAGTATGTGTTACCAATTTTCTTAGCTGGAACAACTTCGTAGTTTTTAGCTTCAATGTATGTTTGCCATGCAACCCCATTTATGTTTGGAGTTAGGTCGCGCATCTTAGTTGGGTAAGCTTTCCATTCCCCAACTTGATCCACATCAACATTAGGTTGTCCTGCAAATTTAGATGGATCGTATACACGTGGGGCAATGTCAGTTGGTCCCATTCTCTTATTTTTGTGTTCACGAATGTATATCTTTACATCCTTGATTCCACTTACGTCATATGCGTATGTGTAAATGGCAAAGGTGTTATCTGCATAAGCTTTTGTCCATCCTTCAGATTTTCCAGCGTTTGCACTACCTGGATTAGTAGGGTAACGTTGTATTTCCCACATTGATGGACCTGTCTTGTCTTTAGCAATATTTGCCTTTACATAAGGTTCTGTAAAATGTAATGATTGGTTGAAGCTTAATGTTGGCTTAACATTATCGTCAGTGTTTTCGTCATAGTACCCAAAACCTGAATCAATTGAGGCAATTAAGAAATACCAACCAAGTTCAGCAGGGTTTGCACCACCCTTATAATCATTGGCAGCATCTCCTTTAACTGGATAAGAGAACATATAAGGATTTAATTGGTTGCCTTCGAATGTTACTTCTTTTTCTGCTGCAGTTTTTGGAGACCAGTAGTTAGGGTGAGTATCAAGCCAAATTTGTTCTGCAGTTTCTGCATAGTTTAATGCTGCTTGTAATAAAGCAAAGTTTCGTTCTAAATAATGGTAACCATATTCCAACGACACTGCGTGACCAAATGGTGTGCCATCAAAGTTTGTTGGAAGTTCAAATTCTGTTCCATTTGCTGTGTTAAAGTCTGCAAATTGGCCTTTCCAAACCCCCATTGGTATATGCCAATGGTACCAGTCAGGGTCAGAAGAAGAGTCACGAGTATCTACCCAAGAACCATCTTGAACATGTTGAATATCATCTTCTGGGATAGGGTGGGCTTTTAAGTATTCATCAACCCCCATACCAACAGTACCCTCTGTTGAGTATACTTTGTTAGATTGCATCCATACATCCCATGAACCCGCGCGTCCTTGAGAGTTGTCGCCGTCATGAGCGATTACAAAGTATGGAATTCGACCATTACAAGCTTCTAAATGCTTGCTTAGACCTAAATCGCCATCATTGTAATTATCGTCATTATCTTCGTTTGGATAAGCTGTGCCATCCCAACCTTCACGCCATGAAGCGTTTTGATCTACAGGAATGCCTGCAATCTTTGAAACTTCTCCTGTTTCTGGATTAACATATTGAACCCAATGAGGAATGTTTGAGAATGGGAATTTATTAACAATATCTTGTTGCTCATGAGCCATGCGCACAGTTTCCCATTCACCGTATTCATAAGTATTTTGCAAATCAGCACGGTTCGGAGGAGAAACTAAAGTATCATATCCTGGCATATTAAGATATGGATAGTCTTTTAAACAACGAGAATAGTGGTTGTTACCTAAAACAGACCATTCAATACCTAATTTTCTTAATGTTGGAATTAGTCTTTCTGAGAAGCCTAATTCTGTAGGGAAGAACCCTTTTGAAGATTTGAAGTCACTGCCTAAAAAGTAATCTTGTTGTAAAGTAACGTTATGATAGATTAAGTCCTTTAGGAAATATTTAGGACCAACTAATGGTCCCATTGAATGGTGACCTGTAAAGTGGATAGCGTCTAAAGCTCTAAATCCATTTGTTGTTTTTAATGATTTATAAGCATCTCTCCATTCGCTAGCCCAATTGGTTTTGTAACCGAGTAGGTTTCCATTGAAAGCAAAGCTCTGTACGTTATTAATAACAGCCGCAGACATTGTAACATGAGTCTGACTTTGTGGATGTGGAGTGTTGTTATTCTTTGCAGTAGCTGGAGGCCATGAAGTGTAGGCATTTTGCTTAGCCGAATGAGAATAGTATGTTTCTAAATCATCATGAGGCATTGGCTCACCAGTTTTTGGTAAGAAGTAGGTGTAATTAGAAGGAGGGTTTTGTTTTAATAGGAAAACGTCACCATCGTATGTGTATCTAATAGCATCACCAACCTTTAATGAATCATATTTTGATACATCGTAATATGGCCAGAAGTTTGGCATATGATTGTGATAGATGTGGGTTGCTGCAATTTTTGCTTCTACATCAACGCAGGGGAATATTGCTACTGGTGTGTATATACAAGCACCAATAACAAAGGCAAGAGCCTTCGCTTTAAATTTTTGTGTATTCATAAAAACTCGGTTTTAATGTGTGTGTATTAAGTGTGTATCTTTAATTTTTATGTACTTTACATGAAGAATCTTTACATAATTATTTAAATTTATAATGTTTGTAGTTTATTGGAATTGTAAGGAGTTATAATTTAGTTGATAATTATTTGCAAAGGTTTTCACGTAGTTTTATCGCACATTATATATTGTGTTTCTAAAATGAACAAGCAGATTTTTGATTAATGTTTTTCAAAAATAAATTCATGAAATTAACTTATTTGTTTTAGATTAAGTATAGTATGTGTTTTAATGTTTGAAAATGTATAATGAATAATGAAAAGCTTGTTAATAAGGCGAATCAAAAAAGTAAGAGAATTAAAACTTATATGGATATAGATCTATTAAATAATTTTTATGTCGTTAAAGTTGATTTAACTAAGTTTTTTTTTAAAAATAAATTTAATGAATTAAAAGGAAAGGATGTTAAGTCTAAGTTATTTAGACTTGAAGAATTATCATCATCCATGTCCTTATCTACAGTTGCGTCAACATATGGTCATAATAATCAATATGACAATAATTTAAATAGTAATCTCTGCTTTCTTGAGGATGTAATGAATTCTCTATCTTTAAAACTTCCTCAATCATTTGAAAATTGGATTATATCTAAAAAAGGAACCTTTATTTTAGGTAGGTCGGTTATACAGTTATTTTTACAAAAACTTGGAATAGAACCATGTGATTATGAAATTGAAAACGGGGAGCATGGTAAACCCAAAATAGTTTTTAAAAGTAGTAATAATTGTAAAAATACAGTTAAAAGGGAGATAGAGTTTAATATTACTCATAGTGATAAGTATCTGTATGTGATATTTTCATCTTTATTGTGTGGTATTGATGTAGAGAAGGTAAAACCATTAAAGTCATTTACAAGTATGCAAGAAAAAGTCTTAACTAGAGACGAATTATTATATGTAAAAACGGATAATGAAGATTTAACTTACAGTAGATTTTTTGAATTTTGGACTATAAAAGAGGCTATAGGAAAAGCATATGGTAGAGGGCTTGGTATTATGAAGGAAATAAATATCAAGGCAAATGATAAAACTATAGAGAATCCATATTTATCAGGTAGACTCTATACTTATGATATTAACAATGAAAGCTTAATTAATAATTCAAAAAAATTACAAACTTCTAACAACTTTAAATTAACGTATTTTGTAGGAAGTTTAAAATCAGATAATGAAGAATATCAGCTTAATGAACAAAAACAAGTGATAACAAATCTAAAGACAGATGTAGAAGATAAACTAAAAAACATTCAAGCAAAGTTCTTAAAATTAAATTTTAACGAACAAAATAAAATATTAGAATTTATTGAAGAATCTCTTGAAAGTCAGTGTTTTGAAGAGAAGAAATACATGGTTTTATAATTTTGGCATGAGTTTTGATTAAACATAGTCAGAGAGAAAAAATAATTATATTTTAGACGGATTTTTGACTATGAGTATTTCAAGAGTAACCAAACAACAATTAATTGTAAATGATGAAGAACTTTTAAAGGAAGTGTTTAATTCTGTAGGATCTTCGATTTTAGTTTTAGACAAACTTGGGGTTGTTGTTAAAGCTAACAAGAGTGCCTTTGATATGTTTGGTGAACCGTTGATTGAAGAGAAATGGCTTTCTATAGTAAAAAAACATTTTGCCCCGCGTAAAGACGATGGTCATGAAGTTTCATTAAAGGATGGTAGAAGATTATTAGTTTCTACTACCTCTCTTTCAGTTGGTAAATTAGTTGTTTTAACAGACGTTACTCAAACTAGAACCTTACAAGCTCGTATTGGTCATATGGAAAGATTGAGTAGTTTAGGTAAGATGGCGGCGTCTCTTGCTCATCAAATTAGAACTCCTTTATCAGCTGCAATGCTTTATGCTTCGAATTTGACTAATAAAGGCTTAACAGTAGCAATGAAGGATAACTTTTTAAAAAAATTAACAGATAGATTAACAGACTTAGAAAATCAAGTAAGAGATATTTTATTATTTGCACGTTCTGAAGATAAGATTGCAGATAAGGTTACTATTGAAGAATTAGTATGTAATATTGAATGTAACTCAGAAGGTGTGTTAAATAGAAATAATGCAATACTAGATGTTGATTTAACTGGTACTGAGAATCTAGAAATCATTGCTAATAAAACTGCTTTAGCAAGTGCAATTAGTAATCTAGTTGTTAACGCCTTAGAAGCTGGTGCTAATCATTTGTATTTAAGTTCATCAAGAAAAGGAAGTAGTGTAATTTTAAAATTAGCAGATAATGGTAAAGGCATGTCAAAGGAACTTGTTAATAAGATTTTTGAACCATTCTATACAACAAAGAGTAATGGAACAGGTCTTGGTTTAGCTGTTGTACAATCTGTAATTCGTACACATATGGGTAAGATTGGTTTAGTTTCTCAAGAAGGAAAAGGGACTTGTTTTACTATTTCAATTCCACTCCACATTTCTAATAAAGTAAGTAACGATTCATCAAATAATAATGGAGGTATTACCAAAGCTGCATAAATTGTTGAGATTGACCATAATTACAAGTCTAAATTATTGAGAAAACTACAAAAACATGTAAACATATTAAAAATTTACAAAAGAGAGAAAGGACATACTAATGAGCAAGAGTCAAATATTAGTAGTTGACGATGATTCTAGATTGAGAGAAGCAATAATTGATACACTTGTCATTTCAGGGTATGAATGTCGTGAAGCAAGTGGAGGTAATGAGGCTTTAGATTTATTGTCTAGAATTAATGTAGATATGGTTATATCTGATATTCAAATGGATGGAATGGATGGGCATACGTTGTTAAATTCTATTCATGAGAAGTATCCAAATATTCCTGTACTATTAATGACTGCTTATGCAAATATTGACGGTGCTGTTCGTGCGATGAAGGATGGTGCTGTTGATTACTTAGCAAAACCTTTTGCACCAGAGGTTCTTTTAAATCAAGTTAATAGATACATCCCTATTAGTAAAGATAATAGTCGAGATCCTGTTTATGGGGATCCTAAAACTAAAGAGCTTTTAAGCCTTGCTCAAAGAGTTGCAAAATCTGAAGCAACAGTAATGATTACCGGTCCTAGTGGTTCAGGTAAAGAAGTTTTATCCCGTTATGTTCACAATAATTCTAATAGATCAAGTGGTCCTTTTGTGGCAATAAATTGTGCAGCTATTCCAGAAACGATGCTTGAGTCTACCTTGTTCGGTTATGAAAAGGGTGCATTTACAGGAGCTGTCCAAGCGTGTCCTGGTAAGTTTGAACAAGCTCAAGGTGGTACAATTTTGTTAGATGAAATCACTGAAATGGATTTGTCTTTACAATCGAAGTTATTACGTGTTCTTCAAGAGAAAGAAGTAGAACGCTTGGGTAGTAGAAAGACTATTGAGCTAGATGTAAGAGTGATTGCTACGTCAAATAGAGATCTAAAGGTTGCTGTTGCTGAAGGTAAGTTTAGAGAAGACTTATATTATCGTCTAAATGTATTTCCATTAAGATGGTTACCTTTAAAGGAAAGAGCGCTAGATATTGTTCCTATTGCTGAGTTTTTACTGTCAAAGATTGCTAAAGAACAAAAGATACAAGTTAAAACTTTGTCAGAAAGTGCTAAGAAAAAGTTGTTAGGCTATTCTTGGCCAGGGAACGTACGTGAGCTAGATAATGTTATGCAACGAGCTGTTATTATCGCAGGTGATGTAGTAACTGAGAATGATATTATTATTGATGATGCTTCGTATCATTTTGATTCTTTGGTTTTAGATTCTGATAAAAGCAAAGAAATAGAGGCAATAGCAGCTCCTCTTGACTATACATTTTTATCAAATGATGAAGATGATAATAGTGAAAGTAAAGCTCCGTCTTTAGGTAAAGAATTAAAACAACAAGAATTTCAAATTATTTTAGATACCTTAAAGGAATTTAATGGTTCTCGTCAAGCTGTTGCTGAAAAACTTCAAATAAGTCCTCGTACATTGCGTTATAAGATTGCCAAGATGCGTGAGGAAGGGTATGAGATACCATAATTCTTGAAATTGAAAATCAAAAATTATAAACACTTAAAGGTAAACATTAATATTATAAATGTTTACCTTTTTTAATTGGTCTAAGTTTTGCATTAGAAAAACTATGACAAAAAATTGTCATAGATAGAGAGATGCCTTTTTAAAATATCTGCAAAAAAAAAATTACAAACTAAAAGCAGTGTATTTAACTTGTTTTATGAAAGATTAGCTAAGGGTAAATATTATGAACAAAGTTGTTGCAAAAGACTTAGACCATTTAAAAGTTTTAGTTGCTAATGAAATCAAGAACAATGGTTTACGTTGTTCTTTAAATCATATTGATGTTAGTAATATTACTGATATGTCTGCATTATTTTATCGTTCTGATTTTAATGGAGATATATCTCAATGGGATGTAAGCAATGTTAAATACATGAATAAGATGTTTGAGGATTCATTATTTAATGGTGATATCTCTGGATGGAATGTAAGTAAAGTAACATCTATGAGAAATATGTTCTCAGGTTCTAGATTTAATTGCGACATCTCAGAATGGGATACGAGTAGTTTATTTAATATGGATGGCATGTTTCAAAATTCCAGATTTAATTGCGATATATCAAAATGGAATGTAAGTAACGTAACTTGCATGCGTGCGGTGTTTAGAAATTCAAGATTTAATGGTGATATTTCAGATTGGGACGTACATAATGTAGTAGATATGCATGCGATGTTTTGCGGATCTGTATTTAACGGTGAGTTAGGATTTTGGAATGTTTGTAATGTTAAAGATATGGGGTATATGTTCTTTGGCTCAAAATTTAATAAAGATATATCTTTCTGGAATGTTAGCAGTGTAATTGATATGGGGCATATGTTTAGTGAATCCAAATTCAATGGAGATATTTCAGCATGGGATGTAGGAAATGCAGTATATATGAGCCATATTTTTGAAAATTCTGAATTTAGTGGAGATATTTCATGTTGGAATTTTAATAAGGTTGTTGAAATGGGATATATGTTCTTTGGTTCAAAGTGCAGCAGTGATATATCTTCATGGCGTTATCATGCATTCAACTGTGTAAACTAATTTAGAATTATATTAAAGTTAATAAAATAAAATGGTCAGAATTTTTTCTGACCATTTTATATTTTACTTTTATTCAAAAATATCTATATGCTAGTTATATAAAATATTATTGAATATTTCTAAATTTTTGACGATGTGGTTTAATAGAATCTTCCCCAAATGTCTTAACCTTCCACTCTTCGTATTCAGTAAAGTTGCCAGCGAAGAATGTAATTTGTCCATTATCTTGATAATCAAGAATATGGGTTGCAATACGGTCAAGGAACCAACGGTCATGCGAAATAACCATAGCAGATCCAGGGAATTCTAATAATGCATTTTCTAGCGCACGAAGAGTTTCAACGTCTAAGTCATTTGTTGGTTCGTCTAATAATAGTAAGTTACCGCCAGTTTGTAATAACTTAGCTAAATGTAAACGTCCTCTTTCACCACCAGACAAATCTCCAACACGTTTTTGTTGGTCTGTTCCTTTGAAGTTGAATCTGCCAATGTATGCACGACTAGGTATTTCATAGTTGCCAATCTTAAGAATGTCTTGTCCTTGTGAAATTTCTTCGTAAACAGTCTTCTTGTTGTCCATCTTATCTCTAAATTGGTCAACTGTTGCAACTACAACTGTTTCGCCTAAATCAATGCTACCACTATCTGCTTGTTCAGCGCCAGAGATCATTCTAAATAGTGTTGATTTACCAGCACCATTTGCGCCGATAATACCCACAATAGCTCCCTTAGGTACAGAGAATGATAGATTGTCAATTAACTTTCTATCACCATAGCTCTTGCATAGATTTGTAACGTCTAAAACCTTGTCACCTAAACGTGGTCCAGGCGGAATGTATAACTCGTTAGTTTCATTTCGCTTTTGGTATTCAGTGTTATTTAATTCTTCAAATCTTGCTAAACGAGCTTTAGATTTTGCATGACGTCCTTTAGGATTTTGTCTAACCCATTCTAATTCTTTTTGAATAGACTTTTGACGAGCAGATTCTTGGCTTTGTTCATGAGCAAGTCTTGTTTCTTTTTGTTCTAGCCATGAAGAGTAGTTACCTTCCCAAGGTATACCTTCACCACGGTCTAATTCTAGAATCCAACCAGCAACATTATCTAAGAAGTAACGGTCGTGGGTAATAGCTACAACAGTACCCGAGTATTTATGTAGGAACGTTTCTAGCCACGCAATTGATTCTGCATCAAGGTGGTTTGTTGGTTCGTCTAATAATAGCATATCAGGGTGTTCTAATAATAAACGACATAATGCAACACGTCTTCTTTCACCACCAGATAAAACCTTAATTTTGGTTTCGCCATCAGGTAAGCGTAGAGCGTCAGCAGCCTGATCGATTTGGTTATCCATGTTATGACCGTCAGCTGAATGTATAATAGCTTCTAATTCAGCTTGCTCTTTTGCTAGAGCATCAAAATCTGCATCAGGTTCTGCATATGCAGCATATACTTCGTCCAATCTTTGTAATGCTTGCTTTACGTTTCCTAAAGCTTCTTCAACTGTTTCTTTAACAGTTTTTTCTGGATCTAAAACTGGTTCTTGAGGAAGATAACCGATTTTGATACCAGGCTGCGGACGAGCTTCCCCTTCGATATCCTTATCAATGCCTGCCATGATTTTTAATAGTGTAGATTTACCTGCACCATTTAAACCTAGCACACCTATCTTTGCTCCAGGGAAAAAGGATAATGAGATGTCCTTTAAAATTTGACGTTTAGGCGGTACGATCTTGCCTACACGATTCATGGTATAAATAAATTGAGCCATACTTATATTTATAAAACCTTTTAAAATATGATTGAAGGTACTAAGTGATTAACTTAGTTAAATTGCTGATTATTATAGCATTATATGGTGTAAATGTATGCTATGAAGAGATGTTATTTTGGTAATATGTTTACAAAAAAAACCACACTTACAAAGTGTGGTTTTAGTAAATTAAGTTTTAAATCACATTTAACTTGGTATTAAAGTATTATAAGAAATGTGTAATTTTTGAAATAAAGTAATACCAACCTAAACACATCATACAAGTAATTACAGAACCAGCAAAAGCGATACCGTATAATACGTAGTGATGTAATCTAGTAGTGTGAATTAACACGTCATGTAAGCTATGGTAGATTCTGTGCATGCAGTGCCATAATGTAGCACATACGATAACTGCGATTGCACCAGCTCCCCACCAGTGACTTAATAAGTTGAAAATGTTAAAACAATCTACACCAAATCCTTGTAGAATCATTAGTAGAAGGATAGCAGGTAAAGCGAAAGCCATTACCATACCACCAAAACCAAATAATCCCCAGTAAATTGGTTCATCTGAAACGCGTACTTTTGACATTATTTGATTCTCCTAATTATGCTAAACAACAAGCAATAATGATTACAACTGAAGCAACAGCAAAACCAACCCATTGAGCTAATACGATTAACTTTTCAGGGATTAACTTGGTGTTTGTTGGGTTGCCGCTTGTGAACACACGTACAGCTTTTGGCATTAAGTTAAACCAAGTTATCGCATGATATAAAACACCTACTAAAGAGATGATGTTTAATAAAATAACGATAGGGTTACTTAAAATAGCTACTGTTGCAATTTTAGGATTTAAACCAAAGATTGGAGCAAAGATTATGATTAAAAATTCTAATGCAATCCAAGCACCTAAAAATGCAGTACCTTCACGTAACATATAAGCAATATAGAACGCTCTGTCTGTCCACCAGTTAGCCTTTACAGGGCGAACATATGGCTTACGAAATGATTTCTTATTGTTTTCCATTATTATTCCCCTGGCTTAAACATTTTAATTACATAGTCCATAGCAGATTGCTTCTTACCTAATTGAATAGCTGAAGCAGGATCTACGTGCTTAGGACAAACTTCTGAACAATAACCAACGAATGTACATGACCATACGCCTTCGTCTTGGCTCATTATCTTAAGACGTTCACGAGCACCAGCGTCACGGCTATCAATGTTGTAACGGTATAATAAAGTTAAAGCAGCAGGACCAATGAAGTCAGGGTTTAACTTGTATTGTGGACATGCTGCATAGCAACAACCACAGTTAATACATTGAGAGAATTGACGGTATAATTCCATTTGTTGTGGAGTTTGAATGTAACCTTCAGTTAAAGGTTTATTCTTGTTTTCTTCACTAGGAATTATGTATGGTTTTACTCTTTCGATCTTTTCGATCATGTCAGAGATATCTACAACTAAGTCACGTTCAATTGGGAAGTTAGCTAATGGTTCAATTTTCATAACTTTAGTGTTGTCATAGTCACGTAAGAATGTCTTACATGCTAAGTGAGGAACACCATTAACCATCATGCCACAAGAACCACATACAGCCATACGACATGACCAACGGAAACTTAATTCAGGTTCTAAAAAGTCTTTGATATAGTTAAGAGCTTCTAAAACAGAAGTTTCGTGAATATATGGAACTTCAAATTCTTGAAAATGTGGTTCAGTATCTGTTTCAGGACGATATCTTAAAACAGAAATTTTCATAGTCTTCTTGTCTGCCATTACTTAGTAGCCTCCGCTTTTTGCTTCTTTTCCTTTTCAGCTTGTTCAGCAGCAGCACCGTATACACGTTCAGCTGGTTGGAAGTGAGTAATCTTAACATCACTATAAGAAATCTTAGGAGCGTTATCACCATTCTTTGTAGCTAATGTATGCTTTAAGAAGTTCTTATCGTCACGCTTCTTGTATGCTCCATCTGGACCGTCTAAACGTTGGTGTGAACCACGTGATTCTTTACGGTTGATAGCAGAGTGAGCCATACATTCAGCTACGTCTAATGTGTAGCCTAATTCGATAGCATTTAAGAAGTCAGTGTTGAATACGCGACCACTTGTATCTTTGATCTTGATATTCTTGTAACGAGCTTGTAACTGCTTTAATGTGTCAACAGTCTTTTGCATTGACTCTTCTTCACGGTAGATACCAATACCTTCTTCCATTGAGTCACCCATTTCATGGCGAATCTTAGAGCAGCTTTCTGTACCATTGCCGTCGAATAATTGAGAAGCTTTAAGAATAGCAGCTTCAGCTTGCTTAACTAAGTTAGCTTCGTTACCAAACTTAACTGTCTTAGAGTACTTAGCAGCTTCGTCACCAGCAACCTTACCGAATACGATAGTTTCTACTAATGAGTTAGAACCTAAACGGTTAGCACCATGGATACCTACAGAAGCGCATTCACCTGCAGCGTATAAACCTGGTAAACGAGTAGCTGTCTTACCATCAGTTTCAATACCACCCATTGTGTAGTGAACTACTGGACGAATTGGTACTGGAGCCTTAGCAGGGTCTACACCAGCGTAAGCCATAGCTAATTCGCAGATTAATGGTAAACGTTCATGTAAATAGTCTGCACCTAAGTGTCTTAAGTCTAAGTATACA
Source organism: Ruminobacter sp. (assembly GCA_036311285.1). GTDB lineage: Bacteria > Pseudomonadota > Gammaproteobacteria > Enterobacterales > Succinivibrionaceae > JAXJQF01. Next base: position 4,890 of record JAXJQF010000043.1, on the reverse strand, counting down.
GCGTCACCTAAAGGCATCTTAATTGTGTTGCCTTTCTTTTGTTCATTCCAGAACGCTTGTGATACACGGTCTCTTGGACCTAATTCCATGTATTTATTCTTTGGTTGACCAACTGGAGTTTCAGGACCTAAACCGTAGTCTTGTAAGTATCTGTAACCATTCTTGTTAACTAAGATACCACCTTCACCACGGCAACCTTCAGTCATTAATACACCACAACCTAATAAACCTGTTGGGTGGTATTGAACGAATTCCATATCTCTTAATGGCACGCCGTGTCTGTATGCTAATGCCATACCGTCACCAGTAACGATACCACCGTTTGTGTTGAAACTATATGCACGACCCGCACCACCAGTTGCAATAATTACAGACTTAGCGATGATTGTACGGCAAACACCATTTTGAATGTCGTATGTAACAACACCCTTGATTTCGCCATCTTCTTCTAATAGGTCGAATACGAAATGTTCATCGAAACGTTCAATTGAAGGGTATTTGATAGAAGTTTGGAATAAAGTGTGTAACATGTGGAAGCCACTCTTGTCGGCAGCAAACCATGTACGAGGTACCTTCATACCACCAAAACGACGAACGTTTACTTCACCGTTTGGTTTACGACTCCATGGACAACCCCAATGTTCTAATTGGAATAATTCTTCTGTTGTATGACGTACAAAATAATCAACTACGTCTTGTTCACATAACCAGTCACCACCAGCAACGGTATCTTCAAAATGCTTATCGTAGCTATCGTCTTCGCCAACAACACCAGCAGCACCACCTTCAGCAGCTACAGTGTGAGAGCGCATTGGGTAAACTTTGGAAATAAGGGCAATTTTTAGTGTAGGGTCTTGTTCCGCTACAGCGATTGCTGCGCGTAAACCAGTACCACCAGCACCGACGATGGCCACATCGGTCTTAACTATATCCACTCTATTCTCCTAATAAATATAGGCTTATTACAAAAAATACTGTATATAAATTTATACAGTGACAGATTTCTATATAATAGCAAAAAATTGCAAAAAATTCTCATTTATTATCGTTATATAGTGATAAAACAATGATTTTTTTTCTTTCAGGTGAATAATATACTTAAACATTATTTTCTTGAATAAAAATTATGTAAAATTTTAGAAAAAACAACATTAATTCTGCTGAAAACGAAGTTCAAAATTACACAACAATGTTTTCTTTGAATATTTTTCCGAAAACTTTTGTAAAACTTTCATTTTTTGCAAATAGTAGAAATATAATTAGATACGAAGATTATGTAAAAAAAGGGCGTAAATTTATAAATAAAAAAGGTTACTTAAATTAAATTAGTAACCTTTTTAATATGTTATTTTTTTTGTTTTAGATGCAATTTTTTTTCATATTTTACTTTTCTATTGCAAGTCTTTCGCCAAGCTTAACAGGGTTTCCTGTTTTGATACTATCTGTAAATTCAATAGTATTCTTTGGCCAACATGTAATTACAGTTGATCCTAAGTAGAAGCGTCCCATTTCTTCACCTTTTTGAATAGTGATTTGTTGATCGCCAGTATATTCCCAAACTGTAACCTTCTTTAATTTATTGGGAGCAACTTCTCCAGCCCAAATGGTTGCGATACTTCCAACGATTGTAGCTCCAACTAAAACCATTGCAAGGGGACCTTTTTCTGTATCGAAGAAACAAATTGCTCTTTCGTTCTTTGTAAAAAGCTTATCGATGTTTTGTACATAGGTAGGATTAACAGAGTAGTATTTACCTGGTACAAAAATCATTTTTGTTAATTTACCTGTTACTGGCATATGTATTCTATGATAATTAGATGGTGCTAGGTAAATACAAGCAAACTTTCCATCTATAAATGGACTAGAACAATTTGTATCACCACCAAGTAAGTCGTTTAAACTATAGTAACAACCTTTTGCACTGATTATTGTATCATTATCAATATCACCAAACTCAGCCATTGTTCCATCTACTGGCATACATTGTTCATTTTCTTTAGCAAGAATAGGTCTTTGACCATCTTTTAGTTCTCTTACAAAAAAGTCATTAAAAGTTTTGTAGTCACTCGGATTAGATAATTTTGCTTCATTTAAGTCGATTTTATATTTTTTTGAAAATAACTTAATGAATAGGGTAGTGATAGAACCAAGATTTCTTCTTGCAAAGAAACCTGCTACACATGTTAAAAAGTATTTTGGAGTTAGTTTATGAATAAGAACTTTTAATTTTATCATTACTTATTTTCCGTATTTTCTACCTGGTGCAACATAAGCATCAGGTTTGTCATTTTCCATTGATTTTAAAATTTGGTAATAATTTTCTAATCTAAATTTAGCGATGTGTCCATCTTCAACTGCTTGAATTATAGCACAACCTTTATCATTTTCATGTTTGCAGTCTCTAAATTTACAGGTGCCTAAGAATGGCTGAAATTCCTTGTAGCTATTTGTTACTTGTTGGTTAGTTAAATGCCATAGGGCAAAACCACGCACACCAGGAGAATCTATAATTATTCCGCCTTCTTCAAAATGATATAGCTTTGAGTTAGTGGTTGTATGTTGACCAAGACCTGAAATTTCAGAGATAACATTTGTTAATGCTTTTGCTTCTGGTACAAGCTTATTTAATAAAGAAGATTTTCCTACCCCAGATTGTCCTACAAATATACAGTTGTCTGTTTTGATTTCATCTTTTAATTCGGTTATTCCAATGTTTTCAAAGGTACTTGTTTTATAGACCTTATATCCAATTTTTTTGTAAACTTCTAAGATACCGTTTAAATAGTTAATTTCTTCTTCTGTTTTAAATAGTTCAATTTTATTAATAACAATAATAGGTAATATTTGTGCTTGTTCGCAAGCTACTAAATATCTATCTAATATATTTGTTGAGAATTCAGGCTCTTTAGTGCATACAATTGCAATTTTAGTTAAATTAGAAGCAATAGGTTTTACACCATCATATCTATCAGGTCTTGATAACAAACTTGTTCTTTCTTGTAATGCTTCAACTAGACCTGCTTCTTCAGTATTTTGAGTATTAGTCCTAAATAAAACCTTATCGCCAGTAATAATGCTATCAATAGTTCTTCTAATAAAACAACGATAAACTTGTCTGCTATCTACATCTTCAATATCAGCTTGTTTCCCATATCTACTTATTACTATGCCATTTTTTAGTTCACTGTAGCTGTTTGAATCAAAACTTTCGTCAATTATTTTTTTATCTTGAGCTGTTTTTAGTATTTTGTTGTGTCTAGCTTTTACATTGCGTTTTTGGTTTGTACTTAATTTTATTTTTGCCATAAGGTTCTTAACAATTTATATATCAATACTGAACATAATTTCATTATATCAAGTTGTAAAAAAAAATATAATTAATTAGCAAATTTGAGTTTATAAAGCTATCGAAATGACTAATTATTGAAAATTAAAGATTTTTTTTGCCTTTTAACCTCTTGTAAATTAAGGGGTTAAAAAAATAATAAAAAATTTTAAAAAAAATATTAAAGAAATTAAAACTTTTGTCGTTACCATAGTTACGGAGGAGTGTTCCTTCGTAATTACAAACTTAAAATTCATAATAATAACAGAGAGAGAAAAGAGGTCTATTATGGCTTTGTACGTAAAAACTAATGTGAGTTCTATGAACGCACAAAGAATGTTATCTAATTCGACTACAGCTTTAGATAACTCATATAAAAGATTGGCATCAGGTCTACGCATTAACAGTGCGAAGGATGATGCCGCGGGTCTACAAATTTCTAATCGTTTAACATCACAGCTCAACGGTTTAGAACAAGGTAATCGTAATGCACAAGACGCCATTTCGTTTGCACAAACTGCAGAAGGTGCAATGGATGAAATGACAACTATGTATCAACGTATTCGTACATTAGCAATTCAGTCAGCAAACGGAACTAACTCCCAAGGTGACAGAGATGCATTGCAACGCGAAGTTACACAGTTATGTGCAGAAATCGATAGAATTACAAAAGATACTACTTTTGCAGGCGAAAGGATTTTAACGGGTACGAAATCTACTAATAATGATTTGGGAGATGCAGATGTTGTAGATAATTATAGTAGAGCAAGTGCACAGGTAGAGTTCCAAGTAGGTGGTAGTGCAGACCAAACAATCAGTATTCTTTTAGGTAATGGCTCTGATGAGTTAGGTTACTCTGTTGCTGACGTTGCTAAGTCTATAGGTGCAACAAAAGACGCTGCTATAACAGCGGCAGCCACTGCTTACCTAAAAACTGATGATACAGGGGTAAGTACTGGACTAGTGTTTAATATATCTTCTGCACAGGCTTCTCAAAATGTTTTAGGTGTAATCGATCAATTTATAACACGTGTCGATACTAAACGTGCAGAGCTTGGTGCGGTACAGAATCGTCTTGAATCAACTATTCGTAATCAGTCAAATGTTGCGGAAAATGTAAGTGATGCAAGAAGTCGTATTCGTGATACAGATTTTGCTGTAGAAACAGCTAATATGGCTCAAACAAGTATTATTCAACAAGCATCTCAAACTATTTTAACTCAAGCAAACCAACGTTCTAATTTAGCTATTAGTTTGTTAGGTTGAGAAGAGTAGTGAATTAAACAAAATAGGTAATTTACAAAAGTTTAATTGAAATAATAAAACGGTATATCGCGAGATATACCGTTTATTTTATATTTTTTTTAAAATTTACGTATCGTTTGTTCCTTGATTTTCAAGGTGTAAAAATATATTCATAAAATTTAAAAAAAAATATAAAAATTTATTAAAGGTTCTGTTTTTCTTGCCGTTAAACAAGTCGAGAGAAATAGTAATTCTATGTTTTAACTAACTATAGTTTTACTATGCAAGCATCATAATAATTAACAGAGAACAAGAAGAAG
>JAXJQF010000042.1:0-8774 GCA_036311285.1 Ruminobacter sp. | reverse complement strand
TCTCATAACAACTCCTCAACCAGATCAAGCAGTAGAGAAATTTACTAAAAAATTACAATTTCAAGTTGGCGAAAACTGACATATTTATTTTGGCATTTACACATTGGCATTTACTTTATGACAGTTACAAGGAACCTAAGTTTATAATCAATACTATCAAAATAGTATTGATACCAAGAACATTAAAATCAATAAAAAACATCAAACAATCAACTAGGGTAGAAGTGGTACAAAAGAGCAACTTCTAAAAAGAAAACAAAAAGTTAAATTCATCTAAAATTTACAAAAACTCAAACTTCAAGATGCCATCAAATCCGCTAAAAATTCATTTTACGGGCTTTTAATTTTTACAAAACAAATACTCATAATATTCATTCAAACGTCATATAGCGCATTTTTGAATATTAATACTCAATAATCAGTAACAACACCAAAATTAAACAACATTCCAAAAACCATGACTTAACATTTTAAAGTTATTACAAGCATAAAAAAGAAACAAAAACCCTATACAAAAAATAACCATGAAAACAAATTATTTTAAAATTACATAAACATGAAAAAACAACAAAAAACAGTCTTGTTAAATGGTTGTTAATTAAGATTAATATAGATTAATTGTAGTAACATGTAAAAGATTAATCTCAAATCGCAAAAATTTTAAAGCACAAAAAATACAAGCAAAAACCTTTAAATTCAAAGCTTTAAACTATCGTAAAATATTAATATTTTAACATAATTTCTTATTTAAATAGATTTGTTTTTATTCAAATTACTTATTTTATATTTAAATAAGAATTTGAATAAGAGTAATCTATAAAAATCACGTTATTCAAAATAACACCACTTAATAAAGTAAATAAAAACTCATTTTTTAATACTATCTAAATATAAATATAGCGTTATTTTAAATAAATACTATTAAATAAGCTTAGATTAATTGTAGCAAATTATATCTTTTAAAAATATAAAATTTAAAAACTCCATTTTCGTTTCCAGTTGTAGAAAATAGTTTAAAAGAGCAGTTTTATATATGTAATATATAGTGTAAATTACAGTGTAATATCATATTTACATGTTTTTTTTGCGATTATTACAAAACAATAAACATAAGTTTAGACACCTCTACTCTTCTTTTATCCTTTGAAACATATTTGCTTACAATATTTCTCTTTGTCTTATCTTTAGAACTACAAATGATTGTTCTAAAGATAAGCTATTATGCTTATTCATAAGTTCTATAGAGTAACATCCCCTCTACTTTGTAAACACTTAAATAAACGCTATATCCGCTTTATTTTACGATTAGAGATACTAACTACAAGATTATTACTTGCTTCTTCTATATGACAGCTATTAGAGCTATTTTATGAATCGTAATTGACGTTATAAACAACGTTATCATTTGTTAGGCATAGATATATACCTATTGATAGTAAAGTGCTATAAACACATTATTTGACTGTAAATAGAAAGTCTCTAAGGAACAATGATACGCTTTATTTTGCTTGTATATAAAAAAAAGAAACCCTTGTTTGACCAGAACAAGGGCACAAAGACTAGCCTAAGCTATATTGAGAGTTTTAATCAATTCAGTATTAATTACAGACATTGGAATAATCTTGTCATAACCTACTTTTACTAATGTTGAGTATTTCCAATATTGACCTTTACCAACCTGTAATTCTTTATTTAACAACATAAGGTAACATGTTTGAGATTCATCATCCTTTTCTACAACCAAAAAGTTACCGCTAACGCATTTGTTTGAACTATTTTGATTAACTGTCACAATTGAAACAACCTCACCTACAATTGCCTTTCTTGCTTTGTTTACAGGCTTAAAATAGTTGTCAACTACAGTTAATTTCTTATGAAATCTTGCTAAACAAGTTGCGTCAATAGCCATTAGTAACTTGTCTTGTTCACTGTAATTAAAGTCACCAATGCTTTTTTTAAATTCGTTATATAAGAATGCATCTTTTTCTGTAAATGCTGCTTCTCTAGCATTATCGAAGTCGATATGATTTAATTGAATATGGGTAGTGCCTTTAAACGCTCTATGATCTTTTGTCATTAGTGTAATATTCACATAATTACAGTCAGTGTTTTTTGTCCACTTCCATGTTATTGCGTCGTCTAAAGAAACTCTTGACATAAATAAAAACCCGTATACTCTTATAAAATTATTCTTATATGTATACGAGTTTATATTCAAGTTATTATTTAATCAATAAAATATTTTTATTTAAATAATTCTTTATTAAATTTTTATAGGTAATTCACAATTTTTTGAATAAGTTTAGGTCCTTCGTAAATAAAACCAGTGTAAATTTGAATAAGTTCAGCACCATTCTTAAATTTTTCTTGTGCTTTTTCTAATGAATCAACCCCACCTACTCCAATGATAGGAATTCTACCATCTACTATTTGATTAATCTTCTTTAAGACTTCTGTACTTTTTTGGAATACAGGTTGACCACTTAACCCCCCTGTTTCTAATCCATTTTTAAAGTCTTTAACTTCATCTCTAGCGATTGTTGTATTAGTTGCAATAATTCCATCTACCTTATGTTTTAAGAAAATATTACAAATACCTTCGACTTCTTCATCAGTTAAATCAGGAGCAATTTTAACTGCTAAAGGTACATACTTTCCAAACTTTTCGCTTAACTCACTTTGACGCTTTTTAAGAGCCATTACGAGTTCTTCTAAAGCTTCACCTAATTGTAAACTTCTTAAATTAGGAGTATTTGGAGATGAAATATTGATTGTCACATATGAAGCATATTCATACACTTTATCGAAACAATATAAATAATCATCAACGCTCTTTTCGATTGGTGTTACTTTATTTTTTCCAATATTTACGCCTAAAACGCCCTTATAACGCGATTTCTTAATATTCTCGACTAAGTTATCCACCCCATGGTTGTTGAAGCCCATACGGTTAATTATGGCCTTTTTAGGAATAATTCTAAATAAGCGAGGTTTATCGTTTCCTGGTTGTGGTTTTGGAGTAACTGTACCTACTTCAATAAAACCAAAACCTAATGCACCAAAAGCATCAATTGCTTCACCGTCTTTATCTAAACCAGCTGCTAGCCCTACTGGATTTGGGAAATCTATTCCCATAACCTTTACAGGTTTTGAAGCAACATTTTGAGATATCATAGCTGTTAAAAGTTTAGACTTAGACATAAATCTCATCTGTCCCATTATCATATTATGAGCAGTTTCTGGATTAAACTTAAATATAATTGGTCTTATGCAAGACTTATATAATGAATAAAACATACCAAGATACCTCTAAAATTTTCTAAGTTTCAACATTCTTTAAAATTAACAGCACAAACTACTTAACTCGCAAAGTTTATTAAATTCTTCTTAAACTTACTAGTTTATTTCGTTCATCAAGCTCCATCTGAAACCTTCCGCTAATTCCACTTGATGTTGTAAATTGTCTAAAATGAGATGCTTTCATCTCAATTTTTAATCCTGTGTCGCTAATAACTATAACTTTTTGAATCGCCCCTTGGTAGATAGCCAACACTTCTTCAGGAGAAATTCTGACACTAAAATTTATAAATCTATTAGCCATTTATCACTTACTTTAAAAATTACGAGAGCATTATTTGTCAACAATGCTCTCAATTTATGTTATTACTTTAATGCTTTATCTATCTTTTCGAACAGAGACGTACTTAATCCATCAAGCCTTAACAACTTATCAAAGCATTTTTGAATACATTGCTTTCGAGATAAATCAAGTCTATTTAAGCTAATCATTGGTGTCATAATTCTTGCTGCAACATGAGCATTTATCGAATTCAGCTTAATTAGTATATCTGTTAAAAATTCATAGCCACTGCCATCTTTTGCATGAAAACAAATCGGGTTAGCCATTGCAAAACTTCCAATTAAAGCTCTTACTCTGTTTGGATTTGAAAGATCGAAGCACTTATGATTCATTAAGCCCTTCACTCTTTCTAGTGTTCCTTCTTGCTCAGACATCGCAATTGCTCTGAAGTAATTATCAAATACTAATGCGTTATCTGACCATTTTTCTTCAAAGTCTTCTAGAATTTCTTCTTGAACCTCTAAACCAAATTGACAAACAATATTCATTGCCGTTAAGCAATCTGTCATATTGTCTGACAAGAAGTAATGTTCCTTAATTACAGAATTAGCAACATCTAAATCACCATCTAAAATTAAACTCTTGATATAGTATGGTAAAACACTTGCACATAATTCTCTTTGGCCGATTTGTTCTTCATTACATTCATACGGTTCACCAGATTTTACTCTCTCTGCATATTGTTCATATAAATCAACATACAAATTCTTAAAATTATTGTGTAACTGTACACTCAATGATTCAAATATGTAATTTCTGATTTCAGAAATAGCATCAATATCTATTACCTTAAATAATTCCATTAAAGTGTTAACACTTGGAAGTTTTAATAAAAATGCTTTAAATCTATTATCGATATTTGTGTCTTTAATTACATACTTAAATGCACTTACAATCGCAGAAATGTTTGAGAACTCAGTCTTTCTTTGTACATTTGCAACATTTACAAGTAAATAATTGTTGATCAAACTCTGCATTGCATCGTATCTATTTACAGGATCCTCAGCGTACTTTAATAAAGTAATTAGGTCTGATTCTGTATAAGGATAGAAAAACTTAACTGGTGCACTAAAATTTTGGAACATCGCAACCACAGGACGTTCTTCAACATTATCAAACACCCAAACGTCATTTTCTTTAGTTAATAATTGAACTTCATTTAATTTTTCGCCATTTCTTTGAAGATCAATTCTTTTACCTTCACTTGTATAAAGAGCCATGCTTACAGGAATTACAAACGGTTCTTTTGTTGCTTGATTTGGTGTTGCTGGCGTAAATTGAGTTAAGTTTAAAATTGCTTGTTTATTTTCTTCAACGTAATTTAAGCTAACTGTAACTTCTGGCGTACCAGCTTGAGAGTACCAATTTCTAAATTGAGTTAAGTCAATGCCTGACGCATCTTCCATACTCTTTACAAAGTCTTCACAGGTTACTGCTTTACCGTCAAAGCGTTCAAAATAAAGCTTCATACCTTTTTGGAATAAATCTTCACCTAAAATTGTATGAATCATACGAATAACTTCAGCACCCTTGTCATATACAGTAACTGAGTAGAAATTATTCATTTCCATTACGAAGTCTGGTCTAATAGGATGAGCCATTGGACCTGAATCCTCTGCAAATTGAGGACCTTTTATTACGCTTATAGCTTTTAATCTTTCAATAGGTCTACAACCTAAATCACTAGAAAATTCTTGATCTCTAAATACAGTTAAGCCTTCCTTTAAGCTTAATTGGAACCAATCACGACAAGTTACTCTATCTCCTGTCCAATTATGGAAATACTCATGACCAATTACAGATAAGATATTTTCAACATCATTATCTGTTGCACTCTTAGAATCTGCTAACACGAACTTAGAGTTAAAGATATTTAACCCCTTATTTTCCATGGCTCCTGCGTTGAAAAAGTCAACCGCTACTACCATAAATCTATCTAAATCATATTCTAAACCGAAACGTTCTTCATCCCATTTCATTGATTTTAAAATAGATTCTAACGCGTGAAGACCTCTAGCTGCTTGACCTTTATCTACGTATAGGAATACATCTACATTTCTGCCACTTTTAGTTATAAACTTATCTGTAAGTTCATCAAAATCACCTACTACTAATGCAAATAGATAGCTTGGTTTTGGGAATGGATCTTGCCAAGTAACAGTTCTGATACCGTCAACTACTGTATCACTAATCTTGTTACCATTTGAAAGCATGAACGGATATTCACCATCTTTAGCAATAATATGAGTAGTATATTTAGCTAAAACATCTGGATGGTCTAAAAAGAAAGTAATTCTTCTAAATCCTTCTGGCTCACATTGAGTACAATATTTACCATCTGATACATATAATCCCATTAATGCTGAATTATTTTTAGGACTAATTTGAGTCTTGATTGTTAATTCAAACTCAGCTGGAACATTCTCGATAGTCAAAGTTGTTGAAGTTTCTACAAACTTAACTTCTTTACCATCAATAGCAACACTTAATAGTTTTAATTCATCACCATCTAAAACTAATGGTTCATTAGCATCACTTGTTAAACGTTTTACCTTACTTACAGAAGTTACAACTGTATTTTCAAAATCTAGTTCAAAGGTAAGATCAACATCAGTAATTGTAAATAAAGGCTCTTTATAGTCCAAACGACGTTTTTCCTGGCGAATGCAAGACATGTGTAAATCCTATAACTTTAATAATTCCTAGTACTAATAATTATTTAATAAATGCTTAATTTTCAAAAATCTTGCAGATTATACCACTTCAAGACATTTCTTTACATATGTTTAATAAAACTTAAGTACAAAATATCAATAAAACGTATTTTTATAATTAGAATATGACTCTTTTAAAGTGTCTAAATTATCACATACAGAAGAACACATAAATTTTCTAATAATATTTTTAGACCAACAAAACTCAACACAACTTTTTTATTAGTTGCATTTGCAGTTTGGTATTTAATTAAATGACTTTAAACCTTTGTTAGATATAACTTTAGATTATATGTCTTTAGTTACACTTTTTATCGAACTCCACTTTAATGGTTTTAGGATCTCCATCCTTCATTAAAGCAACAGGTCGAATACATTCACGAGTTTTTTTACAAAATGAAAAGCCCATACCACAATTTACAGTCTTTTTGGGCACTTTTGTTGTAGGTACAATTTCTAAAGTTGTACCACGTTTTGGACGAGGTTTGCTAGGACCGCAAGCAACAAGTGTCATAGCAGCTATTACTATTACGATATATGATAAAATCTTATTCATTTTTAACAACATCTTAACTTCACTTTTTACTTTGCATACCATGCAATCAATTTTAATTACATATTTATTATGTAGTTCTTATATTGTATAACGACAAGAACTTCATGCACTTAAGACCAACCGCTTATTTACTAATATAATTAAATTAGTTAAAAAAAACAACATATATGTACTTTTTATACTTTTCTATATGATAAAATGAGAACAAAGAGGTAAAAAATGAATAACAACATCAATTTAAATGAAAAATTAAATTCAGAAGAAATAAAAAAACTTTATGATTCAACGCTTTCATTACAAGCAAAGATAATCTACATTTTAGGAATTTTACCTTTTTTACGAGGAGACAAAACAACTCTTGATTACCACAAGTATCAAGATGCATTAAGAATTACTAAATATAATAAAATCACCTTTAAAAACGAAATAATTTACAATCCAGACATCGGTATCATCAATCTATACGTAATCGAGTTAATCAAAGCAAATCTAATCAAGCCTTTGTCAGAACCGAAGATGGAAGATTATTACGATAACATTGAAATATTACTGCCTCTACGTAAAGTTGATCAATGTATTGAAGCTAGCAAAATATTCAAAATCTCTAAGACGTGGTTGCCTTCTGCTCAATATGAACAAATTGCAAGACTATCAGGCTTAATGAACTCGTCCTATACTCAAGAACAAGTTAATAAATTTATAATCTACTTCGAAGATAAAGATATAGTAAAGAACGCTCATCAATGGGATCTTTCATTTATACGCTTTCTAAAGAAAGATAAAGGTATAAAACATTAATTGTTTGAGCAATACAAATATCAAATCAATATAACAAGTTAAATATAACTAGTTAAAAAAGACCTACAACTTTTAAAGTGTAGGTCTTTTATTATCTATCTAGTTTTTATCATTAACTTTTATTAGCTCATGATACCTGTTACAAATACTATTAAGATAAAAACAGGTATTACAAATCTTAAATAGTTTCTAAAGAAATTTGGTAACTTAACGCCATGACCTTCGTTAATTTCTGCCATATAGTTGTTAATACCCCAACCATAACGACTGTAACAGAACACAGCAAATAGTAAAGAACCAAGAACCATGAAGATATTACTTGAAACAAAGTCTTCAAATGTAATGATATCTTGACCAAAAAGTTCAACATTAGCTAAAGTACTAAATGAATATACCGCAGGTATAGTAATAAGAACGTTTATTACTGAAACATAAAATACACTCTTTTTTCTACTTAAATTAAAACAGTCAATACCAAATGAAACCACTGATTCAAACACACTGATTAAAGATGTTATAGCTGCAATAAATAGTAAGAAGAAGAAAGAAACTCCAAAAAATTGTCCCATAGGCATATGCTTAAAGATTTCAACCATTGATTGGAATACTAATGAAACCCCTGCGTCTACACCAATCCCTTGAGAGTAGCATGCGGCAAAGATCATAACACCTGCTAAAATCGCCACAAAAGTATCAATACCACATACGATCAAGCTTTCACTAACGATAGTTTTCTTCTTACCCATATAACTTGCGTATGCCATGATAATACCGACACCACAACCAAGAGTGAAGAACACTTGCCCAAGAGCTGCGTGCAGAATAGAACCGATCTTACTTAATGATAAATCACTTAGTTCTGGAACAAAGAACTTCTCTAAACCTTTTTCAGCATTTGGTAAAGAAATAGCATAACCACATAACAATACCAAGAATAATAATAACAATATCATCATTGGTTTTGTTGTTCTTTCTATACCTTTCTTAATACCTAACCAAGAACATGCTGCACAGAAGAATACTGCTACATAAGTACATAATAACGCATCTGCTGGCTTATTAGTTA